>DATHPP010000205.1:0-3474 GCA_035483795.1 Tepidisphaeraceae bacterium | reverse complement strand
CTCGGCCCCGCAAAGTCGTGACCGAGGCGAAGCTCCCGGGCATTTCCGTCGTCGTCACGTGTTACAACTGCCGTGACTATATCGGCGATGCGATTCGCTCGGTCGCGCGTCAAACATTGCGTGATTTCGACTGCGTCGTCGTCGACGACGCGTCGACCGACGACTCGGCCGAAGTGGTGCGGCGCACGCTGGACGAGTTGGCCGACCCGCGCTTTTCGCTGATCCGCCTGGAAAAGAATGTCGGCCAGACCGGCGCCACGCGGCGCGGCCTGGCGGCCACCAAGTCGACCTTCGTCTGCTTCCTCGATTCCGACGACCTGTGGAATCCCGATTTCCTCGAACGCCATCTTGCCGCGCATCTGAACGAATCCTACGCGGTGGGCTTCACCGCCTGCAATGCGCGGCTGATCGACGGCCAGGGCAAGCTGATCGCCGGCTGCGTCTACTGGTTCGGCAAGGAGCGCGCCAGCGCCGATCGCGACCGCGCCTTCACCCCGATCGATCCGGCGCGTGTGCCCAAGCTCGACACCGAGGGGCGGTCGGCGGAGTGGCAGAAGCAGACGCCCTACCGTCTTTACACCAAGCGCGTGGTGCACTGGGTGTGGGTCAGCACTTCGTCGATGATGTTCCGCCGTTCGCTGATCGACCTCGTCTTTCCCGATGACGATGAGACGTTTCGCCTGCACATGGATTTCTACGTCGTCGTCATGGCGCAAATGGTGGCGGGTTCGTTGTTGATCGATGACGCGCTCTACTCTTACCGCCTGCACGGCCGCAACGGTGCGGCCGACAATCCGGTGCTTGGCGGTCGATTGCATCTGTCGAGTCGCAACTGGGGCAACACCTACACCGTAATGCTGGACCGCATGCTGTCCACCCTGGGACGAGACCGCGAGCGTTTCGTCGCCGCCCTGGGCGAACGCCAATATCGGCGCCTGCTGCTGCGCATGCAGGCCGCGCGGGCGGCTTGGCCAGCGTCCTGGTTATTTGTGGTACGTAGCTGGCTGGTGTGACGAAAGCCACACACCTCCGCCCCGATTTGCCGTATCCCAATAAAGACACAGGTTAACGGTCTATTCCAATCCCGCCGTTTCGGCATCTACTGTATGATATTGCACAGCCAATGCCGCCTTGTCGAAGGGCGAGCGGGGGAGTCGAGGCATCTTGCGTCGAGCGAAGCGGCTTGGCCGCGTCTTCATTCTCTGGGCGGGCGTGTTGTGCGCCGGTGGCGCCGGCATGAAGCACGCCTTTGCCCAAGCGCCGGTCCCGTCATCCGAGCTGAAGCAGCAGTACGACGCCGCGTTCCAGGAAACGCTGAGCAAGCCGGCCGATCTCGATGTGCTGTTCCGCTTTGCCAGCCTGGCGTCGCAGACTGGCGACCTCGAAGGCGCGATCTCGGCGCTCGAACGCATGCTCCTGATCAATCCCGACCTGCCGCGGGTGCGGCTCGAATTGGGCGTGCTCTATTACCGCCTGGGGTCGTACGAAGTCGCGCGGACCTATCTGGATACGGCGCTGAAATCGCCGTCTTTGCCCGCGGATGTACGCGGCAAGGCCCAGGAATATCTTGCCGAGATCGAGGCCAAGGCAAAACCATCAAGCCTGGGCGGCGAAGTCTTTTTCGGCTGGCGCTACCAGTCCAACGCCAATCTCGGGCCCGCAGGCTCCAACGTGCTGTTGTTCGGACAGCCGGCCAACCTCAACCAGCAAGGCCTGGGGACGGCCGACTGGGGCATCGTGAGTTCGGCGGTAGTCCGGCATCGTTATGACTTCGGCAATCAGGATAAGGGGGCGCTGGAAACCCAGTTCACCGCTTATGCCAATCGCCAGTTCCAGGTATCGGCCGCGAACGTCTCCCTGCTCGACCTGACGAGCGGGCCGCGTTTCCAGGTCTTCAACGGCATCTTCGAGGACGTCACGCTGAAGCCCTTCGTCACCGGCGGCTACGTCTGGGTCAACGACACCTCCTACTACGGCAGCTGGGGTGGCGGCCTCGAATCGACGGTGCTTCTGGCCAACGGCTTCCGCAACACGTCAGTCGCCGTGTTCAGGCGGCAGGACAACCAGGACACCAGCTATCTGCCCACCAACAGCCAGTATCGTGGCAATTCCATGTCCGTCAGCACGGCCTTCGAGTACCAGCTCGCGCCGACGGTGCTGCTGTTCTCGATCGGCAGCGCCCAGCGGTTCGATGCGGATATCGCGCCTTGGCAAAGCTACAGCCTATGGGGCGTCGGCGGCGGGTTCGCGTTTCGTTTCCTCGATCCCTTGCTCAAAACCGGCCTGCCCTGGACTATCAACCTGTCGGTCAGCGAGCAGTGGTGGATATATGATCAACCGGATGTTGTTGTCGATCCCAACACAATGCGCTATCAAAATGATACGATTCTGAGCCTCGTGCTTACGGTACCGTTCGACGACCGTACAACCTTGAGCCTGTCGGGGGGGCGGTTCGTACGCGCGTCAACGGTGCCAAACTACGCGTTTGAAAATAACAGTTTCATGTTTGGGGTGACCTGGCGCTTCTAACGCCAGCATGGAGGGTGTGATGGCTACTTGCACCGCGACCGGCGGCCGCTTGCTGCTGCTGCGCGCAGCGTTGCTCGTGACGACGGGTCTGGTTTTATCAATCGGCAGTCCGGCTTGGGCGCGCGTCGGCGTCACCTCTGGGGCCGACGGCGATCCGCTCGGCAAGCCGCCCAATGAGAACGAACGCATTCTGCGCATCGGCATCGATGTGCAAGCCAACGAGTTGATCACCACAGCCGCCAACGACCGCGCCCATCTGGTGTTCATCGACGGCAGTTCGCTCACGGTCGGCCCCAACGCGCGGCTCACCATCGATCGATTCGTCTTCGATCCCAGCACCCAAAAAGGCGAACTCGCCATCAACGCTTCCAAGGGCGTATTGCGTCTGGTCGGCGGCAAGATCAGCAAGACCAACGCCATTACCATCACCACCCCCTCGAGCACGATCGGCATCCGGGGCGGCATCACGATCTTGTCCGTCACCGAGGTCCAGACGATTGCCGGTTTCGTCTTCGGCCACAGCATGACGGTGACCGCCGGCGGCCAGACGCAGACGGCCTGGCGGCCCGGATCCGAGGTGAGCACCAAAGCCGGTGGCCTGCCTAGCGCTGTGACGCTCTTCAAGCAGGGCGGCCTGATGGCCGCCCTCAGCCAGCTCGAAGGCACGAGCTCGAACAACAACAATAGTGCGGATCAGTCGGCGCAGAGTTCCGGTTTCTCCAGCAAGAATTCCGGCCAACCCGCCACCAATACGCCGAATTTCAATCAGAACGGGCCGCCAAATACCAACAACAACACGCTGACGAACTCCGTCAGCAACTCGAACCCCGCAAGTCAGCCGGTGGGCAACAGCACGCCTCAGAATCAGAAAACGACAACCACGACCATCACGCCGACGACCACCACGTCAACGACCACCACGACCACGACCACCACCACCACGCC
>DATHPP010000204.1:0-2901 GCA_035483795.1 Tepidisphaeraceae bacterium | reverse complement strand
GCAAGGCCCGGCTCGTGCTCGTGATGGCTCCACAACGCCGGCAGTAACACATAGGCAAGCAGCAGGTAGGCGATGAGCACGCCCACCAGAACGATCCACCAGCGTCGCCTGCCCGAAACCTGCGTCATCTGTCGCCACCGCCTACTCGATCGCGATAGCTTGTTCTGTAGCCTCCACCCGCGCGCGATCCGCCAAATTCGTCGGGTTTGTTAGTCGATCAGGTCCATCACAAAGCCGGTTGGCACCGCGCTTCTATTTCGTAAACATTGGCCTTGAAGACGTGGGCGGTGTCGCCGCCGGCGAAAGATTGAACGTCAGCCAGACGTTCCAGCCCGCTGGCCGGTTTTCGTTGGCGAATTCGCCGTAGGCCTTCAGGTTGAGATAGCCCTGCAATTTATCTCCGACCGGAAAGAGGTAGCCGAACTGCGGACCGACGCCCACCACCCGCGACTGGAAGCAGCCGACTCGATCGCCGGAGCCGCTGTCGCAGCCGACCTCCTGATAGAGGTAACCCACGAGGCCGACCTGAACCTGCTTGGTCAGGAATTGCGACACGCCCCAGTCGAGGTGCATATCGACGCCACTCTGGTATTGAGTGGACGGGTTTATGAAATTGTATGTGAATCCAAGTACTGCTGAAGCTTCATGCCCTGTCTTTGGGTCGAAATAGGTGTAGCCGCCGCCGGCGTCGACCGCCCAATGCCCGATTCCCAGATTTGCGAGACGGGTTGACTGGTAGGCGCCGACCGGGATGTCCCCGGTGACGTAGGTCATGAAGTTGTTCACCCCGGCGTTCCATTTCAGCGCGAACTGCGGGACCAGGTCGCCAAATGCCGTGAGCGAGCTGTCGATGGTGTCGAACCGCGAGAACGGAAGCGAGCCGACGCCCGGGACCGTCAATGCTCCTGTGAGCGATCCCGCCAGCGACGTAGAGTTGTTGCCGTAGGCCGCTAGCAGGCTGGCAGAGGCCTGAGCACCCAGCACAGGTGTCTCGAAAGTGTAGGTCCCGGCCAAAAAGCCGATATCCGCATTTGCATTGACGTTCGCGCTCACGGTCGCTGTCAGATTAGCGGGAAATCGACCGAGCGTGATCTCACGCGCCCGCGCCACGTCGCCACCCGCGGAAACCGAGGTGTGATAATAAACCGAGGACACCGACCATCCTGACGCCTGCGCCGGGACAGCAGCGAGGCTGCCGAAAAATCCAGGTATCCAGAAGCTGACGCCGCCTTCATCGGCACGCGCGATTTGGACGGGAAACGCCAATAGCGCTGCAACCGCTCCAGCACACAAATACAAATATCGTCGAGAAAAACCAGGCCCCGGGCCCAATCCTACCCATCGCATCTTCCGCCCCTCCTGGCCCCCTGCCCCTGCCAAGAGTCCCACACGCGGAGACTCAACTTATGAGAGAGCATAGCTCCACACCGCCATCGATCGTCTATGCGGAATCGGCAGGGTTTCCGATTGGCCAGCGTTTAGCGATGAACTGTGTCCGCAGCGTCACAGCTGCTGCCGGCCCGCCGTCCCCTGCCGACTTTGGATAGGCGCGCGCGATCGTATGTCTGGGTTCTGAAATGCGAAAACACGACTTGCAGCGTCGGCCGCCATCCCGACCGCGCGGCAGAGGTCGAGGTGCTTCACTAGCGCTCGCAGAGCCGCCGCTCCCGTTGGCCTATCCGCCATCTCGATGTTCGCCTGTGACGTGTTTTGAACCGGATCAACAGCCCTCTACATCGAAGCCGAAGGCGCATGTCGAGCGGCATGAGTGACCAAGCGGAAAAAGGGCTCCGGCGGGAGAACCGGAGCCCTGCGATCCGCCGGGGTCCAAAGTGGATTCAGCGATCAGTATCTGGCGGCGACCGGTGCGCCCCAGTTGAACAGGTAGTTGACCCCAAGTTTCACCATCTGAACATTTCGGTTGTTGGAGACGAACGTATCGCCGGCAAGGAACGGGGCCGTGGCCGGAATGGAGAAAGTCCGGTTGCCCAAGCCCAAATAGTCGTATTCGAACTTCAACGTCCAGTTGTTCGTGAACGCATATTCGAAGCCGCCGCCCACCAGCCAGCCCCCGGCGTTGTTGCCGCAGTTCGTGAGGGCAAGCGTACCGCATGTGAACGACGCGCCCGTCGTGAGATTGGTGACGGTCAGGTTATTGTTGCCGACCCAGCCGCCGCCGGCCTTGCCGTACAACAGCAAGTGATCGATGGCCCAGCCGAAGCGAGCAGCCACTGTCGTGATCCAGTGATTATTGCTGGTGACCGCGATATTCCCAACGCCTGGAATGAAGACACCAGTGCCGTTGTTGTTGTTGCCGGCCCAGTCGAAGTCCCATTCGCCGCCGATGACGAAGTTGCCTATCTGGTAATTGCCGCCGATCTGGCCGCCGCCGATGAATCTGCTGTTGTTGCCGTTGTTGAAGTTGTCGAGGAAGAGCGTGTCGGTCCAATTGTTACGGGCCCAGGCGCCGCCAACGTTGGCACCGACGTAGAATCCGGTCCAACTGAACACGGGCGGTGGCGGTGGCGGCGGGGCCTTGACGGCGAGGTCAGCCGAATGTGCAGCCGGCGGACCAAACAGCAACGCGGCACTCGCAAGATATATGAGCAGACGTTTCATGTGTTCCACCCTCGACTAAAAAAATGTCCGACCTCGCCGCGCAATTGAGCCCCGCCGCAACAACAGCGCGGATCTGACCTTCACTCTATGCAGATACGGCAAATACCGAAAAAAGCAGGCATTGTTGCATCGGAGCAACGATCCCGTTGGGAGCCTTGTGGAAGTATCTGCTGCTAGCCTGTCCTCTAATTTGTCCCTTGCGGACAGGCATCACGGGATGGTTTTTATTTTCAGTATCTTGCGCGACGACTTCGAGGTTCTCCGAGCGCGCCAAAGAAACCG
>DATHPP010000203.1:0-4257 GCA_035483795.1 Tepidisphaeraceae bacterium | reverse complement strand
TGGCACCTCCGCAACGGCCTGGAATTACGGCGCCGGCACCTCCGCAGCCAATTTGAGCGCCTTGAGCATCGCGGACTTCACGACGCCGATGCCCGACGACAACCTGTTCAACGGCACGGGCACCAACGCCGAGCGTCTGGCCTTGACCACCGACGGTTCGCCGTCTGATTACGCGGCCATCTTCGGCGACTCCGGCGGGGGCAACTGGTTTGACGTCTCCGGGTCCGGCTTGAGCCAGATCGGGTACGTCCGCCTGAACGGCGAAGCCAATGACCCGGCCGATGGCGGCGTACGTCTGGATGCGGTGTTTGCCAATGCCGACGCCGTTCCCGAGCCGGCGAGCTTCGCGCTGCTCGCCGTGGGAGCAACCGTTCTGGCAACGCGCCGCCGAGTACCATAAGGTCGACCCTGCCCCGGGCCCGCGACAACGCGGGCTCGGTTTTTCATCGCCGTTTCGCAGGGCACAGCGTCAAAAGCTACGGCCGCCGCCTCTCCGCCGTTACCTATCCTCCGCGCAATGTCCTTGCTCATTAACATCGTACTACACTGGTGTCTTCCGCCTTGCCGATGGAAATGCATCGGGTTATGATGCGGACAGGTTCATCAACGGGAGCCCTCATGGTGCCTGTCCAGCTTTCCACAGCCACAGTTTCAAAGCTGACCGGGGCCAGCCTGCGGATGCTCGACTATTGGGCACGCACCAAACTCCTTCCGCCGTCCGGGCAGGAGGCGAGAGGAAAAGGGTCGCGCCGCCTCTACACGTTTCAAGATGTCGTAGCGATCCTGACCATCTGCAAGCTGCGCGAGCGAAAGTGCCCTCTCCAGCAAATCCGCACGGCCGTACGTTACCTCAAGGCGCACTACCCCGATGCCAAGGCTGCTGAGACGCTAGCACGTCTGACGCTGATCACTGACGGGAGGGACGTCTACCTGCTGACGGACGAGCGCCAAGTTATGAACGTGGTGACGCGACAATGGGTTTGGAGCGTGCCGCTCGGCCTCCTAATCACCGAAGCCAGTCAGAAAGTCGAGTTGCTGCCACAGGAGTGGTCTGAGACGTTGAAGTTTTCCGGGCGTTCCTACCGGCTCCGCATGACTAAGGACGGCAATGCTGGCGGCTACGTTGCCGAGTGCCGCGAGCTTCCAGGCTTCATGCAGCGTGCGCGGACGCCTGCCGCAGTGCTTCGAGCGGCGAGGGCAGCCATCAAGGCAATGTTGGCGTTCCACGAGCGGCGCCAGCAGGCCCGGGCGGCCGCTCACGTGGTCGGCTGATGCGAGGTGACCGCAATGGCTGACGACCTGCTCAAGCAGCTCGCATTTGACGGGTCGCCGAGCTTCCTGCGGGCAGGCGAACGCGCTTTCGAGACCGCGCCGGCGTACGGGCACATCTTTCGCCGCGCGACGGAAAAGCGTCGCGGGGACGAGCCGGGGCCCGGGCTAATCGGTGTCTACACCCTTCGTCCATCGGACGCTACGCAAAACACGCCTGGTGTCCCCGCGCTCTACATCTGCCGCGCCACCTCGGCGGCGGCGGCGGATCGCGCGCACCAACTGGTGTGGAACCAAGACGTTGTTCCGTTTCTGATCGTAGAGACGCCCGTCGGCTACCGGCTCTATTCCGGTTTCCAGTTCGATCGGAGTCCGCAGAGCCAAGCGAAGAATCTGCTGCGCACGTTCAATACGACCGCGGAATTGGCGGACGCCGGTTTTCACGCGACCGGTATCAATGACGGCGAGCTGTGGCGGACATGGGGGCCGCAGCTTCGGCCGGACGCCCGCGTAGACTGGACGCTCTTGAAGAACCTAGAAACCTTGGACGAGTGGCTTCGTGAAAACGGCCTCGCGGCGGAAGTGTCTCACGCGCTGATCGGCAAGTACGTCTACCTTCATTACCTTCGCGATCGCGACATCCTCTCAGACCGCAAGCTGACCGCTTGGGGCATCCCGAAGGAGTCCGTGTTCGGGCGTCACGCGACGTTGGGCGGGCTCCAGCGCGTCATTGGGCGGCTTGATTCATGGCTAAACGGGGGCGTCTTTCCGCTCCTATTCGGCAAGGCCGGCTCGCCCGATGACCGGCACGTGTGCTGGGTCGCCTCGACCTTCGCCGGTGACGAGCCGACCGCGAAAGGAAACTGGCAGCTCTATCTCGACTTCCGCGCATACGATTTCTCATACATCCCGATCGAAATACTCTCCGTCATTTACGAGCAGTTCTTGCACGCGGCCACGGGAGATGCGCGGTCTCGCGGCAAGGACGCTGGCGCGTATTACACACCGATTCCAGTCGTGAACTTCATGCTGGCCGAGCTGGAGGATCGAAAGGCGCTCGATCGTGGGATGCGCATCCTCGACCCTTCCTGCGGCTCTGGCGCGTTCTTAGTTCAGTGTTACCGCCGGCTGATCGAAAAGGAATACCCCGCAGCCGCGTCACGGCCGCGGCCGGCGCAGCTTCGAGACCTTCTACAGCGGAGCATCTTCGGCGTGGACCGCGACGCTGATGCGTGCAGCGTCGCCGAGATGTCGCTCATCCTCACGCTGCTCGACTACTGTGACCCGCCCGATCTGGAGGACCACACTCAGTTCAAGCTGCCTACGCTGCGGAACACGAACATCTTCGCCGAGAACTTCTTCCGCCGCGACCCAGATTGCCTCACGTTGCTCGGCCGTCGCCGGTTCGATTGGATTGTCGGTAACCCGCCGTGGAAGGGCTTGAACCCCAAACGACTGGCACCCGACGACGTCCCCGTATGGGAGTGGATGCAGGGGCAGGCTGAGCACCGGACCCCGGTGGGCGACAACGAGGTGGCTGAGGCGTTCGCATGGGAGGTCGAACGCTATATGGCGGCCGACGCGGTAGCCGGCCTCCTGCTACCGGCGCTGGTGTTGTTCAAAGATCTTTCCGCGCAGTTCCGGGCGACGTTCTTCCGGCGCTTCCGCGTCCACTCGATCGCCAATTTCTCGAATCTGACCGAGGCGCTCTTTGCTGGCCGCTCACGCGACCCCGCCGCGGCATTTTTTTATTCCGTCCGTCCCGAAGAAACGACGGGCGCTATGGACAGCCCCGGCCCTGAGGAGTTGATCAGCGTTTATTCACCTCTGGTGGCCAACCAGGAACTCACCCGCCCGCAGGTCGAAGGGCGGCGGAACGAGACATGGAGCTTGGTGCTTAACGCAAGCGAGGTACGCTCCGTTCGGCTGTCGGATGCGCTGCGCGGCAACGCGCTCCCGTGGAAGCTCTCCGCATGGGGCAGCCATCTGGATCTCCGCCTGATCGAGAAGGTCGAGGCGCGGTTTGACTCACTGGGGAAAGTGGAGGAATCCGGGCTGCTGACGATGACCCGAGGCCCGGAACTCTTCACCGCGGTAGATGCCGAGTCGTCCTACGACCTCGTGCGCTGCGACGAGGTTGTGGGAAAGAAACTGCTCGATGTTAATCCGCTAAAGCGGCTCCGGCGGATTTTCGCATTCCCGCCGGATTCCATCAAAGATAATGAGAAGACCTATCTCAGAAAGCGCGGCGGCACTCGTGGGCTCACGGCCTGTCGCCCGCCGCATGTCGTCGCGAGTGCTGCCGGAAACTTCGCGGTGTTCTACGACGACTACCTGGTGATTCCGTCGGGCCAATTCGGGATCGTTAGCCCGACCGGCGATGCCCGCCTTCTAAAGGCGTTGACTCTTTATCTCAACTCCGACTTCGCCCTCTACCACCAGTTCCTCACTGCCAGCCACCTTGGCGTCAAGCGGCCGCGCGTGCACCTGGTGGCATTTCGGAGACTGCCCTTACCCGTGGCGCGCCTTGACGAGAGGCGCCTGGGCGATTGGGCGGCGCTACACGACCGACTGGCCCGGGCGAGCCGAAAGGTTCTAGCGAAACGAATCGAACGGCCGCTATTCGGCGCAGGCGTCGGCCCAGTCGCGGGCGACGATATGAAAGATCTTTTGGAGCGGTTGAACCAGGCAGTCTACGAGGCACTCGACCTAAAGGGACGCGACCAGGCCCTTGTCGAGGACTTGGTCCGTGTCCGGCTGCAACTGGATGATGGCCGCGCTATCGGGGTCCCCGCCGTTGCGCCCCCGAAGGCAGTGCACATCCGGCGATACGCTAAGCGGCTCAAGTCGGAACTCGACGATTTCCTCGGCAACGCTGTCGCCAAGCGGCACGAGGTCAACGTCGTCCATGACGGCCACTCCGGCATGATCCAGGTCGCGATTCGTAACGGCGGCAATGCGGGCGGGATCGGGGTGTACGAAGCCGAC
>DATHPP010000202.1:0-6520 GCA_035483795.1 Tepidisphaeraceae bacterium | reverse complement strand
CCACGCCGACGCCGACTCCGAAACCAACGCCCGCGCCAACACCGACACCGACTCCCACGCCGACGCCCGTCCCAGGTTCTTCGGGCACCGTGAGCGTGAATGGGCAGGATGAGACGGTTTTCGGTTCGGACCACGGCAACTCCGCCGCCCCAACGCCGGTCATGAACATTCGCGGGATCGGCGGTCAGGCCGAGCATTCCGTCTTCGTCGACGGCCTCTCCTCCAACCTCGTCTCCGGCGATCCGCTGACCGCCACCTACCAGTGGAACTTCGGTGATGGGGGAAGTCCGTTCAACACGCTGACCGGGTGGAGCGCCGGCCACATTTACAGCAACGCCGGTACCTACACCATCACTCTGACCGTGACCAACAGTAATGGTCAAAGCAGCGCCGTCAGCACGCAGATCACGGTCGGACAGTCAACGCGGCAGACGATCTACGTCGACTCATCCGCCGGCAACGATTCCAACAACGGCCTCTCGCCCGGCAGCGCCGTCAAGTCCTGGCAGCGGGCCGATCAGCTCCTGACGAACAACACGACCGTGCTGTTCCACCGCGGTGAGAGTTGGGATTTTGGCGACACGTTCCAGATCAACAATTCCAACGTCGTCATCGGCGCCTATGGCAGCGGCAACGCGCCCGATCTGGTGAAGGTGCCGGGCGGTGGATATGGCATCTTCTACCTGGGTTCAGTCAGTAACCAGGTGGTGATCGAGAATCTGACGTTTGATTCGGTCTACACGCCGGTGAACGGTTCCGCGCCCGAAATCAGCGCCACCGGCATCTACCCGCAAGGCAGCAACATCTCGATTCTCAACAACACGTTCCTGAACATCGAGACCGCCGTCGACGCCTACCAGGCGCCCAGCGGATTGCTGGTGCAGGGGAACAGTGCCCCGCTGATGCAGGGCCTGCGCGGGTACTTCGTGTGGATGAACGGCAACGACCAGGTCATACTGGGCAACACCGTCGTCAACTCCACGCGCGAGCACATCGTCCGCAGCAGCTTCACCACCACCGACCGCGTGCTCATTGCCGGTAATAACTTCGCCAATCCTTCGGACGCCGCCGGTGATCCCAACGACAGCCCCAAAACCACCATCAACATCCGCGCCGGCTCGTACGTCTACATCACCGACAACACGCTGTCGGACGCCACGATCTCGACCGGCCCCGATGACGCGATGCCCGCCAACACCATCGTCCCCTGGTTCAAATTCGACGGGAACATCCTGCACAACTCGCAGTTCTTCATGCACGGCAGCGTCCAGCACGCGATGATCAGCAATAACTTCACCGATTTGCAGTATTACCAGGAATTCGAGCTTCAGCCGACCGACCCGGTTTTCCCGAACCGGCAGATGCTCGACGTTACCCTCACGCACAACACCGGCACGCAGCAGGGAGCAATCGGGTCGTTCCTCCAGATCGACGGGGATTCTCCGGCCGGTGTGATCACGGTGACGAACAACCTGTTCGCGGCTCCCAATCTCCAGCCCGGCGACAACTTCGCCACCAGCGTGATGATCAAGGCCAACACCGCCAACGCCGTCGCGCTTTTCAACGACAACGTCTGGGCCGCGACGACGCCGATGAACAACTACTATCACGTCGGCAGCGTGAACTACATCAGCCCCGGCCTGGATGCGTTCGCGTTCGTCGATGCCAACGAGTGGAACGCGATGCCCAACGTCGGGACCGACGTGTTCAAGTCCGTGAACGTGACGCTGGGTGGAAACCTGACGGTCGCCGTCAACGGGACGACCGCCGGCGCCGTGCTTCCGCCGCCGCTGAGCTGAGCGGTGCCTGACATACCGCTTCCTTCCCAACGCCCTCCTCCGGGGAAATCGCCGGAGGAGGGTTTGTTTAATGACGAGCCCCCGAGGGTGCGCCCAGAAAATTCAAATACGGGAAGAACAAAGACGTTTCTCGTGACACGGGTTTTTAACCTGGTTTTTAACCCGTGCTGAGGATCTGATTTCAAAGATCGGCTTCACAAGTTGAGTTACTTCTAATCCAAACGCACCCAGCACGGGTTGAAAACCCGTGTCACAGACAGGACTCTCCGATTGTGGAGTTGATCACTTCGCGCGGAGATTCACTGCCCGGCCATTCTCCTCTCGCCCAGCAGCTCATCCAGCAGCGTATCGGCGCCGTAGACGTTGCGGAGGGTTTCGATGATGGCTCGGCAATCGACACTGACGGCACGGGCCTGAACCTCGGTGTAATCGTAATTGTTGGCGACGCCCTGGCGGTTGGAGTCGAAGATGATGCCGACGAGGTAGCCGTTGCGGTCGACGACGGGGCTGCCAGAGTTGCCGTTGGTGATGTCGGCGGTGCTGACGAAATTGAGCGGCGTGGTGAGATTCAGCCGGTCCCTGGCGTTGTGCCAGCTCTCGGGAAGCTGATAGGGCGGCTTGGCATCGTGCTCCTGCTCGTGCTGGAACGCGCCTTGAAGCGTCGTCCAGGGCGGGATTCTCTCGCCGTCCTGCTCGTAGCCTTTGACCAGGCCATATGCCAGCCGCAGCGTGCCGGTGGCGTCGGGGTAAAGGTTGGAGCCGTAGAGGGCAAAGCGGGCGCGATTGATCTGCGTCAACGCCTGCGTCATCGGCTCGGTCACTTGTGATTCATACTCGCGACGAATCCTGCGGGCGTCCGGATCGATCTCGCGGGCGAGAACGATCATCGGATCTTCGCTGGACTTGATCGCGGGCAGCCCGCCTTCCAGTAGCTTCTTCCGCTCGGCGGCGTCGCCGAGGTTGGTGCCGCTCACCAGCTCTTTGGCCCGGTCTTCGGGCGACTTGCCCAACACTTTTTTCACGAGCGGCGAATTCTCGCCCATCTTGTCGCGGAAGAACTTGAGCGACTGGGTGAGCGTGGCGGTCTCCAGTTCCGGATAGACCGGGACGGGGGCGAGCAGCCGGTGCTCGAGCGGGGCGAGGTTGGCGGTGGTGTACTCGGGAAGGCGCTGATCGTCAGGCTTCTCTTTCTCCTCCGCGGCGCGGACCAATGTTCGGGCGTAACCGAAAAGCAAAGTGGAAAACGCACGGCCCTGCTCGATGAACGCGTAAGGCAACAGGAGCCTGGTGCGGTGGTGCTCGGCGGCGGTCACTTCGATATAGGCGTTGCCGTAGTTGCGAAGGTCGGGGCGCTGGCGGAGCTGGTCGCGCATGGCCGATTCTGTCTGGCGTTTGCGTTCGATGAGCGGCGACTTGAGCGCCGCCAGCCGTGGGCGAAGCGCCTTGAGCGAATTCTGGATGCCGAAGACTTCCCGCTGCGCCTGCCGCCGTTCTTCGGGGCCGCGTTCGGAGTAGGCGAGCAGCGCCCGTTCCTCGCCCTCAAGGCCGTCCAACGCCAGCGGGAGGCTCAGATCGCGCATTGAAAGCAGCGACGCCACCGGGAGGAGCCGGTCGGTTGTCCCGGGATTGCCGCTGACGAAGACCAGGTCCCCGTCGCGCACGCCGGTCAGTGACATGCGCAGGTAATGCCGCACCTGTGCTGGCTTGCCGTCCTCGTAAGCGCGCAGGAGTGTGATGTCGAGGTCGTAGCGGGGGTACTCGAAATTATCCGGATCACCGCCGAAGAACGCGACGGCCATCTCCGGCGCAAAGACGCAGCGGATGTCGGTGTACCGCTTGTAGCGGTAGAGGTCGTAGATCGCGCCGCCGTACAGCGTGACGACGGTGCTGAGAAGTCCGGTTTTTTCCTTCGACTCGGCTTCGATCCGGGCGAAGACCGCGTTGCGCGCTTTGACGGCGGCCTCCCCGGTCAATTTCGGATTGACCGCGTCGTTCACGCGGTCGGTGACATCCTCAATCGTTTCCAGCACGCTCAGTTCCAGGCCCGGCAGCTTGATCTCCTGATCGCGCGACTTGGCGAGAAATCCGTTGGTGACATAATCCTTGCCGGGGCCCGAAGCATTCTGCAACCCGCCGGCGGCGACGTGATGATTGGTCAGCACCAATCCATCCGGCGACACAAACGCGCCCGAAGCGCCGAGGCGCGTCGAGGAAAGCCGCAGGTTGTCCGACCACGGCTTGACGACATTGAAGCTGAAGTAATCCTTCAGCCTCTGGTCAGGAAGGCGGTTGTAAACCCACATTCCCTCGGTCGGCTGGATGGTGATCGCATCAGGCCGGGCGTAGCGCCCGGCGGGCTGGGGCCTGAACCAACCGCAGCCCGCCACCGCCAGCGTGATCAGGCCGATCGTCGTCCACGCACTCCATTTCAACCGCATGTCGTCTCCTTCGTTTCGCGCCCGCCTAGCTGCCGGGCGCGGGGTGATTCTATAGGAATCATTCGAGCGGGCAATCGCGCAATCGGCGCTATCGGGAGGGTGAGGTCCCGCTGAGCCGAAGCTTGCGGCGCTGCCATTGCGGCTCGGCAGGAGCCTCGCCGTCCCACTGCCGACAATTTCGCACCCGCCCAGACGTTGGAATCTGATGTAAGATGTGGATCGGCGATTTCGCTCCTTGCGCGAAATTGCTTCGGGATGACATTGTAGGTACACCCAATGATTCGGCACCTTCCGACCGCCCGGATGGCAACGCGGGTTCTCTTCATTTCCATGCTGATATTCGCCGGTCCCGCTTCCGGCGCCACGCCGCAGCAGGTGCAGCAGGCGATCGACAAGGCGGAAGCTTTTCTCCTGGCCCATCGCAACAAGGCCGGAACCTGGGAAGAGGTGGACAAGCCGATCGCGGGCACCGAACCGAACCTACGTCCCAGCACGCAGGGCCGGCAGTGGGGCGGGCTGACGGCGCTGGCGACCTACGCGCTCCTGGCCGGCGGCAAGGACTGGCGCAGCCCCGAGCTGACGCCGGCGGTGCAATTCCTGCTCCACGCCAACATCCAGGGAACTTACGCGCTTGGCCTGGACTCGCAGATCGTCCTTTTCCTCCCCAAGGAAAAGGCCCGAGAGTTCGTCAACCGAAACGTGCTGATGCTCGGCGACGGCTTGATCATGCCCCCGCCGCGCACGATCGTAGAGAAGTGGCCTTCGCAGACGGGCTTCTACGGATACTGGACGGGCCTGCCGGCGGGAACTGACCAGCCGCTGTTCGATCCGACCGCCCGCATGACGGGCGGGCCGCAGCCCAACGACTGGTACGACCGCAGCAACAGCCAGTACGCGGTGCTGGGCATGTGGGCGCTGGAGCAGGCGGGCGGGCAGGTGCCCTCGCAATACTGGCAGATCGTCGACACTGCCTGGAAGCGCTCCCAGACCAACGAAGGCGGCTGGAGTTATCGCGAGGAGGGCGAGGTCACGCCCGCCATGACCGCCGCTGGAATCGCGACGCTGTTCATCACCCAGGACTACACGCTTCGCCGCGACTGGAGCAAAGCCCAGGGCGGCGTCAAAGACCCGTTCATCGAACGCGGCCTCTCCTGGATGGACAATCACATCGACGAAGCGATCCGCAGCAGCTACTACACGCTCTACGGGATCGAGCGGATCGGCGCCGCCAGCGGCCGGCGGTTCTTCGGCACCACCGACTGGTATGAGCTGGGCGCGGACTTTCTGGTCTCGCAGCAGAAGGAGGACGGCTCGTGGCAGGGCGACCGCGGCGCGATACCTGACACGTGCTTCGGGCTTCTGTTTCTGGCCCGCGGCCGCGAGCCGCTGCTGATGGAGAAGCTGGAGTACCAGGCCGATCCCAAGTTTTCCCCGCCGCCGGATGTCTGGAACGAGCGGCCGCGCGACGTGGCCAACTTGGCGTCGTGGGTCGGCCCGCAGCAGGAAAGCTTCTTCAACTGGCAGGTCGTGAACCTCGAGCTCAAGCCCGAGCAACTGCACGATGCGCCGATCCTGTATATCAGCGGCAGCCGGCCGCTGAGCTTCGATTCCGGCCAGCAGGAGACGCTGCGCCAGTACGTCGAGCAGGGCGGAATGATTCTGGGCAACGCCGACGTGGGCGAGGCCGGTTTCGCCAACACGTTCATGAAGCTCGGCCGCGAGCTGTTCCCCCGCTATTCCTTCAAGGAGCCCTCGCCCGGCGATCTGATCTGGCGCGAGCAGTTTTCCCATTGGCAGATCAAGCCGCGGCTGATGGAGCTGAGCAATGGGGTGAGGAAGCTGATGCTGCTGATTCCGACGGTTGACGCCGGCCGGGCCTGGCAGACGCGGCTCGATCCCAAGGACGCCCGCCGCGACGAGCCGCTGCTCGAGCTGGGCGCCAACATCTTCCTCTACGCCAGCGACAAGCGCAACGTGCTGACGCGGGGCGAGACGTATCTCGTCAAGCCCGATCCCAAGGTCAAGCCCGCGCGCACGATCGCCGTTGCCCGGCTGGAAGTTGGCGAGAATCCCGACCCCGAGCCGGCGGGCTGGCCGCGACTCGCCGCCCTCATGCACAACCGCTTCAAGACCGATCTTCAGATCAAGCCGCTCAAGCCCGGCGAGCTCTCCGGCTACAAGGTGGCCCATCTGACCGGCACCGGCGCCCTGACGCTCGCACCCCAGGATCGCGAGGCGCTGTTGCGGTTTGCCAAATCCGGCGGCACGCTGATCGTCGACGCC
>DATHPP010000201.1:0-5005 GCA_035483795.1 Tepidisphaeraceae bacterium | reverse complement strand
ACTGGATTTTGACTCCCTCGTCCGATAAAAGAGAGATGGCAAGCTGAGGCCGAGTTGGATCTATTGCAAGGGGCCACGGATGGCTACTGTGCGTTCATTTCTGTTTGTAGCGGCGATGGCGGTCGTGGCGGGATGCCAGGCGCAGAAGCCGGTTTCCGTCGTCGATAACCTTCCGGCGCCGAATTTCAGCGGGCCGGTATTCTCGGATCGTCCGGCTGCGCCGGCGACAACAGCCCCGCCGCCCGTCGCGCAGCTCCCAAAACCGGTCTTGCCGCCGCCCTCCGCGTCCGACAGTTCCATTCCCGCGGCGTGGATTCCGTTTGCGCCGCGCAATCAGTGGTATTGGATCGTCGTTCACCACAGCGCCACGCCCGACGGCGGCGCTCGCAAGTTCGACAAGATGCATCGCGACAAGGGCTGGGATGAGCTGGGTTATCACTTTGTCATCGGAAACGGCACCGACACCCGCGATGGCCAGATCGAAGTCGGCCCGCGCTGGCCCAAGCAGAAATGGGGCGCGCACGATCGAACGCCCAGCAATCAGTACAACGAGCACGGCATCGGAATCTGCCTCGTCGGCAACTTCGACGTCACCCACCCCACTCCCAATCAGATCAAGTCGCTGGAGCGGCTGGTAGCCTACCTGATGAAGACGTATCACATCTCCGCCGACCACGTGCTGGGCCACGGCGAAACCAAGGCCACCGACTGCCCCGGGCGTTTCATGAACGTGGCGATGGTCCGCCGGGCCTGCGCCCAGATGGTTGCCAGCAGCGAGGCGCCGGTCCAGGCTGGCAAGAAGGCACAGGGCGCACCGGGCGAGGAATTGCTGGTGGACAGCAGTTCCCATACCTCCGTCGGCGACCAATCCGTCCGCTGACCGAGCCGCCATCGCAGAATCCGGTTGGCTTCGGTGTCGTCTGGACACGACTTTGGGCTATTGCTATAGTCTTCGCCCCTCCGCTCCCGAAGATGGAGCGGCGTTTTCTTTTGAAGGACCGACGATGGGTTACAAGTACAAGCCGAGCAAGGCGGTCGCCAAGCGTTTCAAGGTGACCAAGACGGGAAAGGTGAAGGCTCATCACGGCTTCACCTCGCACCTGATGAGCAGCCGCCCGGCGGGCAAACGCCGCAAGCTCCGCAAACCGCAGCTTTTGCACGAAGGCCACGCCCGTAACATGCGCCGTTTCGTCGGCCTTTCCGGCCGCAAGCCCAACCAGATTGCCCACGAGCGGGCGCTGGCCGCCCAGGCCAAACCCGAAGCTGCCGCGGCCAAGTAACCGCGTGATCAATCTTTACAAGCTCCGGCGCGTCGCCGGCGCAGCCAAGCCCGCCCAATCTCAGGGCTGAGTGCCTCTGGCTCCAATAGAAAGGAATGTCCGATGCCCCGCACGACCGGCGGCCCAACCCACAGCCGCAAACGAAAACGTGTCCTCCGTCGAGCCAAAGGCTTCGTCGGCGGGCCAGGAACGATCTACCGCCAGGCCCTGGAATTCACTCGCAAGGCCGGCGTCTACGCCTACCGCGACCGCCGGCAGAAAAAACGCCATTTCCGCCAGCTCTGGGTGACGCGCCTGAGCGCCGCCCTCCGCGGCCGCGGGATCAACTACAACCGTTTCATCCCCGCCCTGGTTGCCGCCGGCATCGAATTGAATCGCAAGATGCTCAGCGAGCTGGCCATCAGCGACCCCGCCGTGTTCGACAAAATCGTCGAGCTGGTCCGCCCGCACCTGAACGTCCCCAATGCCGCCGTGGCCAAGTAGCGACCGCCGGACCGACGTCCCAAATGTCTCGAAATGTCCCGTCCCGAAATGTCTCACATTTCGGGCGCGGGTGAGACATTCCCTGAACCAGACTCGGGTTTGATTTTCCCCAGAAGCGCCTCGGAGCGCCTCACCGGCCCGTGTGGCCCATCATGGCCCAGTTTGGCCCATTTTGGCCCATGACTCGAGGTTTCGATGAGCCGCGCGCAGGCCTCTCCACCTCCGCGTGGCACTTTTGGCAACTTTTG
Source organism: Tepidisphaeraceae bacterium (assembly GCA_035483795.1). Lineage (GTDB taxonomy): Bacteria > Planctomycetota > Phycisphaerae > Tepidisphaerales > Tepidisphaeraceae > DASXMX01. The sequence goes on along the minus strand of DATHPP010000201.1, from coordinate 2,994 downwards.
GCACTGAAAATGCACAGTGCCATTTGTGCCATTTATCGTAACATTGCGTCGTGCCATTATCTGATCGTTGCGTTCGCCACGCATCGGAAACTCACCATTTGCATTGACTGATTTACTCAGACTGCGCGTTCTTTTGACACAGGATTCGCCCCACGGCTATAGGCCGGGCCATTGCCGAAATGGAAGCAGATCGCTGTGCGAATGACAGTTCGCGACCGCACGCCACTCAAGAAGACTAACCACCGAGGTCACAGAAGCACACAGAGAGACTGGGTCTATGCCGTCAATAAGTTCGCCGAGCCGTCGGTTCGCATTCAGACGGACCGCGGGCAGAAGGTCGTCGATACCGGCCCGTACGCCATTGTCCGGCATCCTCTCTACGCCTCCGCCGGCGTTCTGGTGACCGGCATGCCTTTGGCATTGGGATCGTTCTGGGCGCTGATTCCGGTCGGCTTCGGGGCGGTGATCCTGATCGTGCGAACCGTCCTGGAGGACCGCATGCTTCAGAACCAACTCGAAGGGTACAAGGGTTACGCGGCGCGGGTTCGTTACAAGGTGATACCCGGCGTCTGGTAGAGAGCTGATGTGGCGGGCGAAGAGCCGAAATGGGCCGGCACCTGCTGCACCCGCGATCTCGCGACGCTCCAGGCTGTGCCCGTGTCTCGAAGCATGCGTTTGCGCCAACGTAATCAGGCGACGAAGCCCGCCGCCCTCGCTTGTGCCAGCATGTCGTCGAACAGATGGGCGTCCATGAATGGTGCCCACTGCCCGTACTTCTCAAGGCCTCGCGCTCTTGCGTTCGACGACATGCCAATAAGGAAGCCAAATCGCCCTCTCCCGGTTCTTGCGATTTAGGACGACCAAGAACAGACAGAACGTGACTTTTGAACCATCCGTATCGACCCAAGTTTCAGGTTCTCTGGGGTGAAAGACTCGGAATCGCGTTTTCGCGTCCAAGTGTTTTTAGCTTGACAGGCAGTGATTTATAAGTCACTATGGATGTCGTGATCGAATTGCGGCAGTACGCGACGGCAACCGGCAAGGTTCCGTTCGCCTTGTGGCTGACGGGACTTGAGGATTCGAAGACGCAGGCGCGCATCGCCGCGCGATTGGACCGGGTGTCCGCCGGCAACTTTGGCGACTGCAAGCCGGTTGGCGGTGGCGTGCAGGAGATTCGGATCGACTATGGCCCCGGCTACCGCGTGTACTTCGCGATGACAGGTTCACAACAAGTGCTGCTGTTGTCCGGCGGGACCAAGCGCCGCCAAGCGGCCGACATCGCCAGGGCCATTGAATATCTGAAGGACTTCAAACACCGGAGTGCCAAGCCATGAAAGCAAAAACGAACGTGTCCTACGACGAGATGATTAACAGGAAGCTGAGGGAAGACCGAAAATTCGCCACCGAGTATCTGAAGGCCGCTCTGGAGGATACAGACGAACCGAAGGTGCTGCTCATTGCGCTGCGTCGAATCACTGAGGCTCGTGGCGGGTTCGCCAAAATCGCCCGGGCCGCGGGAATCGAACGCGAAAGCCTCCACCGTGCCCTTTCCATCCGCGGAAACCCGCGCCTTTCCACTCTGATGGCCGTCACGAGAGCCGTCGGCCTTAAACTCACCGTCGAAGCCGCTTGAGACGTTCAGACCCTCCGAGCCGACGATCTCACTCGTTCGGCGCCGACCCGAAGGCCGCGGCTTCTCGGTGCGCGGTCGCTGGCGGGCCCAGCACCGCATCACCGCGACCTTGGAGGTCCGCTGCTGAATCCCGATTTTTCGCTTGACCTCCCCTACACGGTGTAGTAGACATGTCACCTACAGCCTGTAGGAGACAGTTTCATGGGTTCGTCCCTGCCCCCGGTGAGCGATGCGGAGTTGGAAGTGCTCAAGGTCCTCTGGGACAAAGGGCCGGGGACCGTGCGCGAGGTGGAGGGCCGCCTCCGGAGGCGGAAACGGCGGTGGGCCTACAACACCATTCTCACGCTGCTGTCGCGGCTGCGCGAGAAGGGATGCGTCGCCAGCGACAGGGGCGGCGCCGCCCACGTCTTTCGGGCGGCGGTGTCGCGGCAACAGCTCCTGCGAAATGGATTGTCCGAGCTGGCGGACCGAATCTGCGACGGGACGACCAGCCCGCTGGTCAACGCGCTGGTTCAGGGTGGCGGGTTTTCGCCGGAGGACATCGCCCACTTTCGCAAATTGCTGGATGAGCTGGAGCAGAAGGAGTGAACGATGCTCTGGTGGACGTTACAGACGCTGCTCGTCACCGCCGTGCTGGCCGCGGCGGTATGGGGAGTCTGCCGCGTCGGGAAGCTCGGGCCGGTCGGGCGGCATGCGCTGTGGTTGGTGGTGTTGCTGAAGATGCTGACGCCGCCCATGGTCGCCTGGCCGTGGGCGATCCTGCCGGCCGTACCGGCCCCGATGGGTGATTCGCGGTTGCGAAGCACACAGCCCACGGCGATGCACATTGCGACCGTGGCCGCGCTATCCGCCGTGCCGATTGATCACGTCGCTGCGACGGCGGATGAATTGGACACATCGACCGCCGCTTTTCCATCGCCCAGGACCACATCACCGATCACGCGCGCGTCGCCGCAACAACTGGCGGTTCCGCGAGCTTCAGCGGCGGAGACATGGTTCGGCTGGGTGATGCCGGTTGCGACACGAGTCTGGCTTGCCGGCTCCATCGGATTTGGTCTGGTGCAGCTCGTGAGGATTGTGCGGATGTTGCGCCGGCTTCGCGCCGCAGGGCTGGCCGATGCGGTGGTAACGCGGCGTGTGATCGAGATCGCCGGGCGACTGAAAACGCGAGTTCCCGCTGTGCGACGGGTCGCCGGGATCGGCTCGCCGCTGGTCTGGTCGCTCGGCCGGCCGCTGCTGTGCTGGCCGGCAGAGCTTTCCGGCTTGTCGGACGTGGCGCTTTCGGGCCTGATCACCCACGAGCTGGCGCACCTGAAGCGACGCGACCACTGGGCCGGCTGGCTGGAGCTGCTGGGCGGGTG
>DATHPP010000200.1:0-13240 GCA_035483795.1 Tepidisphaeraceae bacterium | reverse complement strand
CCGCCTTGATACAGGAAAGGCAAATTTACGAAATCTACTCAGGCAAGCGACCGCCGGGCCGAACGGGATTAACATTTCGCAACATTTCGCGACATTCGCGACATTTGGAGCACCCCGTTTTTTCGCGAAGCAAAAATGTCTATTTGTTGCTAAATAGTGAAGAATCGAATAACTCGGCATTTTTCGCTGGATTTGAGTGGCCCGCCGACTCAGTCCCCCCCGTCCGGCCTCCTTCGAACGCCTGTGCAGGCGCACGTGTGCCCAAGCCGCCGGTCAAGGGTGCGGTGGCGGCCCCCTACGATGCGAACTCAAATTCGGCTCGACAGGCTGAGGGTGTAGGTGCCCTGGAAGACGGCGTGGGTGTGCTTTAGCTTGACGATGAAGTCGCCGGTGAGGATGGTGCCGTCGGTGCTGGCAGTGCCGGTGACCTTGAGGGTTTCATTGGGTCGGGAGCCGTGCAGGGAGAACTTCCCTTTCACATTGATCGAGCCGGACACGGCATAACGGACGACGGGAACGGCGGCGCTGCCGGAAAGCCTGCCAGCCTTGCTCTCGGAAGTGAAATCGAACTCCAGATCGCCGCTGGCGGGGGAACCGAGGCTACTGCCGGTGAAGCCACCGTCGTAAACGCCCAGGAGATTCGGCGGGGTCGGGTGCGTGTGCACGGCTGTCGCCCCCACATGCATCGCCGCCACCGATGCCGGCGCGGCGGAAAGCAGCCGCCGGGACTCCAGCATTTCAATCTGCGCGTGGCGGCGGGAAGCGCCCTTTAGATTCATGGAGATCTCCTGCTTTCAGTTAGGTTGCACAACAGCCTACTTTAGCAAGGGCTCCGTGGGCAAGAAATATTAAGGACACGCTCGCCGGCGTCCACGTTTCCAAAATGATGGATGTCACATGGATGTCACCTTGAGCAGTCTCACCTTAAGTCCCGTGGAGACGCGGGTCCCTAGACCTGCGCCATGCCGCCGTCGACGGTGAGGTCGATGCCGGTGATGAAGCTGCTGTCGCTGGAGGCGAGGAACAGGGCGGTGGTGGCGATCTCCTCGGAACTGCCGATCCGACCCAGCGGGACCATCGTGGGTAACGTCTGCTTGAAGCCGGCGGCTTGCTCCGGGCTCAAACCCATCTTTCCGAAGATCGGCGTTTCGATCGGACCGGGGCTGAGGGAATTGACGCGGATCTTGCGTGCTTTGAGGTCGTTTGTCCAGGTGCGGGCGAAAGACCGGACCGCCGCCTTGGTGGCGCTGTAGACGCTGAGCCCCTCCATTCCCGTGTACCCGGCGATCGACGAATTCAGGACGATCGAGGCGCCGTCGCTTAGGAGCGGTAGTGCCTTCTGCACCGTGAAGAAGAGCCCTCTGACGTTGATGTCGAATTGACGGTCGAACTGGTCTTCGCTCACCTCTCCGAACGGGGCGAGCTCGCCGATGCCGGCGTTGGCGAAGAGGACGTCGAGGCGGCCGAATTTTTCCCGGATGACGGCAAACAGCCGGTCCAGATCGGCCAGGTTTGACACGTCCCCCTGAACGGCCAGGGCGGAGGGTCCGATGGACTTGGCCGCGTCGTCCAGGTCTTTCCTGCGACGGCCGGTGATGACGACCTTGGCGCCCTCGGCGGCGAACAGTTTGGCGGTGACCAGTCCCATGCCGCTGTTGCCGCCGGTCACCAGCGCGACTTTTCCTGCGAGTTTTGCCATGACGATTCTCCGGTAGAGCTTGAGGCTTGATTCGATAGTTCGGGAGTATAGAACTAACGGACAACCCGGGTCAAGCGGCGATAAGATTTGCGCCGGCGCGGAAGAATTGCCGCGGCGGCTGGCCGGTCACCGACCGGAATTCACGAATGAAGTGAAATTGGTCGAAATAACGCGCCGCGACGGCATCGCTTGGGGCGCGCGCAGATAGGGGGTGCTCGGGAAACACCGCTGAAGGCGACGGCCTCTATCCACCCCCGGCGGATCTTCGCGGACCCGCGACCATCGCCAGGTCCGACGGGGCGCTGTTCTACCTGATTCGCAACGGGATTCGGAATACGGGGATGCCAGGCTGGCAGCTCACTGACCAGCAGACCTGGCAACTGGTGTCTTATATACGCAACCTCCCGAAAGTCGCGGCGACGACTTCGCCGCCACAAGTCCATGTGACATCAGCGCATTACGTTGGCTCGGCGGCTTGCAGCAGTTGCCATCAGACCCTCTACGACCATTGGAAAAAGACGCTCATGGCCAACGTCGTCCGCAATCCCACAGAACATCCGGACGCGATCATTCCGGACCTGTCGAAACCGAATCCGCTTGTGACTTTCACAGCGGCGGACATCGCTTTTGTCTATGGCAGCAAATGGAAGCAACACACGCATCACAAGGCGGGCAGTCCCGGCAGCGAGTGCATCGCCTGCCACATGCCCAAGATCGCGCAGACCCTGGGCGACGTGAACGTTCGCAGCCACACGTTCCGGTTCGTCTACCCCGCCGCAACGGACAGCATGAGGGTGCCCAATGCCTGCAACGTCTGCCATACGGACAAGACGACCGCATGGGCAACCGAAGCACTGAAGACCTGGAAAGATCGCTCGCCGTGGCGGGCTGCGCAGTGAACACCCGCGGCGTCGATCATGGGCAGCCGCCGGCACGGCGGGCGCTGAATCGAACGAAGACGACCGCCCCCAGTAAGACCAGCCCACCCCAGAAGGCGCTCGGAAGCGGTGTCGGGCTTTCCGCCCAGGCCTGATAGACCTGCACCTCGTTAACCGCGTCATTACTGCCGTTGGCCCAGTCGAAGGTGAGAAAGCCGCGCTCAGGACGAAGGTGCCGGCGAGCATTGCGTTGGGGTTGTTGGGATCGATGTAGCTGAAGTCCCCGTCTGAGGTATCGAGTCCGGTGAGGACGACCATGTGGGCATCCGGTTCCGCGGCATCCTGTTCGACTCAGAATTCTCGATAGTTTGCCAGAAGCAGAATGTCTCCCCCTTTCCGCACCCCTATTGCGGCCGGCAGAGCAACGCTCTATAAAAAGGATGAGCGCGGCCGCCGGAGAAGGGAAGATACGGCCAAGTGCTTCTCTTTTCCTCGCCGCCCAATTCGATTTTCTAATCTGGCCCGGGAGAACCAATGCTGCGCCATCGCCATCCGATTTGCGAGTCGATTCGTTCTGCGCCTACAGCCAGCCGGCGGCGTGCTTCGGTACGTCGAGCCGTCGGGTGCGAGGTCGAAGCGCTGGAAAACCGCACGCTGCTTGCGGTCACGGCTTCGCTTACCGCCGGGAACCTCACGGTGACATTGAGCGCCGCGAACGACACCGCCACGCTCACCGGGACTTCGGCGGCTGGAAGCGTCATCCAGGTCGCCGGGACGGGTTTGGTCGCAAACTCGTTCATCGGCGTCAGCGCCATTCAGGTTCTGGATGGCGGTTCGAGCGCCGGGCAATCGGTCGCTCTTACCAGCAGCGGGGCCAACCAGATCAATCTGACCGGCGGCATCAGCATCGCCGGGATTGAAACCGTCACGCTCAGCACCAGCACAACGCTCGGGGCTGCAAGTTTTGCCGAAACCGGCGCGTCGTCCGGCGTGCAGGTCAACACCGCGGGCGTAACCACCAACGGGACGATGAGCTTTGCCGATCCCGTTACGCTCGGGGCGGACAGCGCGCTGGATACGACCGGCGGCGGCGCAACACCGGCCGGGGCGGCATTGACCTTGGCCGCTGTCAGCGGCGCCAGTCACAGCCTGAACCTCACCGCCGGCACCGGTGGCGGCCTCACCTTCAATGGTGCTGTCAGTAACGTCGGCGGTCTGACCGCCACGGCCGGCGCCATCAACGTAAACGGAGCCATCACCGCCGCCAGCGCCGGTGCCGTAAGCCTGACCGCCACGTCAGGGATCTTCGTCAGCGCCGGGATTGCGACGACCAATGGCAACCTGACGCTGTCGGCCAATGAGCAGGCGACACCCACCTCCGGCAATTTCATCGGCGTCAACGTTAGCGGCGCCAAGGTCGAATCGACGGGCACCGGGGTCGTGAACGTCAGCGGCCGGGGTGGCGACGACGGTTCGGGATCACAGATTGGCGTGAGCGTCAGCGGCGCGAGCGCGACGATCACTTCGGGTGGTGGTAACGTTACGGTGACCGGTCAGGGCGGTGGCAGTGGCACCGGCGGGTCGAACTATGGCGTCTTTGTCGAAACTGCCATCTCCGCCGGAGGTGGCGGCACTGTAACGGTCATGGGTACCGCCGGCGCCAATGACACCGGGAACAGCGATATCGGCGTGATCCTGACCGGCCTCGGCGCCACGATCACTTCCGCCGGAGGCAATGTTTCAGTAACAGGTCAGGGAGGCGGCACGGGGAGCGGCAGTTTCAACTATGGCGTTGCCGTCGGAAGTGGCAGTATCATCACTGCCAAGGGCACTGGTTCGGTTACTGTGATGGGCACCGGTGGGACCACTTCCGGCGGGAGCGACGCCGGCGTCGTCGTGGCCGGTGTCGGCAATAAAGCAACGATCGCCTCTTCGGGCGGGAACGTCTCAGTCACCGGCCAGGGCGGCGGCAGTGACGCCAGCGGGACCAATGTCGGTGTCGCCGTGGAAGGCAACGCCATCATCACCGCCGGCGGCACGGGCAATGTCACCGTCTCAGGCGCCGGCGGCGCCACTTCCGGCTCGCAAAACTACGGCGTCTGGCTGGTCGTCAGCAACGCGGAAATCACGTCGGCCGGCGGCAACGTCTCGGTTACTGGTGCCGGCGGTGGCGGTGACAGCAGCAGTCTCGACGTCGAGATCGACGGATTTACCACGCTCTCCAGCGGCGGCAGCGGAAATCTGACGATCAACGCCAACAGCCTGAATGTCAACGGCCTCGCGAGAATCCAGGGCGGCGCTACCGGCAACCAGATCGTCACCATCGTTCCCCGCACAACAGGCACCAACGTCAACCTGGGCGGGGCCGACGCGCCCGGCACGCTTGGCCTCAGCAATACCGAGTTGGGCCGGATCACCGCCGGCACGCTGCGGATCGGCGGCATTGCCGACGCCGGCGGCATTACCGTCACCGCTCCGATCAGCCTCTCCAGCCTCTCCACACTCTCGCTGTTGACCGGCGGCGGGGTTGTCGATGCGAACTCGATGGAGCCGGACATCACCGTTACCAGCCTGGCGATCCAGTCCGCGTCCGGCATCAATCTCGATACCGCCGTCTCCAACGTGGCTTTTGCCAATGCCGCCGGCTTTATCTTCATCCGCAACACCGGTGCGCTGACTGTGGGATCGGTCGATGGGCTAAGCTCCTCTTCGAATGCGGGAACGCTCACTAATCTCTCGGCCTCCAGTCCGATCACCTTCGCCTCGAACGTGACCAGCGCCGGCGCCCTCACGGCCGTCGCGACGGACGACGGTCCAGTTCACACCGACAACATCACGGTCGATTCCGGCATGAGCATCGATTGCACTGGCGGCGACGTCATCTTGGAGGCGGGCGACGACATCGACATTGACAACGGCGCCGCCGTCAGCGCGATCACCGGTAACGTCGATTTGAGATCCGGGTTCGGCGACACCGACGGCGAGGGCCTCATCACGATTGATGGCAAAGTCTCGGCGGCGGCAACGGTCGCCCTGAACGTCAACGCCCCCAACGCCTCCGAGCCGGCGGGTACCGACAGCGTCAGCGAAGCCGCCACCGGGAGCATCGTCGCCTCCGGCCTTCAGCTTCTGAAGTTCCCCTCTGGCCCCGATCAGCCATTTGCGTTGGACGCCAGCACCAGCAATGCGGTGGGAACGATCGCCGTCACCACCAACGACGACGTCCGCTTCCGTGACAGCATTGGTTTGAGGGTGGGAACTGTCACATCGCCGGATGAAGGCGTTACCACGTTCGGAATGGTGACCAACGGCCATGACGTCACATTGACGGCAGGGGGGAACATCGCGGTCAATGCCGGCATCGGTGCGGGTGCAGGGGCCGTCACGCTCAATTCCAGCGGTACGATCACCGGCGGCATCATCACCGCCGATCGAGTTGCCGCGCAGGCAGTCACCGGAATCGGCTCCGTTTCCAGTCCTGTCCGCACTCAGGTCGGAACCGTGGAGGCCACTACCGGCACGGGCGGGATATTCATCAGCAACGGCGTAACCCTTCCGATTACGCTCAACGTCGGCGGCACGCTTCTGGGCGGCGTGCAGGTCACCGGCGCCTCGGGCAGCATCCAGCTGGTTAACAAAGGCGGCATCAACATTCTCACCAACGGCGGCACGATCAGCGGTCCCGGAACCATCATCGTGCAGGCGACCGGTCCCACCTCCGACGTCGCGACCGGCGGCCAATCGAGCCTGACCTCAATCCGCGACGTGGGGAACGGCGTGATGTTCCTCCGTGCGGGGCGCGACATCCTCCTGGGCGACACCACCGGTTTCGGCGCCGTGGCGTCAAACGGGTCGATCAGCTTGACCGCAGGCGGAAACATCGTCGTCAATGCCAATGCAACGGCTACTGTCCTGAGCGGATCGGGCGGCCTGGCCGCCACCGCGGGCGGTGACATCACGCTTGTCAACGCGCCCGGGAATCTCGCAGCGGCGCCCGTGTTTGCCACGACCGGCGGAGACATCGACCTCGACGCCACCGGCGCGTTCACGGCCGACTCGACCGGCGCGGATGCGGTCTTTTCTTCCGGCGGCAACATCACCGTCACCGCGGCCAACATGACCCTCAGCAAAGCGCTCGATGCCGGTACCGGCGCAGTCAACCTCAACACCGCCGCCGGCGGCACCGCCGAGCTGACCGATGTCATCAACGCTTCTGTCGTGAACGTCAATGGCGGTGGTTCGCTGTTCGTGGACGGGCCGACCGCGACGATCAACGCGCCGGTTAACGTCAATGCCGGCACGCTGGGAGGCACAGGGACCATCACCGGCGCCGTCGCCGTTCTCCCCTCGACGACCCTGACCCCTGGGCACGGCGGGCCGGGCATTCTCACCACCGGAACCGATATGCTCTCCAACGGATCGACTTTCTCCGTCCAGCTTTCCGGTCCGACGCCGGGCAATACGGCCGGCAACTATGGCCAGCTCGACGTGAACGAAAACGTGAACCTGAACAACGCGACACTGGCCGCGGCGTTGACGTTCGTCCCCCTCTCGACCCAGACCTTCACTCTCGTCCAGGCCACCGGGAGTGTGAGCGGACAGTTTGCCCAGGGTTCGTCGGTCGTGCTGAACGGGATCACGTATGCGATCGGTTATCTGCCGCACAGCGTGGTGCTGATTCCGGGGGCGGACGTGTCGGTGTTGGTGAGCGGGCAGGGTTCGGTGGTCGAAGGGAGCACCGTCAGCTACACATACAACGTTGCCAATGCCGGCGCGGGCGTGGCGCAGAACGTGGTGCTGAGCGCGCCGCTGCCGGCGGGGGCAGTGTTCGTCTCCGCCAGCTTCGGCGGCGCGTTCTCCGCGCTGCCGGCGAGTGCTTACAACCCCGCCACCGGGACCGTCAACCTGGGCACCGTGCCGGCAGGGGCCGGCGGAACACTGACGTTGATGGTGACGCTGCCGGAAGAAAACCCCGGCCTCACGTTCAGCGCATCGGTCGCCACCACCACGCTCGACACCAATCTGTCGAACAACAACTCTTCGCTGACGACGCAGGTCACCGATGCCCCGCTGACCGCCAAGGGCCGCAACGTTTCGCCGTCACAAGGCAGCAAGACTTTCAACAACGTGACGCTGGCAACCTTCACCGACGCCAACCTCCTGGCGACCGCGGCGGATTTCACCGCGACCGTCAACTGGGGCGACGGCACGGTCAGTACCGCCCAGGTCGTCGCCAACAGTGACGGATCGTTCAGCGTGATCGCCAGCCACAGCTATGGGAATGCCAAGCTGAAGTCGTACGCCCTTTCGATCCAGATCGTGGACGATGGCGGCAGCACCGCCACCGCCGCCAGCACGGCGAGGCTGAATTCGTGACGAATCCGACTCTGAATGCTCTGTGAATGCGGCGAACGCGACTGAATGAGTACGGACGCAACCGCCGCTTTGCGGTACAACGCTATCGAAAAGGCTCTTCCGTCAAAAGGACCGGCATTCGCTTCATGCGCTGCTCGATCTCGTTGCCCTCTGAATTGGCGGCGGCAATCTCGTCGGGCATCAATCGGAAACAGATCCCCCTGAAGACGCGCTTGCCGTTGGGGGTTAGCGCTCGGCGCAACCAATACTCGTTGGTGCGGGCAAAACCGTGCTCCGCCGCCCAATCTTCCATTTCCCGAATTGCGGTTTTATTGTCCGGCGCGTCGCTGTCGAGTTGGACAAGCTTGTTCTGGTCCCACGATTCTGGATCGACTCTGACGATCATAGGTCCTCCCGTCGTCTGATCCTACACCGGTATCCTTTGCCCCGTCTTGTCCTGCACCAAGATGGATTCAGAACTCCCGCCGCTGCCGCGCGGTGGCGATATTGAGGATCTTCCGATATTTCGCCACGGTTCTCCGGGCCAGGTCGATGCCCTGGTCTTTGAGCTTGATGACGATGTCGTCGTCGTTGAGGGGATTCTTCTTGTCTTCGCTTTCGATGATCGCCTTCAGCTTTTCCTTGACGGCGTCCCAGCTCATGTCTTCGCCTTCGGCGCTGGTGGTGCCGCCGGAGAAGAAACGTCTTAGCGGGAAAACGCCTCGCGGAGTTTGAATCCATTTCTCGGAGACGGCGCGGGAAACGGTTGCGACGTGAATCCCAAGCTGGTCGGCGACCTGAATCATCGGCAGGGGTCGCAGGAATTCCGGGCCTTTGTCGAAGAATTCGCGTTGGGCATCCACGACGGCGCGGATCACCCGCGTGATCGTGCTCTTGCGCTGTTCGATGCTTTCCAAAAGCCAGCGGGCGTTGCGGACGTTGTTGGCGAGGAACTCGCGGGTTTTCTTGTCGCACGAGCGGTTCTTGAGCCACTTGCGATACAGGCCGCTGATGTAGAGGTTGGGGGCCGGATCATTGGCCATGTCGATTTCGTAGCGATCGTTCTCCTCGTCGAAGAAGATGATGGCGTCGGGGATGATCGGGGGTGCGTCGTCGCTGCCGATTTGCTTGCCGGGATAGGGATGCAACCGTCCCAGCCGCTTCACCGCCGTCTTGAGGTCCTCGATCGGCCGGTTGAGGCGCTTGCTGATTTGCGGATACCGGTTCATCTCCAGGTCCTTGAGATGATCGGTGATGAGGAAGCGCTCCAGGTCGAAGTCGTGGCCCTGGCCCAGTTCTGGCTCCTCCTTGAGGGCCTCGAGCTGGATGAGCAGACACTCCTGAAGATGTCGCGCCCCCACGCCGGTAGGCTCGAGGGTCTGCACCAGCTTGATCGCTTCCTGAAGGTCTTCGATGCTCGGCGGCTCTTTGGAATCCTTCTGAAGCTCCTCGAACTCGGCGCGGAAATATCCTTCGGGGTCGATGTTCTTGATGATCTCTTCCCCGGCCTTGCGAACGCTCGTCGGGCATTCGACAAACGCCCACTGGCCCATCAGGTGCTCGGTGAGCGTGACGCTGCGGGCCGCGGTGTTGTTCATCGCGTCCAGCTTCTTGTCGCGCTCCCCGTCGTAGCTGGCCTGCTGGCGGAAGTTGTACGAACCGTTGGTGGCGAATTCCTCGTTCTCGAAGTATTCGCTGATCTTGGCCAGGCGGTCGAAGTCCTCCGACTGGTCGGAATTCTCTTTGACGACCAGCGACCGCTCGCCCTCGGAAAACTCCTGCTTCTGGGCGTCGGCCGGCTCGCTTTCGGGGATTGGGTCGGCTTCGCTTTCCCCCTCACGGAATTCCAGGACCGGGTTGCTTTGAAGCTCCTGCTCGATGCGTTCCTCAAGAGCGGCAAGGGGGAGCTGGAGAATCTCCATGCTCTGGATCATTCGCGGCGTCAGGAGCTGCCGCAGCTCCGGACGCATGGATAAGGATTGCGATAACTGCATATTTCAACCAAACTTGCAAGTCTATGCCCGGCTAAAGGCATAGTCTTTGCTTGCAGGTAACAGTAGCATGCCTGATGATAGCGGCCAAGGGGGAATATAATTGTGACAGCAAATTTTGGGCCAACGTGAGGCTGGGGCTGCTCGATGCCGGAATGTGCCGCTGACAAAGCGCTTGGCGAGCTGAAAGCCGGCGCCGCGCTGATGGCGGAATCGGGTTTTGCGGAGGCGGCGGAGCACTTCCGTCGGGCGATCGCACTAGCGCCCCAGGTTCCCGAATCGCATAACAATCTCGCCGCAGCCCTCCAGCGTCTGGGAGACCCGAGCGGCGCCATCCCTTCATATCAGGAAGCGATCCGCCTCGCCCCCGGCGTTCCGGAATTGCACCACAACCTGGCGATGGCGCTCCAGGAAGTCCGCCGGTTCGATGAGGCGATTGCCGCATGCCGGCGGGCGATCGCCCTCCGCCCCGCCTATGCCGACGCCTACTACAACCTGGCCAAGGCCCTGCGAGCCCAGGGAGAAGTCGATGCCGCGATCGCCGCAAATGAACAATCGGTGGCCCTCCGCTCCGACAATCCGCACGCGCTCTCGAACCTGGCCAACCTGTTGGCCGACGTTGGCCGGGTGGACGAGGCGATCGCACTACAAAGGCGGGCGGCCTCGCTTCCCGACGGCTTCTGGGCCGCGAGCAACGTGCTTCAGTTGATGCACTACCACCCCGGCTACGACGCGGCGCGAATTCTTCAGGAGCACCGGCAATGGAACATGGCGCTGATGCGCACCGTGACGCCCGCCCGGTCACACGAGAATGATCGCACGCCAGACCGCCGCCTGCGGGTCGGCTACGTCTCACCCGACTTCCGCAACCACGTCGTCGGCGCCAACGTCATGCCGCTCTTCCGTCATCACGATCGCGGGGCGTTCGAGATCTTCTGTTACGCCAACCTCAAGTCGCCGGCTGATGTGTTCACCGATGCGTTCCGCGCGCTCTCGCACGGTTGGCGTGACATCAGCAGGGTCGACGACCGCCAGGCAGTGGAGCTCATCCGCCAGGACCGCATCGACATTCTCGTCGACCTGACCGTTCACACGGCGCATAACCGAATGCCCGTCTTCGCCCGCAAGCCGGCGCCGATCCAGGTCAGCTTCGCGGGATACCCGGCGACCAGCGGATTGGAAACGATCGACTACCGACTGACCGATCCCTATCTGGATCCGCCTGAAAATGAGGCGTTTTCAACCGAGCGGCTGGTCCGCCTGCCCGACAGCTTCTGGTGCTATCAGCCGGATTCGGACGAGCCGGCGGTCAACGCGCTTCCGGCGGCGGGGCGCGGATTCGTCACCTTCGGCTGTCTGTCCAGCTTCTTCAAGATCAACGACCAGGTCCTCCGCCTGTGGACGCGGGTCCTGGCCGCGGTGAAGGATTCGCGGCTGCTGGTGCTCGCCCCGCGCGGCTCGGCCCGGCAACGGCTGCTTGCCGTGCTCGCGCGTGACGGAGTCGACGCCGCACGGCTGGAATTTGCCGATCGCCAGTCCCGTGCCGGCTATCTGCGGACGTTTCACCGCATCGATATCACGCTGGATACGTTCCCATACAATGCCCACACCACGGGCATCGATTCGCTGTGGATGGGTGTGCCGGTCGTGACCCTGGTGGGGCCAACGCCGGTCTCGCGTGCCGGCTGGTCGCAATTGAACAACCTCCGGCTCACGGAACTGGCGGCCCACGATCCGGACGAGTTCGTGCGCATCGCAATCGCCCTTGCCGCCGACCTCCCGCGGCTGGCACAGCTCCGCCGGTCATTGCGACAGCGCATGCAGCAATCGCCCCTGATGGACGCCCCGCGATTCGCCCGAAGCATCGAAACCGCCTATCGCCAGATGTGGCATTCCTGGTGCGACTCCAGGGAAGGAAAATAGGGTCGGGAGGTCGGGAGCTATTTTTTCTCCCGTCAGGTTTCAGGTTCAACGGACAGAAAATAGGGTCGGGTGTCGGGAGCTATTTTTCTCCGTCAGGTTATCGGACTGTCGCGAAAGAGGATGGGAAGTTTGGCGTGGTGGGTCGGGGCGATAACCTGTCCGGCGGTCGTTCACACGGAAGGAGACCCATGCGTTCGATGCTCACAATTTATCCCGTCCGGCGCACGTCGATCCCGCGCAAGCGCAAGCGAAGCCGCCCCGACAGCTTCGGCAAGATGCTCGGCAAGCTCGATGCCGCCAACGAGCGGCTCGGCCGGGCGCGGCAACGAAGATAGAACATTGCGGATTGCTGATTGCTGAATGCTGATTGCGGATTCAAGAAATCACGCCGCCTTTCCGCAATCAGCAGTCAGCAATCCGCAATCAGCAATGGACTACCACCTCAGCACGTACCCCAACAGCAGCAGCACGACCAGCACAATCCCGACGATCCACCACCACGGCTTTGGCTGCCGCGGGGTGTCCTCGGCCGAGAGATAGCACCCGCAGTACGGGCACTGCACCGCCTCCTCGCTGATTTCCCGCTTGCAATAAGGGCAGGGCGCCTCGGCCGGCTCATCGCTGCGGTCGGCATCATCCGGTTCCCATTCATCCGCGCGATCGTGGCTTTCATCGTCCTCGGTCATGGAAAAGTGTAGGCCGCACCCGGGAGGGCGAGGCGGGCGAGGCTCCCGCCGAGCCGCCTGAATGTCGCGAGGGCTTTCATTCCCAGCCTGCATTCCGATTCCCGCGACGAAAAATCCCGGCTCGGCCGGAGCCTCGCCCTCCCGATCTGCCCGATGTATTCTCCTGCCAACTCGGAGGCGGCCTTGGAACAACGTTACGCGATCGGGTTCGACTTCGGGACCGAATCGGTCCGCGTGCTGGCGGTGCGGATTTCCGACGGGCAGGTCGCCGCCCAGGCGAGCAGCCGCTACGCGAGCGGCGTGATCGACGACGTGCTTCCTACCAGCGGCGCGAAACTGCCGGCGGATTACGCCCTCCAGGACCCCCGCGACTGGATGACAGGCGCCGCCGCGGCATGCAAAGAGGCACTGAAGGTCGCCGGGGTGAAGCCTCCAAATGTCGTCGGCATCGGCGTCGATTTCACGAGCTGCACAATGCTTGCGGCGCAAGCAAATGGGACCCCATTGTGCCTGGAGGAGCGGTTCGCCAGAACGCCGCTCGCCTGGCCCAAGCTCTGGAAGCATCATGGGGCCAAATCGCAGACCGATCGCATCAACCAGGTCGCGCAGGAGCGCAGGGAGCCGTGGCTGGCCCGCTACGGCGGCATCATCGGCCTCGAATGGTTCTTCCCCAAGGTGCTCGAGACGCTCGAGCACGCGCCGCAGGTT
>DATHPP010000199.1:0-19202 GCA_035483795.1 Tepidisphaeraceae bacterium | reverse complement strand
CGAGCGAGCGGTGATACGCGGCAAGGGCGATCGTCAGGCCGCCCAGGTCGGCCAGATTTTCTCCGAGCGTCAGGTGCCCGTTCACATGCAGGTCGTCGAGCGCAACGCAGCGATCGTACTGCCCGGCCAACGCCTCGGTCTTGCCGTTGAATCGTTTCTTGTCCTCCGGGGTCCACCAGTTCTTCATGTTGCCGTCGGCGTCATAGTGAGAGCCCTGGTCGTCAAAGCCGTGCGTCAGCTCATGGCCGATCACGGCGCCGATGGCGCCGTAGTTCACGGCATCGTCGGCGTCGCGGTTGAAGAACGGCGGCTGCAAGATGCCGGCGGGGAAGACGATCTCGTTCATGGTCGGGTTGTAGTAGGCGTTGACGGTGGGCGGAGTCATGCCCCATTCGCCGCGGTCGATCGGGCCGCCGAGCTTGGAGAGCCGGTACTCGAAATTGAACACCCGCGCCCGTATTACGTTTTGGACGTAAGAATCGGTTGAGATCTGGAGGGAGGAGTAATCCCGCCACTTGTCCGGGTAGGCGATCTTCCGCATCACCTTGTCGAGCTTGGCCAGGGCCTGCTGTTTGGTGTTCTCGCTCATCCAGTCGCGGGTGCGGATACGCTCGCGGTAGGCTTCGATGATGTTGTGGACCAGGTCCTGCATCCGGCGTTTGGCTTCCGGCGGGAAATAGCGATCGACGTAAATCTTCCCCAGGTCCTCGCCCATCAGCCGGTCGATCGCCTGCGCGGCCCGCTTCCACCGCGCCTCAATCTGCTTCTGCCCGCGCAAGGTCCGGCCGGAAAACTCGAAGCTTTCGTTCACAAAATCATCGCTCAGATACGGAGAAGCGTCGTCAAGCAGATGCCAGCGAAGATACGTCTTCCAGCTCTGCATCGGCACGGAACTCAGAAGCTCATTGGCCCGCTGCAAGAACTCGGGCTCGCCGACGATGACGTCGTCTTCGCCCTTGACGCCGAGGGTCTTGAGATAAAGTTCCCAATTGAAATTCGGGCAGAGCTCATCGAGCTGCCGGCGCGTCTTTTTGTTGTATCGCTTCTCCACATCGCGGAGCTGCACGGGCGTACGCGATTTCTCGGCGAGCTTGGTCTCGATGTCCATCACCACGTCGGCGCCCGCCGCGGCGTCCTGCTCGGAATCGCCCAGCAACCGAAGCATCTTCACAACATGATCGTGGAATTTGGCGCGAATGGCTTTCGAATCGGCGTCGCCGGCAACGTAATAGTTGCGCTCCGGCAGGCTCAGACCGCCCTGCGAGAGGCTGACGATGTATTGCGCGCTGTTCTTCTCATCCTGTCCGACCCGGAAGCCGAACAGCGGCGTGATGCCAACAGAGTGGAGATGGGCGACGGCCCGCGCCAGGTCATCGGCGTTCGAGATCGCCGCGATCTTGTCGAACTCGGTCTTGAGCGGCGAAGCACCTTCCCGCTGAAGCTTGGCTTCGTCCATCGCGGTCGTGTAAAAATCGCGGAGTTTGCGCTGGTCTTCATCGAGCGAGCTTCCGGCGCTTTGGAGCTGATCGAAAATCTGCTTCAGTTCCTGGAGATCGCGCTCGTGCAATTCTGAAAATGATCCCCAGCGGCTGTAGTCCGGCGGGATCGGATTGGTCTTGATCCAGTTGCCGTTGACATATTCGAAGAAATCCTGGCCCGGTGAGACGGAGATGTCGAAGTTGGCCCGGTCGATGCCGCTCCTGGCCGGCGCATCCTCCGCCGGGCACAGCGACGGGCCAAGCACGAGCAGACCGATCGTCACGAGCGCATGTAGTTTCCGCATCTGTCCGTCCATTTCAGGGCATTTGGTGGGGCAGACATTCTTGTCTGCCTCGGATGCCGGTACTCCGGCATCCGACGGAATGTTTCGGGTCGACGAGTACGTCGCCCCGAGGCAGGCAAGAATGCCTGCCCCACCAAAATACGATCAATCAGTCGTCGAGAACGTTTCCGCGGCGCGCCCATTCGATGAACCGCGCCAATCCTTCCTCGACAGTTATGCTGGGATCATAGCCCAGCATCGTGCGCGCTTTGCTGATGTCGGCGAAGGTGACCGGCGGTTCGGAGGGCGGGCAGGGTACGTCAACAATCGTCGCCTTTTTTCCCAGCAGCCGCTCGATCGTATGCACGAACTGGAGGTTCTCCACCGGCCGGCTGCATCCCAAGTTGATGATTTCATAGCCGAACGGCTTGTCGAGGGCGGCAACGAAGCCGGCGACGATGTCGTCGATGTAGGTCCAGTCGCGCTTGAGGCGGCCGCCGTCGAACAGCGTGAGCGACTCGCCGCGTTGGATCATCCGCGTCCATTGCCAGGGCATCATGTCAGGGCGGCCGTGCGGGCCGTAGACATTGAAGAACCGCAGGATGGTGATCGGCAATTCGTACAGATGGTGAAAGCTATAAGCCATCAGCTCCATTGCCCGCTTGCTGGCCGGATAGGGGGCAAGCGGCTGATTGCACGGGGCGGTTTCGACGAAGGGGACCGGCGTGCTGGCGCCATAGGTCGAGCCGGTCGAGGCCAGCACCATCGGCAGCTTGCCGAATTGCCGGGCCGCATCCATGAGGTTCATCGAACCCTGGACATTCACGTGCCCATAGATCAGCGGGTGCTTGGCGCTGTAGCGCACCGCCGCCATCGCGGCAAGGTGGGCGACCGCCTGCGGCTGGTATTGCCGGATGATCTGGGCCATCACCTCGGCATCGCGCAGGTCTTTTTCGACGAAGGTGAACTGCGGGAAGTCCAGCAGATCGGCCAGGTTCCGCCGCTTGTGGACCAGCGGGTAGTAATCGTTCAGATTGTCCAGCCCGATCACGCGGTCGCCGCGTTCGAGCAGGACCCTGGCCAGCCGGCTCCCGATGAACCCCGCGGCCCCGGTCACCAGAATGGATTGAGGCATCCGGTCGCTCATAGGGCCGGCCAAGGGTAAGAAAAGATGATGGGCGTATCAATGATTCAAGCAGACCGCACGGCGACGATCGGGCATGCTTAACTCATTTTGTCCACGATTTTTGTCTGCCAAGGCATGCGACAACCCTTGCCTTTGCAATTTCTCAATTGTCCTCTAAGGTTGATCCGGCAATGGGTCTGGACCCGGAAAATCTGAAGCTCACCGATTTCATGGACCTGCCCACGCTCCAGGAGATCCAGGACAGCTTCGCGGCGGTGGCCGACGTGAAGGCGACCATTACCGATGCCGACGGCGCGGTGCTGACGCAGCCCACGCCGACGCGCGAGTTTCTGCGCCGACAGAAAGCCCTGGCCGAGGAGGGCGAGCAGCCGCAGCGCGAGGGCGCCGAATTCGTCGCGCCGATCGTCGTCAACAACCAGCGGCTGGGCACCGTCCGCATGTCGGCGCGGGCGACGCTCAACGGGGTGGACGATGAGAAGCTGATTGCCATCGGCGCCAAGTACGGCATGGACCTCAAGCAGGTCCGCTCGATGGCCGGGCAGATCAGCAAATCCAAGAACAGCAAAGGCGCTGCGATCCAGTTTTTGTTTTTGCTGGCCAACGCGATCACGCGATTGTGCTACCAGGAATACCAGCTCCGCCAGCGGATCAACGAGCTGACGGCGGTGTATGGGGTCGCAATGATGCTGGCCGACGCCCGCGACCTTCAGCAGGTGCTCCGGCGGACCGTGCAGGTCGTGGCCGAGGTGATGGAGACCAAGGCGGCGTCGCTGCGGCTTTACGATCCCCGGACCGACGAGCTGAAGATCAAGGCCGTTTACAACCTCTCGGCCGAGTATCTGAACAAGGGGCCGGTCGTGCTGGCGTCGGCGCTGATCGATCGCGTGGCGCTGTCGCCGGTCGGCTTCGAGTATGTCCCCAACATGAGCGAGGACCCGCGCGTCCTCTACCAGCAGGAATCGGCCCGCGAGGGGATCGTCTCGATGCTCTCGGCGGGGATGCGCTACAAGGGCAAGCCGATCGGCGTGCTCCGCGTGTACACGGAGAAGCAGCAGCTTTTTAGCCCGTACAAGATCGAAATGCTCAAGGCGGTGGCGGCGCAGGCGGCCGCGGCGATCGAAAATGCGCGGCTGCTCAATGAATCGATTGCCGCGGCGGCGCTGGAAAAACAGGTGCAGATGGCCGCCGACGTGCAGCAGCGGATGATTCCGCATCAGCCGCCGCTCGTTCCGGGAATCGACCTGGCCAGCGCCTATCTGCCCTGCTTCGAGCTGGGCGGCGATTTTTTCGATTTCATCCCGCTGCCGGACGACAACATCGGCCTGACCGTCGCCGACGTGAGCGGCAAGGGCGTGCCGGCCAGCCTCATCATGGCCTCGGTGCGCGCGTTCCTGCGGGCACAGGTGGACAATGTTTACTACCTCTACGAGGTGGTCCGGCGGATCAACCTGATGCTCTGCCGCGACACCAAGCCCGGCGAGTTCGTCACACTGTTTTACGGCGTGCTCAACGCCCGCACGCGGCGGCTGACGCACTGCAACGCCGGCCACGTCCCGCCGCTTTTGCTGCGCGACGGCAAAGTCACCGAAGTCCCGGGCGACAACATGGTCCTGGGCGTCAACCCCGACGAAGCTTACAAGCAATTCATCCTCGACCTCGAGCCTGGGGATGTCCTGCTGCTCTACACCGACGGCCTCACCGACGCGATGAATTCCTCGCAGGAGCGTTTCGGCCGCCAGCGCGCCACCGACGCGCTCCAGCAAGGCGGCGCCTCCGCCGGGGCCATCGCGCAGAATGTTCTGGAGCACCTGCGTGCGTTCGTCGGGAATGCCAAGCGAACGGATGATGTAACGATGATCGTGGCGAAGGTGGGGTGATCGGCCGCCGCGAAATGCGCGAGGACGAGTACGAGAAAGATTAGGAGGATGAATAGGAGTACGAGAACGAGAATGAGCAGGATCGAACGGCCGGGCGGCGTCGGCTCATCCTACTCCTGCTCGTTCTCGTACCACTATTCATAATCGTACTCGTTCTCCGACTCTTCCCTGCGATTCCGGTGAAATAGCATTCCGCCCTGCATCAACGTATCCTCCCCGCCATGGGCTCGCAGACGCTGCCGCTCGCGCCGTCGCGCCTCGACCCGCTGTTGCGGCCGATCGGGGCGTTTCTGGCGGCGGAATCGGCGGGCGGGATTCTCCTGATCGTCTCCGCGGTCGCGGCGCTGGTGTGGGCGAACTCGCCGTGGGGAGATTCTTACGAGCACTTCTGGCACGTCGAGGTGGGATTCCGACTGGGCGGCAAGTTGTACGCGATGTCGCTGGAGCATTGGGTCAATGATGGACTGATGGTCGTCTTCTTCCTGCTGGTGGGGCTGGAGATCAAGCGAGAATTGCTCATCGGAGAATTGACGTCGGTGCGGCAGGCAAGCCTGCCGGTGGCGGCGGCGATCGGGGGAATGGTCGTCCCGGCACTCATTTATGCGGCGCTCAACCATGGCCGGGCGGGCGTGGCCGGCTGGGGCGTGCCGATGGCGACGGACATCGCGTTTGCCGCGGGCGTGCTGACGCTCTTCGGGCGCGGGCTGCCGCTCTCGGTAAAGGTGCTGCTGCTGGCGGTGGCGATCGTGGACGACCTGGGGGCGGTGCTGGTGATCGCGCTGTTTTACACGAACCAGGTTTCGATCGTGGCGCTAGCCGCGGCAGGCGGGCTCTTTGCGGCGCTGGTGTTGCTCAACGTGCTGCGCGTGCATGGCACGCTGCCGTACGTGATCCTTGGCGTTGGGCTGTGGATCGCAACATTGTTCAGCGGGATTCACGCGACGATTGCCGGCGTGCTGCTGGCCTTCACGATTCCCGCGACGCGCCAGATCGAAGAGGGACCCTACGTCGAGAGCGTGCGGCGGATGCTCGAAGACTTCGAGCGCGACGCCACCGCCGTCCCCGACAAAATCACCGGGGACCAGAGCCACGCCCTGCATGTGATCGAGGCGGCGTCGAGCGCCGTGCAGACGCCGCTGGCCCGGCTCGAGCATGCGCTGCTCAAGCCGGTCAACTTCGTGATTGTGCCGCTGTTCGCGCTGGCCAACGCGGGCGTGTCGCTGCGCTCGACCGGCGTTTCCCGCGGTGGCATGGTCATGTGGGGCGTGCTGCTGGGCCTGGTGCTGGGCAAGCCGCTCGGCATCCTCGCGGCATCGTGGGCCGCGGTGAAGAGCGGCGTCGCCGTGTTGCCCGAGGGCGGCACGTGGCAACACGTTTTTGGGCTGTCGATCCTGTGCGGCATCGGCTTCACGATGTCCCTATTCGTCGCCAACCTTGCGTTCGGAGAAAACCAGGAGTTGCTCGGCGCCGCGAAGGTCGGCATCCTCGCGGCGTCGCTGGTCGCTGCCGTGGCAGGGAGCATTCTTCTGGCGCGGGCCAGGGCGCGGTGATCACGCCGAGAAAACTTCGAACAAGTCAGGTTACCGGATAGAGAGCGACCACGAGCGTGTCGTCCTCGACAGACGATTGCCGGTAGCGGAGAACGCGCTCGAGTAAGCGGCCAGGCCACTCGTGGCGGTGGTCGCTCGCGCACACCTCCTGAACGAAACGGCGAAGGCCATCGATGCCGAGTTGCCGCCCGTCGGGATCGACGGCCTCGAAGACGCCGTCGGTGTAGGCCAGCAGCACGTCGCCGGGATGAAGGGTGGTCGCAGGAGTTTCTTCCAGAAACTGGTCCGCATCCAGCACGCCCAGCAGCGGGGCGCTGGCGCCGAGTTCTTCCAGACGGCCGTCGGCGCGTCGGAGGAAGGCGGGTGGATGGCCGCCGTTCGCCCAGCGAAGCGTTCCTGTCCGGGTATCCAGGTGAAGGCACAGGGCGGTGGCATAGATTGAATGGCGTGCCAGGGTCAGCGCGATATAGCGATTGAGCCCACGGAGGATGGCATCCGGCGATGCGTCGGGCGACTCGGCAAAGAGCCGCTCGAGTTCCCCGACCAGGCGGTTGACCGTGAGCGCCGCCGCAATCCCGTGGCCGGTGACATCGAGCACGATCACGCTGAGCGCCGGATGGGCGGCCGACGCGGGATGGACAAACAGCAGATCGCCGCCGATCTGCCTCATCGGCTCGTAGGCGTAATACAAACGGATCGGGCCCTCGCGCCGCTGCGGCGGGAGCAGCGCCTCGTGCAGCCGCCGGGCGCTGGTCAGTTCAGTCTGAAGTCTGCGGTATTGACCACTCTCGAAGCGGAGCCGAAACCCACTTCGAAACCGGCTGAAGCGCCACCAGCAGATCAAGAGCCCGGGGACGAGCCCGCAGCATAGCCCCGGCACCAGCAGCAAGCCGCCACGTGGTAGTCGCCGACCGATTACATCGATGCTCACTTCCAGCGAAAGCAGGACGAGCAGCACGCACGCCGGACGCAGCGCCTCCAGAACGGTCCAGGGCATGAACAGGCACGCCAGGAAGTGATCAAAACCGAGCACGAGCATGGCGGAGATGCCCGCGAGCAGGGCAGGGGAAGGTGTCGCCATGGGGGCGATACTCGTCCCGCCTTCGGCCGGGAAGGCGCGGACCGGCACCGGTGTCCCCGGTAGTAGCACTTCTATTGTCAGCCGCTGGCCCACCAATTCCACCAGCGCCACCGTGATCAGCATCCAGAAGACCAGCCGCAGCAGCGGGCCCTGGCGAAGCTTGCGAGTTCGCGCATATGACCAGGTGACGGCGTAAATCGCCACGATCAACTGGCACTCGATGGCCTGGATCCATCCGGCCCGGCGATGAAGCCGGTCTGCGCCCATCAGGTGATGGATGATGTCCGGCGCGTCCAGCAGCACGGTGAGAACGATTCCGACCACGCACAGATACAGCAGCCGCCGGCGCAGCCAACGGCTGCGTTCCGAGTTCATTTCCAGTTCAAGCTCGGATGGGATGGGCACGGCGGTCATGGCTGATGATTGTCGGGCCAAATGTATCCCGGCCGGCGGGGTTGTCCAACGAACGAGATCATTTGGCTGGACTCAGGAGGGGGCGATAGAATGACTGCTGATGCCATTGCTGGATCACTTTAATCCGCCGCTTCACCCCGCCCGGCACTGGGAATCATTTCACAGCCAATGGGCCGGCGAAATTGCCAACGTGCTGAACCGGCAACTGCTCCCGGCGAACTATTTCGCGGAGATCCAGGTCCACGTCGGGAGCCGCGTCGAGATCGACGTTGCCGCGATGCATGATGAAGCGGCGGAGGCCCGCTCGATACCGGACGAGGGCGGCGTCGCCGTCGCCACACGGGCGGCGCGACCGTGGTCAGCCCCCGCGGCTGTCATGTCGATGCCCGCTCTCTTTCCCGACAGCATCGAAGTCTTGGTTTACGGCATGGAGTCGGGATACACGCTGGTCGCGGCACTGGAGCTGGTGAGCCCCGGCAACAAGGACCGCGCCGAAACCCGCCGCGGCTTTGCTGCAAAATGCGCGACCTATCTTCAACAGGGAATCGGATTGATCGTCGTCGACGTCGTCACCGACCGCGGCGGCAATCTGCACAATGAGCTGGTCGCGCTGCTCGGCGCCGGCGCGCAATTCATCACGGCCGATGAGCAGCTCTATGCCGTCGCTTACCGACCTGTCCGTCGGCCCAACGACCCCCGGATCGACGTCTGGCCTGCTTCGCTCGCCGTCGGAAGGCCGCTGCCCACGCTTCCGCTGGCGCTGGACAAGGGACTCTGTCTTCCGCTGGACCTGGAAGCCCCCTACGTCGAAGCCTGCCGGCGCAGCCGGATTCCATGAAGAAGAAGTTGTCACCATTAATTGTTTTGCCCTACAGATCTCAGACTTGGCGGAGGTCCGCGGCCACGTACTTCAGGTTTTCCTCGCGGATTCGGGCAGCCTGGTCGTCGAAGATGAACGGCAGGAAGGCATAGCGCCGGCCTTTGGTGACCGGGCGGACTTCGTGCAGGAGGGAGCAGGAGAAGACGATGGCGCTGCCGCTGGGGGCGCGGTAGGTGCGGAAGCCGTACTCGGGGAAGCGCAGCTCGCCGCCCTCGTACTGCTCGGTGTCGAGGTTGATCGAGAGGGCGAAGCGGCGGTGGGCGGAACCTTTGGTGATGTCGTCGCGGTGGGCGCGGAAGTAGCCGCCCGCGTCGGCGTCGTAGCAGGAGACGATGTAGCGCTCGATCTGCGTCGCCTGGTACTGGAAGGCTTTCTTGATCTCGGGGAAGACCCGGCGGCGCAGGCGCGACTCGATTTCGCCCGTCACCGATGGATCGGAGACCATGTAATCGGTGCGGCGTTTGTGGGAGCGGTCGTTGACGCGGACGGTCTGCCCGTCGATTTCGCGGAGCACGCCGATCTCCGTGCCGCCGTGCTGCTGGTGGAGCTGGATCAGGGCGGCGCAAAGCGGCGGCTCGAAGACAAACGGGATTTCCAGCACCGGCGCGAAGGCGGTAAGGGCGGTGACCAGCGGGAATTGGTTGAGGACCCGGAGCACGAGGCCGGCGTGGGCTTGCGGGTTGTCGTCGAAAGGGAAGACGCCGATGATGCGCAGCGCCGGGTCGAGGATGAGGGTTTGCGCGAAGTAATCGCTGGCGCCAGGCTTGGAAACTTGGTACAGGCTGGCGACGGCGCGGTCGAAATCCCATAGGTAGATCACGCCGGGAAATTGCTGGCGGACGCGGGCGAGGCGCTGATCGTCGGGATCGGCGCTGACGCCGAGGAACGCGGCGTTGAGCACGTCGAACCGCGCCTGGTTTCGCTCGAATTCATCGAGAATGATCCGGCTGGCAGGATGGGCCGCGGAACCGAAGAAGGTCAGCACGATGTACCGCCCGGCGGCGGTGTCGAAGACGAACTTCGGGTTGACGCTGCTGGCCGCCTCGAACCAGGGGGCGGGATCGCCGGGATTCAGCATGAAATTGCCCTTCAAGGGGTTTCTACCCCGAAGCATCTTCGTATCGCCGGAGGTGGGAATCAATCCAGGGTATAGGGCGGGCATTGAAAACGTTGCATTACGCTGCAAACGCGGCATCCCGGGAACGCGATGCAATGTTTGCAACGTAATGCAACGTTTTCAATGCCCGCCCTACCCTGCTTTTGCCACGTTGATTTCGCGGGCTATCATCTCCACTGATGTCGTTATCAGACCTGGATCGGGAAGACGTTGAGACGACTGCCGACAACTCCGCTGGCGGCAAGCGGTGGGCGCTGCGCATCCTGGGCGCTGTAGCGGCGCTGGTCGTGATCGCAGGCTTGGCCCTGATCGCCTGGAACAACGGCGTCAAGCAGTACCTTTTCCCCAAGAAATTCGGCGTGGTCGAGCCGGGCCGGATTTACCGCAGCGGACAGATTTCCGCAAAGCTGATTGGGCCGACGCTGAGCAAATATCACATCGGGCTGGTGATCGACCTCTCGATGGAGGACACGCCCGATTCGCGCGCCGAGCGCCAGGTCGAGGCGGGGAGAAACGTGCCGCGCCTGAGCCTGCCGCTGGGTGGGGACGGGGTGGGCAATCCGGATTTCTACGTTCAGGCACTGGCCGCGATGATCGAGGCCGATCGGTCTCACGCCCCAGTCCTGGTGCATTGCCAGGCCGGCACCGAACGGACCGGCGGTGTCGTCGCCACCTACCGAATTCTTGTCGAGGGCAAATCCGAGGAACAGGCTTTTGCCGAGGCCCGCAGCTACGGCCATAGCGACCGTGAAAATCCCGAGCTGGTCCCCTTCCTCAAAGAACACCTCGAGCAGTGGCGAACGCAATTGGCCGCAAAGCATCTGATCGCGAATTAATCACTGGTGCGCCAGCGCGGTGGGGCGAGGTTCCTGCGGCACGGGCTTCCAGCCCGTGCGGGCGATGTCCGACTGTGAGAACCTTTGAACGGTCGCATTCTCGACGCGGAAGACCGTCACCACGGGCTGGAAGCCCGTGCCACAAGAGGCTTGCGTCCGCTCGAAAAGAAATGCCCCGCCTCCCTGGGCGACGATGATGCGGTCGCGCTCGACGGCAATCGCGCGAAATCGCTCGAGCACGGGGTCGAATCTTTTGAGATCCCCGGGGCCAAATGCCGCGAGCACCCAGAATCTCTTTTGGGTAATGTCACGGACAGATGAGAGTTCCACGTACAGCGGCCCCGGCGGATCGGGCCAGTAGCACAGCGCCTCCAGATGCCGGCCGTTGAAGGCGCTTTCCAGCGGCTGCCCATCGAAGGGTTCCCCGACCAGGACGATCGCTTCGCCCGGACGGCGGTGGGTTTTGACGTATTCGACAGCGGGGCGAATGTGGGAGTGGTAGATGGGACGGGCAAGCCGCGAGAGTCCCCCGGCGATTCCGGTCCCCAGCAGCGCCGCCGGCAGCGCCCACCAGAGCGGCCGCATGCCAGTCGGCAGAACGTCCAACAAGAAGGCTGCGCCGGCGCCGCACAACAGAAACAGTTGCGGCATCAAAAAAAGCGTCAGGCGTCCACCGCCGTCAAACGGGTATTGTTTCACCAGCGCCGCGGCCAGGAGCATCCCGAGAGGCGCGGCGCAGACGGCCCAGCTTTCCCATCGCTTGTGCCAGGCCGCCCAGGCGACCGAGAGGACCAGCAGCAGGGCAAAGAGGCCGCCCGCCCAGCGGTACGGCGTCTGGAGGAACTGGAAGCTCTTTCCCGCCAGCCATAGCGGCACACCCGCGGGCCGATGCCAGGGCGGAAATGACGTGGCCCAGTAATCGTAGAGGAAGCTCGTGTGCTGCTTTCGGATCGAGACGATATAGAGTGTGGCAAAGGACGCCAGAAACAGGACATCGCAAAGGACGGCCGACAGCGCCGCCCGGCGTCCTTCTCGCAGGCAACGGACCGTGAGCACGAGGCCGACGCCGGCAAAGACAATGGCGGCGGTGTGCGAGAACCAGACCGCGATCGCGGCGACGATCGCCACCCGCGCCAGCCTTCGCGCCGGAGAATCGCCGGCACGAAAGATGGCCGCCCATACGATCAGCGCCGAGACTAAAACGTCCCCGCTGTATTGCTTGACCTCCGCCGAAAACTCGATGAGCCTCCGCCCCAGAACGAGCAGCCCGATGGCGAAGAACGCCGCCTCGGCCGGCAATAGCCGCCGGGCCAGGTCGGCGAACACGATGAGCCCCGCCACCGCGCAAACCAGGGCCACCAGCCGCAAGCTCAGCTCACTCTCCCCCGCAACGTGCCGCATTCCCCGCAGCGCCCAGAGAAAGAGCGGCGGCGCCGCCTGGTCCCATTTCAACCTTCCCGCGAGCTGCCAGATGGAAAGATGCCGCACGTTGAGCACGACGAAGGCCTCGTCGCGCCAGAAGGAGGTGCGCGCCGCGTACTGCCGGACGCGCACGAGCGTGCCGAAGACGAGCAGCACCCATGTCGCCGCCACGAACGACCGGGACGACCGGCCCGCGACGGCCTGGGCCGGGGAGGTTTGAGGGTGTCGGATTGAAACTTCAGGCACCGAGCCCTATTAGACGTGGCCAAGCGTCGCCATGGAAGCAAGCGAAGACCGGAAGATTCCCCTGAATTGGCTGCTCATGCTGGCAGCGACGGCGGGCATCGTCTGCCGCGTCGCGCAGTATGCCGCACATCAATCGATGTGGATCGACGAGGCATCGCTGGCGCTGAACATCCGCAACCACACCGCCGCCGGCCTTTTCGGCCCGCTCGATTACGATCAGGCGGCCCCACCGCTGTTCCTGCTGGCAGAACGCGCCCTTTACCTGACCTTCGGAGGATCTGAAATCTCGCTTCGCTTCGTTCCGCTGATCTGCGGAATCGCGTCCGTGGTGATCTTCGCGCTGCTGGCTCGAAGAATGCTCGAGCCGCCCTGGGATGCGATCGCGACGGCGGCATTTGCACTCAGCGATCGGCTGATCTGGCATTCCTGCGAAGTAAAGCAATACGGCGTGGATGCGACGGTGGCGGTGCTGTTGATCTACCTCGCGATCGGCCCCCGCGCCGATGGGTCTGCGACCCGGCGATTCATCGCCGCCGCGGCGGTCGCAACCGTCGCCGCGTGGTTCTCCTACACCGCGATGCTCGTCTTCCCGGCGATCGCAATCGCATTATTCCCGCGACGCGATAAGGGGACCGCCGTTGCGCCGTTTCTGGCGGGATGCGCTCTGGCCGGCACATCGTTTCTATTGATCGTTCAGCACGTGGTCGCGGCACAGCAGACGCAGTCGCTGAGCACGACATGGCAGGGCGATTTCATTGACTTGCGCCATTTCTGGCGCGTGCCGTGGTGGCTGGTGCGGCACCTGCATTCGATGAGCAATTACGCGATCCCGGGCGCGGGGACGGTCGCGCTGATTGGATCGCTCGCCGGGGCAATATGGTTATGGCGTTCGGGAAAACGCGAGGAATTGCTCATTCTCGGCGGGCCGATCCTGGTGGCGCTGGGTGCGGCGGCGGCGCATCGATATCCGTTCGACGGCAGCCGGTTGACCTGCTTTCTGTGCGGGCCCGATCTAATGTTGGCGATCATCGGATTGCGCTGGATCTACGGGGGGATGACCCGTTTCGGCCGGCCGGTGTCGGCGGCGCCGGCGGCGCTTGTCCTGGGCTTCGCGATGGTTCCGGCGGCCATGCATCTCGTCGTGCCGCGCGACCGCGGTCATCTCCGCCAGGCCGTCAAATTCATTCGCGAGCACGTCCAGCCCGACGACGAGATTTACGTTCTGCACGACCAGCGCATCGTGTTGTGGTACTGGCCGGCATGCGAAGGACGCATGCGTTGGCGCCTTGGCCCCGACGATCCTCCTCCCGGGCGCCGTTTCTGGATCGTCTGGAATTTCGACAACGACGCGAGCAAACGCCGGGCTGAGGCCGTGGTTCGATGGGCCGACGGTTTTGCGACCCGGCGTCAGCAGATCCACTTCAGCGATTGCGGGGCGGTCCTGATGGAGCGTCAGACGGACGGAATGTGACGCCGTTACGGCGAGCCCTGCCTCGGGAGGGGTCTTTGACGTGGCACGGGTTTGTAACCGGTTTGTAACCCGTGGACGGATCAAGTCGTTCAACCGGCGCCGGTTTTGGTGTGGGAAAACCGACCTGCCTTGCTGAGGCCTTTTTTCCCGGTAAGCAGGGAGTTGTTCACGCTGTGAAACTTCGCTTTCCCACACTAATGCCGTCTTGTGTCTTTGTTCCCCCTCGTCCACGGCTTAAAAAGCCGTGCCACGAAAGGCCCGGAATCACGCACAGTCATTAGGTCAACGCTTGTTCAACGACTCGCGAATTCCTTCGGGCTGCGTCTCATCCACCCGCAGGACTCGAATCTCCCGAATCTGCCACTGGTCCCCGAACTGGCCGAAATCGAACTCCCAGTCGCTGTCGATCGGATGTCCGGGCACCAGGTCGGTGTCGCTGAAAGCGGTGAAGGCGACGGTAATGGCAGGCGATTGCTGAGTCGCGCGCACGCGTTTGACACTGGCGGAATGAAGGCCGGCATTTTTCGCCACCATCTTCGCGGTCTGATCGACCGCGGCCCGCCCATCGACCCGCCACGTCCGGCCGACATAGCGGCCGTCGGCATCCGGGGCCAGCAGACCGTCGAAGGTTTTCCAGTCTCCGTCCACCACCGCCTGCACGGCCTGGACCGTGAGCCGCTGGCAGGTCTTTCGCGGCGTGTCGATCACGAAGCTCAGCACCAGCCACCCGATCCCCAGCAGAACGACAATGATCCCGGCGTTCCGCACACCTGGCTGCTGCCGGTTGTTCCCGCTGACCAGCAGAACGATCCCCATCATGCCGACCAGCACCGGCACCCACCACGACACGTCGAACAGGATCTCGCGCATCAGACTCAGCGTACGCTACAGATCCGCCCCCGGCCGGGCAAGGCGATGACACGACGCCCAATTCTAAATGCCGAATAAAACGATCCTTCATCGCAGATTTACGTTGCCAACGTCAGCGCCCATCGCCCAACAATATTTCCACGAATCGGGTATCTTGTCACTCATGCGATGGGCAATGGGTTTCGCACTGGTAATCGGGGTGATTTTGGCCCGCGAGGGGTTCTCCCAGTCGCGGCCGGCGAAGGTCTCGCTGGAGGAAATCCCGCTCGGCTCGACCGCGGGATATGACACGCTCAAACACTTCGCGGTGGGCATCGACTCCCAACATCTGGCCTTCGTGGCGATCAAAGGGGAAAAGCAGTACGTCGTCTGCGACGGCGTCGAAAGCCCACCCTACGAGTGGATCATTCCCAACAGCCTCACCCTTTCGCCGGTTGACGCCCGCCCCGCGTTTATCGTTCAGGAAGGCAACGACATGTCGGTCGTCGTGGGCGGGCAGGTCGTCGGCAAGGGCTACTATCGCGTTCGCGACGACCGCATCATCTTCAGCGCGGACGGAAAGCACTTTGCCTACACGGCGCAGATCGGGGAAAAGGGCGACGTCATAGTCCGCGACGGCGTCGCCGGAAAGCTCTACCAGCAACTTCCCTCCCCCCTGTTCAGTCCGGACGGCACCCATCTCGTATCCCTGGCCCTGCTCCCCAGCGGCAAAAGATGCGTCATCTACGACGGCCAGGAACAGAAGCCTTACGACGCCATCGCGGCGAACACGATTCAGTTCAGCCGCGCTGGCAATCATCTGGCTTACGCCGCAATCCAGGACCGCAAGGTCATTCCCGTCGTTGACGGGAAGGAAATCTCCAAGCCGCTGGACGCGCTGGCGCTGGTGTTCAGCCCGGCGGGGGATCACATCGCCTACTTTGCCGGCGTCGACAAACAGGGGTCGGTTGTGCTGGACGGAAAACCGGGCCCCAGCTTCGAGGGAGTCGGCGGCGCGCCGGTGTTCAGCCCGGACGGCAAGCACCTGGCGTACGTCGCCGCACGCCAGAAGCAGGTCGCGGTGGTCCTGGACGGAATCGGCCAGGAACCGTTCGACGAAGTGGCCGGCGAATCAATCCTCTTCAGCGCCGACTCGAGCCATCTGGCCTATGCCGCCGGAAAGACCGACCAGCGGTTTGTGGTGTTGGACGGCAAACGACTGGCCCCCTTCGACCATATCGCCCTCCCCGGGCTCTTGTTCAGTCCCGACGGCAAACGCCTCGCCTACTCTGCGGTGCATGGCCAGCAGTTCGTGATGGTGTGCGACGGTGTCGAGGGCCCACGGTTCGATCGAATTGTTGACATGGTTTTCAGTCCCGACGGGAAACATTTTGCCTATCGCGCCCTGGCCGGTCAGCAGCCGCTCATGGTGATAGACTCGCAGCCGTCGCCTCCTTACGACGCCATGACACCGCTGAGCTTCAGCGGAGACGGCGCCCACTGGATATACGTTGGGCGTCGCGATGCCACCGGCGGCCCGGTTGCAAAGATCGTCGTCGACGGCGCCGACGCCCCGGCAACCTATAGCGGATTTGTGCTCAATTCGCGGCCAACCTTCACCTCGCCCGACACCGCCGTCGCGCTCATGCTGCGCGGCAACGACTCGCTCCGCGTGCGGGTGCACTTCGGCAGTTCCGGAAAATGATCGCCACCAGGGCCAGGCGCAAGGAAACGTTCCCGATCCTGGCCGCGTCAGTAGCCAGGCGGGAACGTTCCGTAAAGCGGTCGAACAAATCTTACTGCACGGTGCCCGGAGGCTGCGGTCCGCCGCTCCAAGCCTCCAGTTGCGGCACGTCAAGGCTGCTGCCGCCGAGCTGCCCCTGGGTAGACAACGCACGGGTCCTGGGGTCCACGTACTGCCAGAAGAGCGCATGCCCGTCGGCAAACGAGATCGTCGTGCCGCCGTCGTGGAAGTCGGCCGGGGCGTCGTTGAAGGTCGTCGCGGGATAGATGGGCGACTCAAAGGAGTTGATCAGGTACCCGCGGGGATCGTAGTCTTCGATGAAGACGAAGACGCCCGCCGCGTGCTTGATCTGGCCCAGGTTGAGATACGTGTTATTGGGCGCCGCCTGGGGGTTGTTGGCGCACACCTCTCCGGCCAACACACCGTTGATCGAGTAGTCATGGGTGTAGTTAAAGCGGTTGCCGGGGCACTGGTAGACCTGGTAGGCCTTGAGGTAGGGCCAGAGCCTGCCGTCGGCGATGTCCGGGGAGGCGTCGACCGGCGGACGGTTGCCCGCCACCACCCAGCTCCACGGCTGCACGGGCGAGGTGCCTGCCGGGGGATACGTGTAGCCGCAGAGGGTGCCGCCCGGATTGCTTCCGATGCCCTGCTCGGCCCAGGTGTTGGAACTGACCAGGTGACCCTTGTTCTCGTTGGCGTACATGAGCCAGGCCATCACCAGTTGGCGCTGGTTGGAAAGACACTTGCTCCGCCGCGCCTGCTCGCGGGCCTTGTTCAAGGCCGGCAGCAGAATCGAGATCAGCAGCGCGATGATCCCGATCACCACCAGCAGCTCCACCAGCGTGAAACCGCGCCCGCGCTTTGGCATACGTCGCATGAAACAACTCCCGTCGCGTAATGGCGACAATGAAAAAAATCCCCCGCGGCGGCAACCGGCAGACCCCGCCACTGCTTGCGTGCCCATACGATAGAGGCCCCGCCCCCGCCAAGTCACGCGGAAAGGAAAAGATTTCCCACAATTAACTGACTTCATAGTCAATTATGTCCGGAAGTTGCCGCCCTGTCGCCATGCTGCGGCCGGCGCCGGGCTCGGATCGGCCATCGCCCCCGGCTGGATCGCACAACAATGATATTATGGTATGCTTTTGCGAAAGGTGGGGTCTGCCCAGAGTCCTGTCCGCGCCCCGGCTCCGGCGCGGGCGCGGCCGGTCACCGGCTTGAAAAATCTTGCGGCAACGCAATCGCCGGCCCAAAAGGCCAGGGGGAAGGCGCCCCTTGGCGATCACCCCCCGATTATCCCCTCCCCGCCGAGCTTGCCCCTTCCCCTCTCACTGGACATCGCCAATAATATGAGCGGTCGATTCTAAACGTACCGACGACGAGGCGGCCACAGCGGAGAGCCTTCCAATGCCAACTTACAGCTACGTTGCAATGAACTCCTCGGGTCAGGAGGTCAAGGACGAAATTGAGGCGACAAGCCAGGATGAGGCGATCGCCAAAATCCGCAACAAAGGCCAGTTCGCCACCAAAATCAAGGAAAAGGCCGCCAAAAAGAAGGTGGCCAAGAAGGACGCGCCTTCCAGCGCCCCCAAACGCAAGATGCCGCTGTCGATCGGCGGCGTCCCGCGCAAACAACTGGTTAACTTTACCCGCCAGCTCTCCACGCTTCAGGACGCCGGCCTGCCCATCCTCCGCTCCCTCCAGATCCTCGAACAGCAGCAGAAGCCCGGGCTGCTCAAGGCCATCGTGGGCGGCGTCGCCGAGGATGTCGAAGGGGGCGGCAGCCTGTCCGAAGCCATGACCAAGTACCCCAAGGCCTTCGACAAGCTCTACTGCAACATGATTGCCGCCGGCGAGGCGGGCGGCGTGCTCGACCTCATCCTCGCCCGCCTGGCCGACTTCATGGAGAAGGCCGCCAGGCTCAAGAAAAAAGTCATCGGCGCCATGATCTACCCGATCGTCGTCATCAGCATCGCCGTCGGTGTGGTCACGATGATCATGA
Source organism: Tepidisphaeraceae bacterium (assembly GCA_035483795.1). Taxonomy (GTDB): domain Bacteria; phylum Planctomycetota; class Phycisphaerae; order Tepidisphaerales; family Tepidisphaeraceae; genus DASXMX01. The sequence continues at coordinate 804 of DATHPP010000199.1, read as the reverse complement.
TCTTCGTCATTCCCAAGTTCAAAGACATCTTCAAGGACTTCCACCTCTCCCTGCCCGGCCCGACGCAGCTCCTGCTGGACATCAGCAACTTCTTCGCCAACCAGTACGGCTGGGCCTATCTCCTGGTCTCCCCGATTGTCATTGGCGTCGGCCTGAAGCTGATCCGCCTGACTGATGGCGGCCGCTACGCCACGGACGTCATCAAACTCAAAATCCCGATCCTGGGCACGATCCTGAGCAAGACCGCGATCGCCCGCTTCACCCGCACGCTGGGCACGCTGATCAGCGCCGGCGTGCCGATCCTCGACGCCATCAACATCACCCGCGAGACCAGCGGCAACGAAGTCTTTTCCCGAGCCCTGCTCAAGGTCCACGACGCCATCCGCGAGGGCGAGTCCATGGCCGACCCCCTCCGCGCCACCAAGATCTGCGACGCCATCGTCGTCAACATGATCGACGTGGGCGAAGAGACCGGCGATCTGGACAAAATGCTCATCAAGGTCGCCGACAACTACGATAACGACGTCGACGTGCTGGTCGGCTCGCTGATCAGCATTCTCGAGCCGGTCATGGTCGTGGTGCTCGGCGTGATCGTCGGCTTCATCGTCGTCGCCCTGTTCCTCCCCATGGTTACTCTCATCGAGGGCATGTCGAGCAACAACAGCAAAGGCAGATGATTTCACTTGCGTCCGCCCCCACGATGCACCAAGGAGCCGTCATGACCTCTCCCCCCCCGCCAGCCCACGACTGCCCAGCCCCCGCCCATGGGCGCCCCGGCTTCACGATGATCGAACTGCTGGTCGT
>DATHPP010000198.1:0-34389 GCA_035483795.1 Tepidisphaeraceae bacterium | reverse complement strand
GAACTCCATTCCGAGCTGAGGATGGACGACCGTGTGTCGAACTTTCTTGCTGGTCTCATCCACCACCGTCAGCTCAACCGGCATTCCCCTCGGATTCTGCAACGCGGCAGGAAGCTTCCAGAAATCCTTCTTGTAGTCGATGTCCTGCCCGTTGATCTGCGTGACGGTCTCGCCCGGCTTGACCGCCTGCACGTCCGGCAGCTCCAGCGCTTCGATGTTCTTCCATTCATCCCCGACGAAATCCTTGGGGTCGGGCCCCTGAAGCATCGTGGGTTGACGGATGCCGATCGACAGGAAGCCGTTGTTCATCGGATCGGGCTGAGGCGTGACCAGGAGATCTTCCTCCGTCCCATCCGGATGCCGGACCCTGATCGTCTGCTCCTGGTCCTGCGCTGAAAGCGCCACGTACAGTCCGATCTTGGTGAAATCGTCCTGTGCCTTGCCCTGGTATTGGAGAATCTGGTCGCCGGGATGAAGCGGGTCGCTAACGCGCTGGCCGTTCACCATCTTGACCGCATTCACGGCCGGCGAATCGGAAGCGACGCTCCCGACCCAGGCCGGCGGGACGTTGAACCCATACATGAACAGCGCGGTGAATCCCACGCCCGCCAGGATGACGTTCATGACCACGCCCGCCGAGACGACGAACATGCGGGCAGCGATGCTCTTCCTGTTGTAGCTGCGAGGATCCTCGGCCTCGGCGTTGGGGCGGAGATCGTCCTGGCCCAGCATCTTCACGTAGCCGCCCAGCGGGATCCAGTTCAGACGATATTCCGTTTCCCCAAGGCCCGATTCCCTCTCGACCGCGAACATCGCCTGCTGGTAGGCCAATCCGGATCGCTCCAGAACCTGCGGATCGTTCTTGTATTTCTGCTCGAGAAATTCCTCGAGCTTCCGGCGGTACTCGCGCTGTGTGCTGCCCAAGCGGAAGCCGATCCCCTTCCGCCACGAGATCAATGCCTGGCCGAACCCGACGGCAAACTGCTCGACCTTGATTCCCACCCACTTGGCCGCCAGAAAATGGCCCAGCTCGTGAAAGAAGATCACAAAGCCGAACCCCAGGATCAGGCCAATTACCACCAGTGCGTTGTGAAACGTTGGAAGGGAAAAAGCGAACAGCGGCATGCGTTGGTTCCGTCAATGGGCCAGGGCGGCGGACTGGGCCGCGATCAGCGACCCCACCATTTGGCGCGCCCACCGATCCGCCTTCAGCAGATCGTCCAGCGTGGGGTCGGCCTGAAGGCAATGTCCGGCGATTGTAAGCTCGACGAGCCTGGAAATCTCGCCAAAGGGGATATTCCCGGCCACGAACGCCGCGACCGCCGCCTCGTTGGCGGCGTTCAATACCGCGCCGCTCGTGCCGCCTCGGGTTGCTACGTCGTACGCCAGCCGGAGTGCGGGAAATCGCTCCGTGTCCGGGGGCTCAAAGTGCAGCTTGAACCCGCCGGTCAGGTCCAGCCGGCGGCTCACTCCCTCCTGTCGCTGCGGGTACGTCAAGGCATATTGAATCGGCGTCCGCATGTCCGGAGGCGAGAGCTGCGCGATCACCGAGCCGTCCACGTACTCCACCATCGAATGAATCACCGATTCCGGATGAATCACCACCTCAACTTTGTCCGGCGGGACGTCGAACAGCCAGCAGGCTTCGATGATTTCCAGGGCCTTGTTGAACATCGTCGCCGAGTCGATCGTGATTTTATTGCCCATCCGCCAGGTCGGATGGTTGAGGGCGTCGGCCAGCGTCGCCCGTTCCATCTGCTGGCGCGTGGCGTTGCGGAAGGGTCCGCCGCTGGCGGTGAGAATGATCCGCCTGACTTCGTCCGATTTTCCGCACTGCATCGCCTGAAAGACCGCCGAGTGCTCGGAATCGACGGGCAGGATTTTCACACCGCGACGGCGGGCCTCGGGAATCAACAGCGAGCCGGCGACCACCAGCGATTCCTTGTTGGCTAGCGCCAGCGTCTTGCCCGCTCGAACTGCCGCGAGGACCGCCGGCAGCCCCGCCGCCCCAACGACCGCGGCCAGGACGATGTCCACCTCCGCCAGCGTCGCGAGCTGAACCATCGCGGCGCTTCCGCGATAAACTCGCGCGCCCAGCCGCCCGATCTGCTGGGCCACCGAATCGTCGACCGAATCGTCCGTGATGGCGACCGCAGCCGGCCGGTGCCGCTCCACCTGCTCGATCAGCTTCTGCCCCTGGGAATGGGCACTCAGCGCCACCGCCCGGTACGGCGGCCCCAGCTTCTCAATCACCTCCAGCGCATTGCACCCGATCGACCCCGTCGAACCCAGAATGGCGATGTTCTTGCTCAAGTCGTTCAAAGCGTACGCCCGGCGGGGGAAAATGCAAAAGGACGCCTGGCGCCGTTACCCTCTTGAAGCCGGGGCGTGTCGCCCCGGTCTGGCCGCAGGACAGCACGGCGATGCTCGGACCTCTGGTCCGACCGGGCTGACACAGTCCGGCTCTAACGAGGCTTACCTCCAATCGCACCCGATAATTCGAAGCCAAATCCCGCGTTGCTTGACGCCGCACGGCAATCGCCCGACCATGGCCCCGCACATGGGGCGCCGAGGTGGAGCGTCGAAAGCTCGGACTGCCGTGCCGGACAAACCGGCTCGGGCGCAGGCTTCGTTTGCCCGCCGGTGGTGGGGCAAAATCCTGCTGTTGCTGGCGACCATCGCGCTGCTCAATCTCGCCTTCGCGCCGTTCAAGCAGTTTTACCTGGCGTGGGTGGCGCTGGTTCCGTGGATGCTGGTGATCGTGAACTGCCGATCCGCACGGACAGCGTTTTTCTGGAGCTGGCTGGGCGGCATCGCATTCTTCACCGCCAACATGTGGTGGCTCGTCTACGTGACCGGCCCTGGAATGGCCGCCCTCATGGCCGTGCTGGGGCTCTATTGGGCGATGGCCGGGGCGATCATCCGTGGCGCCAACCTGCTGCAAGCTCGCTCGCCCAAGAGGGTCCTGGGAGCGGTGTTATTAATTGCGGCGGTGTGGGTGACATTCGAGTGGTTTCACGGGATCTGGCCGCTGGGGGGGCTGGCGTGGGGTTACATCGGCCAATCGCAGGCGCCGGCGCTGCCGCTGTGCCAGATTGCTGACATCACCGGCGTCTATGGGATTTCATTTTTTGTGGCCATGGTCAACGCGTGGGTGGCGATGCTCGTTTTGCGCTCGCCACGAATGAACATTTGGCTCACTGGGGAGGGCGAGGCTCCCGCGGGGTTGGTAATTCTGATCGTCGGCGCGGGCATTCTGATCTACGGTTTCTTCCGGCTCTCGCAGCATCCGACTACGCCGGGCCCGCGCGTATTGGTCGTGCAGCCGGACTATCCACAAAGCAACTCGGGAGAGAAAAGCGCGAGCCCACAGGAGATTCTCGACTTCCATGTCCGAACCACGCGCGAGGCGCTGGCGAAGAACCCGAACGTTGACCTGGTCGTCTGGTCGGAGACGATGTTGCCCCCGATCAATCAATCGGCCCGCGATTTTGCGCGAGCTCATCATCTGGCGGTCGATTGGGAAGAGGCAAACGATCAGGCTCTGCGGCTGGCCCGCGAGTTCAATGTCGGTATCCTGATCGGCGGGTTGTACTACGAAAACTGGAAAACCAAAGGCGATTACTACATTCCCACCGACCGGCGCAATTCCACCTACTTATACACGCCCCAAGGCGTGGCGGACCTCCGCTATGACAAGATTCACCTGGTCCCCTTCGGCGAGACGCTGCCGTTCAAGAGCTCCTTTCCACCCTTGTACGCGCTGTTTCTTTCGCTCAGCCCTTACAGCGAGGAATACACGCTGACACCCGGCCCGCCGGACGCGATGACGGTATTTCAGATGCCGCAGGGCTGGCGTTTCGTCACGCCGATCTGCTTTGAGGATCTGGACGCCCCGCTCCTGGACCGCATGCTCGCGCCGCTGGATGGCCGCAAGCGGGGAGATTTCATCGTCAACCTCACCAATGACGGCTGGTTCAAGGCCAACGAGATGTCGCAGCACCTTCAAAACGCGATCTTCCGCAGCATCGAAAACCGCGCCCCCACCGCCCGCAGCGTCAACACCGGGATCAGCGGCTTTATCGACTCCGCAGGGCGCGCCAGCGACCTGGTCCCCGCTGGACGCGAGGGATTGAGCGTCGCGACGCTGATGCTGGACTCCCGCATCACGTTGTACGCGCGGATCGGAGACGTCTTTGCGTACCTGTGCGCCAGTGCGGCCGGCTTACTGCTGGTGGTGACATTGATCCAATGGTGGAGAAAATAGGTGTGGTCGCTTCAGCGACCGTGTCTTGGCAGGGGCGCCGACATTCGCAAAACGCATGGTCGCTGAAGCGACCACGCCCGGGTAAGGATGTCATGAGAAACAGTGGATGGATCGTGCTGGTTTTCGTTGGGTTGTGCATCGGGTTTGGCTGCGAGTCGGCGGGCAAGCCCGACCCGCGCACCGGCCGCGTGCTGCCGCCCTCGAAGCTGCCTCCGAACTATCCTGCGTCAAAGGACGTTCCGCTCGATCCGCAGCTTCGCGCCGCCGCCGATCAGGAGCTGAGCAGTTCGATGAAGGACGCTGATCCCAACGTGCGCGCCCATGCGATCGAGGCCCTGCAGGAAGCCACGGGTAAAGAACACACCGGGCAGATCGTCGCGGCGTTGTCCGACCCCGACCCGCTGGTGCGTTACGCCGCCGGTTTCGCTGCCGGAGAGCTTCAGCTTTCCGGCGCCCACGAGCAGCTCCTGAAGCTGGTGGACGATCATGATTCCGGCGTCCGCGTCGTCGCCCGCTTCGGCCTGCACCGTATCGGCGACTACCGCTACAGCCACGACTTCGAGCAGCTTTCCCGCGACCCGCAGGCCAGCGTCCGCGGCACCACCGCCATGTGCCTGGGGATGATGGGGGACCCCAGCGCCCTGAAAGTATTGCGTCCCATGCGTCTGGACCTCTACTCCGCCGTCCGCCAGCAGACCGCCGTCTCCATGTGGCGGCTCGGCAGCGAGCAGGGGATGAAGGACCTGATCGGCTGGACCCTCAGCCCCTATCAGGACGATCAGAAGGTCGCGCTCCTGGGACTCGCCACGCCTCACAACCGCCAGGTCATCCAGCACGTGCGCGTCGCGTTGACCGATCCGGTGCCCGAGGTCGATCTGGTCGCCGCCCGCGCCATGGGCATGCTCGGCTGCGACGAAGGCTACGGCATCGCCCAGCTCGGACTCAAAGACCAGGACCCCCGCCAGCGCGTGCTCGCGGCCCTGGCCTTCGGCGCCATCGGCCGCAGCGACGCCCAGGACCTGCTCCGCCGCGCACTGGCTGATTCCAATGCCGACGTCCGCATCGCCGCCGCCGAGGCGATCCTTCAGCTCAAGCCGCAGTTTGTGGATGAGTGCTCGTTGTCGAGATAAAGCGCTGCGCCCACAATCCGGATCGATCAGCCTTTCCCATTGCCGCGGAGCCACACGAGGACTTCGGCGGCGTGGCCGTCGGGCGGGAAGACGGGATAGAAGACCTTCCGAATCGCCCCATCGCAGACCACGAGCGTGAGGCGCTTGATCAGCATTTTGCCTTCGACCTCGAACGTCGGCAGGCGCAGCGCCGTGGTGAATCGCAAATCCACATCGCTGAGCAGCTCGAACGGCAAATGGAGTCGGGAGGCGAATTCCTTCTGGTAATCAGTCGTCTGCGTGCTTAGGCCATAGACGGTGACATTCAGGCCTTTGAATTGCTCGTCGCGGTCGCGGAAGCCGCAGGATTGCGGCGTGCAGCCGCGGGCGCCGGGGATCTGGTCCCACCCGTCCGGCAGCGGCACACCGGGCACACCGCTCATTGGATAGCAGTAGACGATCGTGGTTCCTTCGCGCTTTGCCAACATCACGGTTCCGCCGCCGGTGGAGGGCAGTGTAATCGCCGGCAGCTTCGTCCCGGGCAGATGATCGCATGCCCCATCATCCGTCGGGACAGGAAGGTTGGGAGGAAGTTGAGTGTAATCCGATTGGCTCACCAGTCCCATCCCAGGTTCGCGCACGCCGATTTAGGCGTCGTGCATGGCGCGGGCGTGGTCGCTTCAGCGACCATGTGCTCTCTGCCGGGTCGAAAAACCATGGTCGCTAAAGCGACCACGCCGCTTGCTTCCAGTACTCGAACGACCCGGTGAAAGGGAAACCATCTTTTTCGTGCAGGTCTTTCAGGCAATGCCACAGCGCGCCGGCTTCCTTCTCGAATCCCAGCACCCGCAGGCTCTTGAGCACACGGGTGATCCGCAGCCAGTTGTGGTTGGGGTATTTCCACAGCGAAAGCCGCCGGTCGAAGTTTTCGCCGCGGACGACCTGTCCATCGGGCGAAACCGTCAGGCCCAGAAACTCCAGAAACGCGGAGAACGATCGTCGCATCGCCGCCTGAAGCTGCGGTTCAGACCTGAACGCGGCTTGCTCCTCTTCCGTCACCAGGGGCGCATCGGAGTTGAAAGCGCTGGGCTCGTCCAGCGGAAACATCCACTGAATGAAGTCGTGGCAATGCTCCAGCTCGTCCTCGCTCCAGGCCCAGATCTGCTCGAGGGTCCGCCCTTCGGAATCGCGGGCTTGCAGGCGATAAAAATCCAGGAGCTGGCTCATGGCGGTCAATTGTCGGACATCTGAATCGACTTGAAGGGCAACCACATGCGTAACAGCGGAACCGATCGGCAGCAGCCTTGTCGCTGCCTCATCGCTTTGCGATCACATATTTCCGTACGGTGTGGCGGTTGCGCAGACATGCATAAATATTGTCCTGGTCGTCGATCGCGATGCCAAAGACGACCTCGGTTCCGCCGAACTTGTCGAGGTAGTTTCCCTCCTTGTCGTAGACCTTGATGCACGAGCCCGCATCACTGATGTAGATGCGGCCCTGGCTGTCGGTCGCGATGTTCTGTGGCGAAAACAACTGCGCGGGCGGCAAGTCCAGCGGCGACACGCCGGCCGTCTTTCCCCCGCCGAAACGGTTGATGTATCGACCCTCGTCGGCAAATTTGAAAACCCCCTTCTGGCGGTCCAAGGCATAGATCTCGCCGGTCGTCATCGCCACAATCCGGAACAGATCCAGACTCTCACCCACCGCTTTGTTTGTCTCGAAGTTGCTGACGATTTTGCCGGAATCGGTGTCGAGCTTCACGATCTGCGGTTCCCCGGCAAACGCATCGCTGATCGCGTAGATGCCTCCACCCGGGGCCAGGCAGGCATCGGTGTAACTCTTGGGCGGTTCGCCGGCGGCGTTGCCGCCCACCTCCCCAATCGCCGCGCCGCTTGTACCGGTAAAGCGCAAAATGCGCGAGGACGACACCGCGTAAACCGTACCGTTCCGGTCGGCAATCAGGTTCTGGAGATAGCTGCCGGCCCCCAGCGAAAACTCCGAGAGGTATTTTCCTGTCGTGTCGAACACCTGCACCCGGCCGTTGGAATATTCGCCGACATAAATGTGCCCTTGATTGTCCACCGCGATCGATCGTGCATCATCGAAATGCCCGGGACCCACGCCCTGGCTGCCAAACTCCATCGCCATCGCGGCAAATTGCGGCGTGGTCGGTGGGAGCAGGACCGAGGGAATCGATGGGGTCGACGGCACCTCCGTCGGGGCAACCGTCGGCTGAATGTTGCGGGTATGCAGCCGGCGCTGGACCAGCGCGATGATCGCACCCACCAGCCCGGCGGTGACTGCGACGATGATGAGAACCGCCAGAAAGCTTCTGCTTTGCCCGCCGGCGCCCAGCCGCTGGCTTGCCCCTTGCCACGAGCCGACGCCCAACGGTCCAACTTCCAACGGCCCAACTGACTCGATGACGCGCTTGGCATCGGCCAGAGAGGCGCCCGTCGCTTGCCGGTAGTACTTGATCGCCTGAATCGTGTTAAGCGATCCGACGTGCCCCGATGCCTTGGCCATCTCCAGCACCTTCTCCACCAGCGGCCGAAACTCCTGGGGAATCTCGTCGGTCCGACTCACCGGGGACGACGGATTCGGCGCCAGCGGCGTCTGGCAATGCGGACATCGCAAGGAAGGCCCCGCGTCGCGATATTGCACCGTGGCGGAGCATTTCGGACAAACCAGCGCATCAGGCATCGCACTTCTCCAGAATGGGGACGCCGTATCTTAATCCCCCAAGCCCCGACACAAAGCTGCTGATGTCCGGTGTGGCCAGCGTTTGCGGCCCCGAGCGGACAATTGATGGGGTGCGGCTTGCCATCGGGGCGATGTCCCCCATCCCGTCAAACTGTGAGTGCAGCAGCGTCCGCAGATGACCCGCAGGCCGCGATTGCATATAAGTTAAGTAAGTCTGCGAAGGCCGCCGGTGAACCGTTGTCCCCCTGATGAACGCAATCAGAGGTGTTGCCGGCGGGGATCGCCGGCCTGAGTTCAAACGATCAGACCCCGGCTCATTGAAATTGATCGAAGGAGTACGACCCATGTCAACCGAAGCGAAGTGCCCGTTCAATCACTCTGCCGTCCGTGGCACGACGAACCGTGACTGGTGGCCAAAAGTGTTGCCGCTCGAGCTGCTTGCTCAGCATTCCTCCAAGTCCAATCCCATGGGCGAGGACTTCGACTATGCCAGGGAGTTCAACAGTCTCGAGCTGGCAGCGGTCAAGAAGGACTTGGCGGCGCTGATGACCGACTCCCAGGACTGGTGGCCCGCCGACTTCGGCCACTACGGCCCCTTGTTCATTCGCATGGCCTGGCACAGCGCCGGTACCTACCGCATCCACGACGGTCGCGGGGGCGGCGGCCGGGGCCAGCAGCGTTTCGCGCCCCTCAACAGTTGGCCGGACAACGTCAGCCTCGACAAGGCCCGTCGCCTCCTCTGGCCCATCAAGCAGAAGTACGGCCGCAAGATCTCCTGGGCCGACCTGATGATCCTCGCCGGCAACGTCGCCCTCGAAACCATGGGATTCAAGACTTTCGGCTTCGGCGGCGGCCGCGAGGACACCTGGGAGCCCGATCAGGACGTCAACTGGGGCTTCGAATCCACCTGGCTGGGCGGCGACATCCGCTACGCCCACGGCTCCGAGGGAGTGGAAAAGCCGGGTGGCGTCACCGTCACCGACGACAACGCCGATGGCACGATGCACGGCCGCAATCTCGCGAATCCGCTGGCCGCGGTTCAGATGGGCCTGATTTACGTCAACCCCGAAGGTCCGGATGGCAATCCCGATCCGCTCAAGGCGGCTTACGACATCCGCGTAACCTTCGGCCGCATGGCCATGAATGATGAGGAAACCGTTGCACTGATCGCGGGCGGCCATTCCTTCGGCAAGACCCACGGCGCCGCCCCGACCTCCAACGTCGGGTCCGAGCCCGAAGCCGCCGGCCTCGAACAGCAGGCCCTCGGCTGGAAAAACAGCTTCGGCACCGGCTCCGGCCCCAACACCATCACCAGCGGCCTGGAAGTCACCTGGACCACCACGCCCACCAAGTGGAGCAACAACTTCCTCGAGAACCTCTTCGGCCACGAATGGGAACTGAGCAAGAGCCCCGCGGGTGCCCACCAATGGGTCGCCAAGGGCGCCGCCGCGACGATTCCCGATGCGTTTGATCCATCGAAGAAACGCCTGCCAACCATGTTGACGACCGACATCGCCCTGCGCGTCGACCCCGCGTACGAGAAAATCTCGCGGCGATTCCTCGCCAACCCCGACCAACTCGCCGACGCCTTCGCCCGCGCCTGGTTCAAACTCACCCACCGCGACATGGGCCCCCGTGCCCGCTATCTCGGCCCGGAGGTTCCCGCCGAGCAGCTCATCTGGCAGGACCCCGTCCCGGCGGTCGATCACAAGCTGATCGACGACACGGACGCCGCGGCGCTCAAGAAAAAGGTCCTCAAGTGCGGCCTGTCGGTCTCCGAACTGGCCGCCACCGCCTGGACGTCGGCGTCGACGTTCCGCGGCTCCGACAAACGCGGCGGCGCCAACGGCGCCCGCATCCGCCTCGCGCCGCAAAAAGACTGGGCCGTCAACCAGCCCGCCCAACTGGCGAAGGTCCTCAAGACGCTCAAGAGCATCCAGGCCGATTTCAACGCTGCCCAGACCGGCGGCAAGAAGATCTCGCTGGCCGACCTGATCGTCCTGGCTGGCTGCGCCGGCGTCGAGCAGGCGGCCAAGGACGCCGGCCACGAGGTCCCCGTCCCCTTCACGCCCGGCCGCACCGACGCCTCGCAGGAGCAGACCGACGTCGAATCCTTCGCCGTCCTCGAACCCCAGGCCGACGGCTTCCGCAATTACCTCAAGCACAAGTTCACCATTCCCGCCGAGCACCTGCTGATCGACAAGGCCCAACTACTCACCCTCACCGCGCCGGAAATGACGGCGCTCATCGGCGGCCTGCGCGTCCTGAGCGCCAACGAAGGCCAATCTCAGCACGGCGTCTTCACCAAACGGCCCGGCGTGCTCACCAACGACTTCTTCGTGAACCTGCTCGACATGTCCACCGAGTGGAAGCCGACGTCCGCCGACGCCGACCTTTTCGAAGGCCGCGACCGCGCCACCGGCGCCATCAAGTGGACCGCCACGAGAGTCGATCTCGTCTTCGGCGCCGACTCCCGCCTGCGCGCCCTTTGCGAAGTCTACGCCAGCTCCGACGCCCCCAGGAAGTTCGTCCACGACTTCGTCGCCGCGTGGAACAAGGTCATGAATCTGGATCGGTTTGATCTCGCGTAAGGGTCGGGCGCTCGATAAGACGTTGTCATTCTTTGCACATTTGAATCGACTTGATGTCGATCGAATCCGTCTCGGCAAAAAGCTTCATGTATTGATCGCCAGGGATGAGCGCGACGTGGGGAATGCGCACGTCTGTCCAGGCATCGGGGGTGGCTTTGACTTCGACGGGTCCGGTGACGTTGACGCCGTTGAACTCGAGATGGAACTTGCCGCCGGTCGTTGAGGCGACGGTACAGATGACATCGTAATGGCCGGCTGAGGGAACATTGACCTGGAATTTGGCCCACTGTCCGGATTTTAAACCGCGGAGCGCGTCCGCGCGATTGTCTTTCGAAGTATCAAAGCCCTGCAAACCGTCGTCGTAATTCATCGCGGCGACTGTACCAATCACGCTCCGCGGCTTACCGCCGTGGGGGGTGGAATCGCCCAGGTCGGTTGCGAAGAAGCCGGCGCCGTCGGTGGCGAGGATGAGCTGGCTGCTGCGGTCGGGGTTGAAGGCGATCGCCACGCCACCCAGCATGCGCAGGCCATCGTTGCACTGTTGCCAGTTGGCACCGGTGTCTTCGCTGATCCAGACGCCGTCGCCGGAGGTCTGGTCGAACGCGGCCCAGCCGCGGGTCAACAGGGCGAAGCGCCGCGAATTGGCCGGATCAACTGCAACCGCCCGCGCCTGCGGCTTGGCGAGAAGTCTCGTCCATCCGCTTCCGTTGTACCGATACAGCCCGCCCAGCGACCCGGAGTTGAAGCTGACGGCGTAAACTATTCGCGAATCGGTCGGGTCGAGATAAGCATACTCATAATTTCGCGAAGTCGGCGAGCCTTGCATCCGCAAGAAGTGCGTGCCATCGGCGCTCCGGTAGATCCCGTTGCGAGCACCGATGTACATCGTCGTCGGCTCCTTCGGATCCGCGGCGATGTTCCACAAACCTCCGGCGTCCCCAAGCTCCAGCGTCGCCCAGGTGTTGCCGCCATCATTGCTCTTCCACAATGTTCCGGTCGCCGCGCCGCCGGTGATGCACCACACCTGCCTGGAATCCCGCGGGTTCACATACACCGCTCGATTGTCTCCCACCGCGCCGACGGGTCGCTTCACGTAGAACCAGTTGGCGCCAAAATCCGTGCTCTTGATGATCGGCTCATTGGCATACGCGCCGTAGTGATTGCCGAACTGTCCGCTGCCGACGTAAATCGTACCGTCGGCCGCGAAGCTTGCGTCGGCCGCGCCGTTGTATGGCCCAATCAGGCCCGGCGAACCCTTCAGCCTCCAACTCCATAAGTAATCCTCGCTGCGCTCCAGCTTCCCCTCATCATCGCCCAGCGTGAAAGCCTGCCCCGGCTTGTACGGATTCCAGGCGATGCAGGTGCCACACATGCCGCAGTACCCGGTTCCCCGCCAGCCGCCGTTGGTAGCGACGCTGGTCGTGTCCTTCCAGGTCTCCCCGGCGTCCCACGACTGCACCACCATTCCCTCGCACGCGCCAACGACATGCTTCGGGTCCCTGGGATCAACGCTGATCCGCTGGAAGAACAGGCCGCCGGAGTTTCCCGTGCCGCCGACGATTGAGCGATGGCTGCCGCGGGCGACGAGGCGCGTCCACGTGCTGCCGCCGTCGGTCGAACGATATGTGGAGCCCGAGCCCTCCCAGGCGGCGCAGTAGAGATAGTCAGGATTGCTCCTGGCGACGGCGATCGTGCGATAGACGGTCGAGGAAGTCAGATCGGACATGCCGTCGCAGCTTTTGTGCCAGGTGCTGCCGCCGTCGGTGCTCTTGTAGATTCCCGCGCCGCCGCCCATGGCAACGCACAGAATATTCGGATCGGTCGGATGCAGCGCGATCGACCAGGTCTTGGTATTCGGCAGACCCTGATTGATTTTGCCCCACGTGACGCCGCGGTCCGTACTTTTGTAGACGCCGAACTCATCCGAGCAGGCGTAGACGACGCTCGACGAGCTGGCGGCGAAGCCCATGTCGTTGATCATCACGCCGGTGCCGTCGTCCGGGCTGCCTACCGCGGCATCATCGATCGTCACGATCTGCTTCCAATGCTCGCCCCCGTCGGTGCTTTTCCAGACGCCGCCCCATCGCGTGATGCCGACTTTGCCGTATCCCATGTGCCGGTGGTTTCCGGCCACCGCCAGCAGTGTCGACGAATCGTTGGGGTCGAATATAACCCGCTCGATCGGCGCCGTGATCGTCACCGTCCCCGCCGGCGGCATGCCCTCGCGTTTCAGCGTCCAGTGCCTGCCCCCGTCCGTGCTCTTGTACGGCCCGCCCAGCGTCCCGATCCAGATCGTGTTCGGATCGGCGGGATCAAACGTGATGTCGTTGTCCTGATAATTGAGAAATCCCAGGGTCGGCTCCCACGTCGCCCCGCCGTCATGTGTGACCCCCGCCCCCAGCACATCTCCCCCGGCGACGATCGTCCGCGAATCAAACGGACTGACCTCCACCGCCTCCACGCGCCCCAGGTTCCCCACGTCATTGAGCGCATCCCACCGCACCGGCGGCCGGGCGAAGGACGTCGCGGCGCCATGAACCAGCACCGTGGCGGTAATCAAAGAAATCTTCCAGCCAGGAAATGACGTTGCGTCGGGCATCACACCCCATCGTACATGCTTCCATGGCGGCCTGCCCCAAAGGGTTGATCATCCCAAAAGTTTGCGTCGATCGGAGACCAGGCCAAAATGCTCGCATGAGCGTAACCGGCAAAGAAGATCCAGCACCAATTCCTCAGCCCGTTCTTGCGCCGCTCACCAGCGCCGCGATCTTCCTGGTTGTCTGCATCAAGCCGGACCGCGCGAGCTACGCAACCGTGCGCTCTTTCTGCGCAGATTTTCCGGGAATTTTTCGCGCCGTCGATTTTCGTCGCATCGAGGCGGGGCTCTCGTGCGTTGCGGGATTCGGCTCGGATGCTTGGGACAAGCTCTTCGGGGCACCTCGGCCGGCCGAACTTCATCCGTTCCGCGAGATCCGCTCGGGCGAACGCCATGCCGTTTCCACTCCCGCCGACGCGCTGTTTCACATCCGCGCCAAGAGAATGGACTTGTGCTTCGAATTGGCCACCCAAATCGTGGAGCGGCTCGGAGGAGCGGTTTGTGCCGTCGACGAGACACACGGCTTCCGCTATTTCGATGAGCGCGACCTTCTCGGGTTCGTTGACGGAACAGAGAATCCGCGTGGCGCCGCCGCGCTGAATGCCGCGCTGGTTGCCGGGGAAGACCCTCGTTTTGCCGGCGGAAGTTACGTCATCATCCAGAAGTATCTGCACGACATGAGTCGGTGGAACGCTCTTTCAACCGAGGAACAAGAGCGGATCATCGGGCGCAAAAAACTCTCTGATATTGAGCTGAGCGATGCGGCGAAACCCTCCTTCGCCCACAATGCGCTGACGACCGTCGTCGAGAACGGAAAAGAGGTAAAGATCCTCAGAGACAACATGCCCTTCGGCAAAGCCGGCCAGGGAGAATTCGGAACCTATTTCATCGGGTATTGCCGATCGCCGCGGACCACCGAGCAGATGCTCGAGAACATGTTCATCGGTCGACCGGCGGGCAACTATGACCGGCTTTTGGATTTCAGCCGCACCGTCACGGGAAGCCTGTTCTTCGCCCCATCAGCGACCTTTCTCGAAAACCTTGGTGATGAAGAACCTTCGATAACCCCGGCCACGCCGCCGTCAACATAGCCGGATCGGCAAACGCGTTGGCGCACGATCATTTAAGAGGCTTCGATTGAAGAGGAGGCGAATAACTTCGTTGCGTCAGGCCGGGTCCAGGTCGAACATGGCATCGTGTTTTCCGGTGGCGAGCTCGGCATCGATGGCGCGGGCGATCTTTTGGGCGAATTCGAGGTCGGCCTCTTTGGGCATGGTCAGCATGAGAAGGCCGCCGTACTCCCGGCCGTAGAAGAGCGAGGCCTGCGAGCCGTCCAGTTGGATCGGTTGCTCGCCGCTGTTCGGAGCAGGCGCCGCTGGATGTCCTCCGAGCTGAGTTACCAGCACATCCCGGACGACTAAATCGATCCCATCCTTCGTACCGTGAAGGACGTAGCGCGAGTTCCCGTCCGTGCCCTGTTCGACGATCCCGCGGAGGGGAAGGGGCGCAAACGACGGGCGCTCGATCAGACGGTCGAATCCCTCGGGATTGCGCACCCAGCAGAAGTGATGATCGACCCACGCCGGATCGATCTGGCTCTGGGTAACGTAGTGCATTCGCTTGCGGTCGATCGGCAGGCGGTCCGTCTGGTCGCTCACGAAATCCGTCGCGGCCAGCGCAAATGAACTGGTAGTGCCGAGCGTGACCAGGCGCACGAAGCTTCGCCGATCCGGAGAGAGTGCCAGGCAATTGAGCTGAGACCGCTCGATCATGCCTGACGGCGACGTGAATTGAAAAATGGCCAGCGTGCGGGCGTCGAGGACGCCGTTCTGTCCGACGCGAAAAATTCCCGGGCGAGAGAAATGGATTCGGTTTCGGCGAGAGCTGGGCGGCGGTGCTGCGCCGGGGTCCAGATCGACAAGAATGGGATCGTGGGAGGAATCGGCAACCCTCCGGACGACGGGGGCGCCGTTCGATTCGGTGATCAGGCGAAAACTATAAGAGTAGTTCTCATCGATGTCATTGATGAGGATGGCGGCCTGGCCCTCGAAGGTGGCGACGAGGTTCGGATAGGGAAGCCTGGTGTCTCCGATGGTCTTGCCGGCGACCATCGACCCGTTGTGGAAGACCTGGAATCTTTCGTGCGACTCGACAGCGGGTCGGCGGTTGATGGTGGTTTCGACAAAGCGCTCGGCGATCGTACGAATCTCAAAGCCGCCGGCGGTCTCCTGGCGGATGGGGTCGTACTGCTTCTGAATTCGGAAACGGTATGTCCGCCGGCTACCGGCATCGACCCCGGCTCGATATTTGGGAAGCCAATCGCTCCAGTTGAAGAATTTCCTGCCGGGGAACGCGGGAAGCGGAAGGAAATGGCCCGCGGTTTCCCGCCCACCCCAATCGATCATCAGCAGTCGTTTGCCGCGGCTGGTGAAGATGTCGACGGCGCCAAAGCTGATGTGAAAATCCGGGGAACCGGCCACCGGTTCTGTCCAGAGCGGGCCACATACCGATTTGCGGACGGTGCGGCCGCTGAGTGAGCCGAGCGCGACGGAGCCGGGCCCGGCAGGACTCGCCGCAGTGTTGGCGACGGGCTCGCGCACTTCCAGACGAAGCATGAGGTTTTCGCCATCAATCGTGGGAGGAACATCGGCCAGCACCCGTGAAGTAACCGCGGTGATGAGCGCCAGCACGACGATCACACCCACGCTCACACCCACAGCAAGGCCGAACCGGCTCACAGTCTCTGGCTGCACAATCGCACAGGCGATCACCCCGATGATCAGCCCGGCCACGAGGCCCAGTAAGCCCATGAAGACGACAAAATAGCCGCTCGCTCCCTCTCGACTCGTGATGCGGTACCATCCCACCGCCAGCGATGCGACTGCCCCTGCCAGAAATGCCCCCAGGGCCGCGGCGACCACAGGAACCACAAGCAGACTCAGCCAGATCATGGCGAAGCTTACGACCGTGAAGCCGCTGGCACAAATAGCCGAGAGCGCCGATTCCATATAACTTGGCTCAGGTTGTGGCGAATATCGCTCAAATGATCGTCGGGGGCGGGGAGTGAACTATCTTCTACGGTTTGGACTCACGGCTGATGGCAATTTCCGCGCAGGGCACGATCTCCAGCTTCGAAGTCACGCCCGTGAGGTGCGGCAGGAGCAACAGCGGGTCCTGGTGTGATTCAAGCTATTCCAGCCGCATGCCGATCCAGGTATACCTCCGGTGCCAGCTGGAAAAGGGGTCTTAATCCCAATGACTACTTCCGTGGATTCAGCGAAACTCGTTTCTTGCCCGCCAGCGAAGCGCTGGCGGAAGGTGTGGCAACGTGCGGCGGTTGTCGGGGTCATTGTGGTGGTCTTCGCTTATGGAGTCCGCCGGTTTGTCCAGCCGCTGCACGCCCGCGGCTATTTACAGCCCGCAACGGCAGTCTTGGATTCGATTGGGGCGGTGATCGAGCAGCCCGCACGGGAAATCACATTCCGCGTTCTTCCAGACTCGCTGCAACGATATCGATTCAAGGCGGCGGTGCTCCTCATGTTCATCCTCTACGCGTTGCTCGCCGCCGGGTGGATGTCCCTGCGGGAAGTTCGCTTCCGGCGCTCGCGGCGAATCCAAGGCGGCCTGCACGACGGCTCCAGCAATCCCGCGGATTCAAATCTCAGGGCATCGCCGTCACGGCGGACGCTTCTGCGGAAAGGGGTGGAGTGTGTGGCGGCGGGGGGAGTGCTCGGCGCGTTCGCGTACGCGTCTCTCCTCGCGCCACGGATGCTCCAAGTCCGGCGAGTCAGATTTCCACTGCGTGGACTGCCACGTGAGCTCGATGGATTGCGGATCGTTCAAATCAGCGACGTGCATCACGGGCCGTGGCTGTCGCTTGGCGACCTGCACCGCGTGGTCGCGACCGCCAACGCACTGCGGCCGGACTTGATCGCCCTGACCGGAGATTACGTGTTGCACGACCGCGTCTACGCCGCCCCGGCGGTCGGCGTCCTGAGCGGCTTGCGCGCGCCCATCGGCATCGTGGCTACACTCGGCAACCATGACTGGTACGAGAGCGCCGAGTTGCTTGGCGATCTGTTCGGCCGCGCGGGCATTCCGATGCTCGACAACACGCGGCTGTTTGTTCGCCGTGATCGCACGCTCGCACGCGAAACGGACGGGGGACTCTGCATAGCCGGCGTCGGAGACTACTGGCGCGACCGCCAACTCTATGACAGCGCTCTGGGCGGAATTCCTGATGCGATGCCGCGAATCCTGCTGTCGCACAATCCCGACGTGGCCGAGGACAGCAAATTCGTCGCCTGTGGTCACCGCGTTGACCTGATGCTGAGCGGCCACACGCACGGCGGGCAGATCAAACTCCCCGGCCTGCCCGCACTGGTCACCTACTCCCACTACGGTCAGAAATACCTGTACGGCCTGGCGCGCGGCCCCCTCTGCCCCGTCTACACCTCCGCCGGGGTCGGCATGTCCAAGATGCCCGTGCGGATCGGCGTCCCGCCGGAGATCACCGAAATTCAACTGATCGCGGTATCAGACATGGCCTGAACGCGACCGAGCAAAACTCTGCTCAGCCAGCGCGCCTTTTCGGGGCTGTCGCCGAGCGAATGCCTTCTGGTATCTTTTTTCACGACAGCCAATCGCGAATCTCGCTAGTGACGAAGAAACCTAACGAAAATATCCCCGCAGAGAACCATAGTTAAGCAAATCAACACAAGTGTTAGAACAACCAGCACCCGCGTCAGGCGGACTACCGCTCGACTGTCATCGGCAATACTCTTCAGAAGGCGGGCCGTTATCATCCCAGTCCACTTTTGCGAGTGCTTGGGCTCATTGGTCTTGACTGTGTCGAACCACACGTGGTACGCGACTCGCTCCCACGGGCAGTCCTCAAGGACTTTCAGATCGTTCTTCGCGAACTCGTCGTAATTGGGTAAGGAGGCTGTGAAATCGTTTTCACTGATGGGTGCATGTCGCAGAACGCACACGAGATAGGAAACTGTGGCCCAAATGGACGCACGGCCGTTCGAGGTGCTGCCTTCGGCAAGCTCATTAATCAGGGCATTTACCTCGTCCCCTTGTGTGGCCTGCCATCACCGAGGGCCCGCAAGTGGCTAAGTCGAATGGAGCCATGGGGATTTGAACCCCAAATTCCACCATGCCATGGTGGCGTGATCCCATTTCACTATGGCCCCGGGATCGTTCAGCAAAAATGTGACAATGCCAAACCTTTAGCAAGATCATGACAATAGCTCTGCCATTTCCTGCCAAAACCTGCCAAAGTGCCACGGCCGGTCGGGGCGGCCGGGAACTTGGTGCAACTCTATTCCGGTGCGCGGGCATGTCAAGCCGCCCGTCGATCGTGCTGCGGGCCGGCGCATGGGTCGAGGGCAGCGTGGCAGCCGCGCTAAGCTCCGCCGCGGCGGGCGGTTGCGGTGTGCACGAACTGTCGGCCCGGCCGGGACGCGGCTTGATTCGCGCCGGGCGGCTCTATAATCCGCCCCGTGGATCGCCGACGGATTGCGCAGTTGTCTGAATCGCTGGTCAACCGGATCGCCGCGGGGGAAGTGATCGAGCGGCCGGCGGCGGTGGTGAAGGAGCTGGTCGAAAACTCAATCGACGCCGGGGCCTCGGAAATCACCGTGGAAATCGAGGATGGCGGCCGGGCCCTGGTCCGCGTCATCGACAACGGGAACGGCATCCCGCCAGAGGACCTGCCGCTGGCGTTCGCGTCTCATGCCACCAGCAAGCTTGTCGACGACGACGATCTGTTCCGCATCATCACCATGGGCTTCCGCGGCGAAGCGCTGGCCAGCATCGGCGCGGTCTCGCAAGCGAGGGTTCTGTCGCGCACGATCGAGCACGACGCCGCGTACGAGATCTTCAACCGCGGGGGCGACATTTCGGGCGTGCAGGCGGCGGCGGGAAACGTCGGAACCACCGTCGAAGTCCGCAACATTTTTTTCAACACGCCCGCCCGCCGCAAATTCATCAAGGGCACGAGCACGGAGTTCGGGCACATTTCTGACGCCCTGCTTCGGCTGGCGCTGCCGCACCCGCTGGTCCACTTCCGGCTGCTGCACAACGGCCGGACCACGCTCGATTTGCCCGAAACCAGCGAAGAAGAGCGGCTGCTGGCCGCGTGGCCGGATGAGTTTCGCGAGCAGCGGCTGACGCTGACTTGTCGCGACGCCGAGGTCCGCCTGCGCGGCATCGTCGGCCTGCCTGATCTGGCCCGCCCCACCGCCAAATACCAGTACCTCTATCTGAACGGCCGGCACATCCGCGATCGATTCATCCAGCACGCGGTGCGGGAAGCGTATCGCGGGCTGACCGAGCCGGGCCGCCACCCGGCGGCAATCCTGCTGCTGGAGATCCCGCCGGCCGACGTCGACGTCAACGTCCATCCCACCAAGATCGAGGTCCGTTTCCGCGATAGCGGGCGGATGCACGGGCTGGTCCTCTCGTCGATTCGAGAGGTGCTGCTGGGAAACGATCTCTCGCCAACCGCCATTCCGATTTCGGCCCAGGATGATGCGCCGCGGCTTGAACTGCGCCAGAAGCTCGCCGAGTTCTTCAAGCAGTTTCCCGGCGATCTGGCCGCGCCGAACAGCGCTGCGATCCCGTCCGCGCCGGTCTTCGCGCCCCCGTCGGGGCGGGCCGGGCTTTCGCCGCTCTCACCGTCCGATCTGCCTCCAATCGCCGCGAGGTCACCCGGCATCCCTCAATCCGCATCCGCCCCTCCCGGCGCCCCGTCCCCCGCCATCCAACTGCACAACAGTTACCTGGTCGCCCAGAGCGACGATGGCCTGATCATCATCGATCAGCACGCCCTGCACGAGCGGATCATGTACGAGGAGCTATTGAGCCGCCTTCAACGCGGCCCGCTCGAATCGCAGCGCATGCTCATTCCGCACACGGTGAACGTTTCGGAAACGCAGATGTCGCTCTTGAACCAGATCCAGCCGCTCCTGGGCAAGCTCGGGATCGAGGTCGCGCCGTTCGGGCCCGGCGTGGTGGCGGTGCATTCGTTCCCCTCCTTCCTGGAGAAGCTTGAGCCGGGCACGTTCGTCCGCGAGTTGCTGGAACGCGGCGAGCAGGAGCTGCTCGACCTGCACGAGGAAGAGCTGCTGCACGAGGTGCTGGACATGATGGCCTGCAAGGCTGCCGTCAAAGCCGGCGACCCGCTCACCCCCCAGGAGATCGAAGCCCTGCTGAGCCGCCGCGAGCTGGTCGAGCGCAGCAGCAACTGTCCCCACGGCCGCCCTACCACCTTGCGCC
The DNA here is from genome assembly GCA_035483795.1 of Tepidisphaeraceae bacterium. Taxonomy (GTDB): domain Bacteria; phylum Planctomycetota; class Phycisphaerae; order Tepidisphaerales; family Tepidisphaeraceae; genus DASXMX01. The sequence goes on along the minus strand of DATHPP010000198.1, from coordinate 13,838 downwards.
TCTCGCTCCGCGAGCTGGAAAAGCAGTTCAAGCGCACGGGGTTTTGAAAACCGGTTCAGGACAACCCCGGCGACGGCCGATAATGTTGAAATCGCCGCGATTGTGGTGCAGGCATCCCCGCACCTTGCCGCGCAGGAAATCCTGCATCGAAAATAGATGGACCCCCATCGTCACGAGACTGTTCAGCACGCGCACCCGCCGGCCGGCGACTTCGCCCAGATGGCGCTGTGGATGGCGGCACGCGTGGCCGGTTTGGTGACGGCGGTGCTGCTGGCCCGCGGGCCCTTCTTCCGCGCCCTGGCTCACCGCGTCGGCCGGGGCAGATTCCGCCACACGCCCCCATCGCCCCACCGCTCCCTGGCCTTGCTGGCCGAGGCCGTGGTCGGCAGCAGCAAGGCCACGATCGAATCGGTTTTCGGTCCCCCGCGATCCATCGCCATCGAGGAGATCGGCGTGATCGTCCACCCGCGGCTGGTCTTCCGCCTGGCCGATACCTGGTATTACCCGCTCCCCCGCCGCTCGCCCCTGGCCATGGCCATTCACTTCCGCGACCAGACCGCCGACCAGGTCGATTTCTTCCCCGCGCCGCGCAAGCTGGATTGACGTGCTCCCCCGGCCGGATCAGGACCGTCTTCAAACGCGCGATTTGTCCATAAGGTCAAAGGGCGCCTGATGGCGCCACCCCAACTCAGGTTGTGCCGGTTGCTCCCTCAGGGGGGGCGAGCGCGCGATATTGCTCGACGACGCCAAGTTCCTCGGGCGCCAGCGTGACCGGGCCGGACGGGTCGGCGCTTTGGCGATTGCGGGATTCGCCGAACGTCGCGACGCGCACCTGCCGCTGCTTGCTCCAGACGACCCCGGTCGTGTATTGGGCGGTGAAGACGTAGAAGTATTTGTCGCCGCGGCTGCCGTAGATGACGTCGGTCACGAAGACGTCGGCGGCGCCGGGGACGCTTAGCCGGTGGGCGATCCGCTCCGCGACCCGCAGGCGGTCATGGGCGCTGTAAGTCATGCGCCATTGCGCCGCCAATGCCCGCAGTGACCGGGCAAGCCGGTTCCGGGCGGCGGCCTCGATCACCGTCGCCAGCCCCGTCAGCCCGACCAGCACCGCCAGGCAAAGCCCCGGATTCTCCTGAAGCCACGATCTCAGTCCCATGATCAGTTCTCTCACCCCGCATTTGCATCATAAACCTGCACCCGCTTCCAGTGCTCCTTATGCCGGGCGATGAATTCTTTGTGCAGGGGATGCTCCTGGTAGACGTCGTGGGCGGGCATGTCGTTCAGGACCACCGTCAAGCCGACGTCGTAGCTGGCATCGATGACTTCGCGTTTGGGCGTGGCCACGGGGGGACCGGCCCAGAGATTTTTCACCGTGGGAATCTTACCCAGAAGCTCGCGGCAGCTTTGGGCCAGTCGATCGCGCTCGCCGGGCGGGGAACTGTCTTTCAGCCAGAAGTAAACGGTGTGGACCAGCATGAAATCGTGCTCCTTTGCTCACGATGGTATGGGAATATGTGAAACTGCTCAAAGCGACTGACGTCTAATGTGACAGAGACGGTGCGCAAAGCCGGGATTCGCGTTGGTGGCGGAGGCTGACCAACGTACAATATCCCGGCGAGAGGTTGTCGCGCTTGCCCGGGAGGTGCCATGAGCCGCTTGGATCGACATGTCAGCACGGTTCGAACCCGGATGACCCTGGGCGTCTGGCTGCGGGCGATGGCATGGGCCGGCATCGCGTATGCCATTGTCGTCTGGGCGGCGATTCTGATCGACAAGCTCGTGCAGGTCCACTTGCCGAAGGAATCGATCTGGTTCTGGGCCGGGCTGGGTGCGACGATCCTCGGCTCACTCGTTTATGCGTTGATTCGCCGCCCGACGGCGCAGGAAGCCGCGGTCGCGATTGACGAGCGTCTTGCTTTGAAAGAGAAGTTCAGCACCGCACTCTACGTCCGCCCCAGCCAGGATCCCTTTGCGATGGCGGCGGTGAAGGACGCCGAGCGGACCGCCGACAACGTCAGTCTGCACAAGCGATTCCCGGTTGAGGTCCCCCGGGCCGCGGGCGGCACCGCGGTCGCGGCGGTCATTGTTTTCCTCACCGCGCTTCTGGTTCCTCCGCTCGATCTGTTTGGAATTCAGGCCAACCGCCTCAAGCAAACCCAAGCCGCCGAGCAGGATCAGAAGCAGGCGCGCGAAGCCATCCGCAAGGCTATCGTGAAGCTCGAAGCGGCCCCTAAGGCGGTTGCCGACAAAGAGGAAATCCGCCTCGCCCTTAACGACCTCAGGGCGATGCAGGAAAAGCCGACCATCGACCCCACTCATGCCAAGACCACCGCGCAAAAGGCCGAGGAGGATTACCAGAAGGCGATCAAGGACAAGATCAAGCAGAACCAGGACTTCGCCATCAACCAGGAGGAGATGAAGGAGTTCAAGAACCTCGCGCCCCCCGCCGACGAGCCGGGTCCAATGGCCGATGCCCATCGCGCCCTGGGCCAGGGCAAATTCGATCAGGCGGTCGACGACCTGTCCAAGGCCGTCGACAACTTCGACAAGATGGAAAAGAAGGACCAGCAGAAGCAAGCCGACCAGATGAAGAATCTGTCCAACGCCCTTCAGAAGATGGCCAATGACCCGAAAGTTCAGCAGCAGATTCAAAAACAGCTTCAGCAGATGGGGGCATCGCAGCAGCAGGCGCAGCAGATGGCCCAGCAGATGCAGCGCGCCGCCAACGGCGACAAGCAGGCGCAGCAGCAGGTCCAGCAAGCCGCCAAGCAACTCGCCCAGCAGATGAACCAGAAGGGCGGCCAATCCTCCCAGCAGCGCCAGATGGCCCAGCAGATGCAGAAGCAGGTGCAGCAGATGCAGCAACAGGCCAACAGCCAGGCCGCGGCCCAGCAACTGGCGCAATCCGCGCAGGGACTGGCCCAGGCGATGCAGCAAGCGGCCCAGGGCGGACAACAGGGCCAGCCCAAACAGGGTCAGAACGGCCAGATCGCCAACAAGCAGGGAACCAATCAGCCGGGCCAGCAGCAAGGCAACCAACAGGGCAAGCAACAGATGGCCAACGCCGCCAAGCAGATGCAGCAGCAGTTGCAGCAGATGCAGGCGGTGGCCAACGACGCCCAGCAGGTCGCCGCCGGCAACGGGCAAAACGGTCAGGGCAACGACGGCGCTCCTGGACAACAGAACGGCGGCAAACAACCAAATCCCAACGGCCCCAACGGCGTCGGCCAGTGGGGCAAAGGCAATAACAACGGGCCCCCGGGCAACGCCAATGGCGGCGGTCCGGGCATGGCCGCTGGCAACAACCGCCCCGCTCCCGAAGTCGCGCCCTTCCAGGTCAAAAACGAATCCGACCTCTCCGAGAAGAACGACAAGGGAAAGGTCCTGGCCAGCACCTTTGTCAAGGCCGGCTCCATCAAGGGCGACGCCAAGATGGAACTCCACAAGGTCCTGCCCTCCGTCGACAAAGAAGCCACCGACGAAGTCGACGAGCAGCGCATCCCCCGCCAGGACCAGGAGGTCGTCAAGGGTTACTTCGGGAATCTTCAGAAGGATACGGAGAAGTGATTCAGCGCTTCAGGTTCGTGCGAACCCATTCTCGAAACTGTTCGACGAACGTTATGTCGTCGACGCTGTCCCATGAGAGCAGAAAACGTTCCAAATCTGCACGGGCAAGCATCGGAAACGCCAAGCTGTACTCGCAAGGCTTGTAGCTGCCATCTTCCGACAATCGAAGGAACTGCAAGCGGCGCGCGTTGAATCTCCAGACTTCCGGTATTTTCAGACCGGCATAAATCGCTTGGCGATCGATGGAGGACCTCGTAATGTCGATTTCAATCGCCAAATCGGGCGGTGGATCGACGCTGAGATCGATCTCCAGCCGTCCCCGGAGCCGCAGCTCATTCTGGACGTAAAAACACTCGTCCGGCTCAATCCCCTTGGCAATGTCTTCCCGCCGAAACGTCGTAGAGCCCAGCATGCCCAGTGGAATCTTCAACTCCGCGGCCAACCCCGCAACGAGAAACGCTATGAGTTTCTTCCATCGCTCGTGAAGCGGCAGTGGCGGCATGAGTTCGAGCTCCCCGGCATCGTAATTGATTTGCATGTGCTGCTCGGCCAATTCATCCAGCAGCATTTCGTAGCACCGCCAGCTAATATCGTGAAGAACGACGCCGGGACGGCAAGGTTGCGCTTGCGGAGAAGCCCGCCGTGCGGCCGCGGAATTGGGCGTTTGCGTCGCCGTCATCTAATGCAGTTCTACTCGCCCGATTCTAGCACGAGAAATCGCCATCCGAAAGAAGCTTGGCTTGTGCGATCAGTCCACTCATTGCAGAATGCGTCGATCCAGCAGCGGAGCAATCCAATGAGGGGCGCGGCGTCCATCTTCCTGACTTTTGCCCTGCTGAGTGTGGCCGGTTGCGGCGATCCCGCCAAACCCGACGCCGTCTGGTGCGAAACCGGGACCGGACCGGCGGAAGTCGTCTACCCGCGCGCCATCACCTACGACACCTCGTCCGACAACTTCTATATCATCGATCGCGTCGCGCACGTGCAGCGGCTCGACCGCAACGGAAAGTGCCTGAGCGAATGGCAGATGCCCGAGTGGCGCAACGGCAAGCCGGTCGGCGCCGCCGTCGGCCCTGACGGCAACCTCTGGGTCCCCGACACGCACTATCATCGCGTCGTCGTCTACGCCCCGGATGGGAAGCTCCTCCAGATGTTCGGCTCCGAAGGCACCGCCGACGGCCAGTTCATCTACCCCACCGACATCGGCTTCGTCGGCGACCGCATCTACGTCAGCGAGTACGGCGGCAACGACCGCGTCCAGGTCTTCGACCATCAGTGGAAAAAACTGTTCCAGTTCGGCCATTTCGGCAACGGCCCCGGCGAGTTCTCCCGCCCGCAGACCATGGTCTTCGATCACGACCTGATCTACATCACGGACGCCTGCAACCATCGGATCGTCGTCTTCACGACGGATGGCAAATGGGTCCGCAATATGGGTGAGCCGGGCTCGGGGCTCGGACAATTTCGCTTTCCCTACGGACTTGCCCAGGACCAGGAAGGCCGCCTGGTCGTCTGCGAGTTCGGCAACAATCGCGTGCAGATGATCGACAAGGAAACCGGCCGCGGCCTCAAAGTCTGGGGTTCCGCCGGACGACAGCCCGGGCAGTTGGCCTATCCCTGGGGCGTCGCCGTAGACAAGCGCGACCGCGTCGTCGCGGTCGACGCAGGAAACAATCGGTTGCAAGTGTTTGAGTTTTGAGGTTGTCACTTGTCATTGGTCACTGGTCACTTGTCATCAGTAAATGCAATTCGATGCGAGTGACAAATGACCAGTGACGAATGACCAGCGACAACTGACCAGTGACATCTGACCAATGACCTCTTTCCCCACCGCCTTCGTCTGGCCCATTCACCTGGAATACATTCCGGGCTGGACCGCATTCCTGCTTTTCCTGGGGCTCGGCGCGGTCATCGTGTTTCTCGGGATGCGGTCGCTCAACGGGCTCGGTCCGGTTCGCAAATGGGTCGCGATCGGAATCCGTCTGGCGGTCCTGCTCCTGTTCATCCTGATCCTTGGCGGCATCCGCTGGCAGCGCGAGCACAAAAGCCTCGAGGTCATGGCGATGGTCGATGTCAGCGGGTCGATGCGCTACTTCACGCAATTTCCCGGCTACCCCAACAAGCCCCTCCGCGCCGCCGAGGACGATTGGATCATGGCCCTGGGCAAGGAGCCAGACAAGCAGGCGGACGACAAGATCGGCGTCATCAGCTTCAAGCAGAACGCCCTGATCGACCTGATGCCCACCCGCGAACCACGGTTCGACACGCACGCGATTCCCGATCCCGGCACCGGAACGGATGCCGGCTCCGCCATTCAGCTCGCCCTGGCATCGCTCTCCAAAGATGCGATGCACCGCCTGGTGCTGTTCTGGGACGGCAACGACACGACCGGGAACCTCGACGCCGCCCTCGACGCCGCCGCCGCCCAGCACGTCCAGATCGATGTCGTCCCGCTCAAGTACGACGTGAAGAACGCCGCCATGATCGACCGCTTCGTCGCGCCGACGTGGAAGCGCGAGGACGAGCCGTTCACGCTCTCGGTTATTCTCACTTCCACCGCCGATCGTCCCATCACCGGTAAGCTCAGCGTGATCCACGAGACGCTCGGCGGCCGCGAGCCGCTCGACATGGACCCCTCGACCCCGCAGATCGACCCGCAGCGGGAAATCACGCTTCAGCCGGGGAAAAACGTCCAGTACGTGAAAGTCCCCGCACTCAAGAACGGGGGCGTTCACCAGTTCCACGCCATCTTCACCGCCGACCAGGCTGCCGACCGCACCGCCGTCGAGATCAACAACACCGCCGATGCCTTTACCTTCGTCCGCGGACAAGGCCACGTCCTCTATGTGGACAATGCGCACGACGCCGACGGCAATCGCGGCCCCGGCGACGAGCTGGCCAGGGCCCTGGCCGGCGAAAAAATCAACACCCTCCACACCACCCTCGACGGCATCCCCAGCAATGCCATCGAGCTTCAGAACTATGACGCCGTCATTCTCGCCAATGTCCCCCGCAGCGCCATGAGCGACGAGCAGGACAAAATGTTCCAGTCCTACGTCCACGACATGGGCGGCGGGCTGGTCATGATCGGTGGCGATCAGGCCTTCGGGGCGGGCGGCTGGCAAGGGTCCGCCGTCGAGAAAATCCTCCCCGTCGACATGGACATCCCCGCCCAGCGACAGGTCGGGAAAGGCGCGCTCGTTCTCATCATGCACTCGTGCGAATTCCCCAACGGGAATTACTGGGGACTCGAGTGCGCCCTGAAAGCCATCGAAGCCCTCTCCTCGCGCGACGAGGTCGGCATCATCACCTACGGCTGGGGAGGCATCGGGGGCGGGGGAAGCCAGTGGGACCTCCCGCTCCAGGAAAAGGGCGACGGCTCCGCGGCCATCGCCGCGGCAAAGAAAATGCAGCCCGGCGACATGCCCAGCTTCGACGACTCCATGAACGTCGCCCTCAACGGCAAAGGCGGCTCCAAAGGTCTCGCCCAGAGCGACGCCCAGTTCAAGCACGTCATCATCATCAGCGATGGCGATCCCGCCGCGCCGCAGCAGGCCCTCTACGACGGCTACGCCCAGAATAAGGTCAGTGTCTCGACGGTGACGGTGTACCCACACATGAACGGCGTTCCACCTACCATGCAGGAGATCGCCGAGAAGCTCAAAGGCCGTTACTACCCGCCGATCACTTCCGACTTCAATCAGCTTCCCAAGATTTTCATCAAGGAGGCGACCGTCGTCCGCCGGACGCTTCTGCACACCGATGCCAACGGAATTCCGCTCCAGCTCCTGGACGCTTCGGATGAATTCGTCCGCGGCCTCAGCGGCTTTCCCGACGTCTATGGCATCGTGCTGACCAACAAAAAGGCCGATCCGAAAGTCGTCATGCCCATCGCCGCCGGCAAGATGCACGACCCGATCCTCGCCCACTGGCAAACGGGCCTCGGCCGATCGGCGGTTTTCACCAGCGACGCCACGCCCATCTGGGCGGCACAGTGGATCGGATCTTCGCTCTACTCAAAGTTCTGGGCCCAGGTCGTTCGCGGCGTCTCACGCCCGCCCATGCCCTCCGACTTCGACGTCCAAACCACCATCACCGGCGACAAAGGCAAAATCACCGTGGAGGCCGTCGGCAAGGACAACCAGTACCTCAACTTCCTCAATATCGAAGGCATCGTCCTCGGCCCCGACATGAAAAAGGCCGACATCAAGCTTGTCCCCACCGGCCCCGGCACCTACGAAGCGACCTTCGACGCCAAGACCGCCGGCAATTATGTCGTCGCCATGAACTACACCGGCAAGGAAGGCAGCGGCGCCCTGCTGGCCGGAGCGGCGATGAACAGCGAGCCGGAATACCGCGAGCTCAAGAGCAACGACCGTCTGCTCAACGAGATCGCCGCCCGCACCAACGGGCACATCATCACGCCCTTCGATCCGACCGGCGCCGACATTTTCCGCCGCGAAGGTTTGACGGTGACGAGCTCGCCGCTGCCGGTCTGGGACCAGCTTCTGCCGTGGCTGCTGGCGTTGATCCTTCTCGACGTGGCGACGCGCCGCATCGCCTGGGACTGGCAATCCACCAAGCGCATGGCGGCGACTGCCGCCAATTACATCCGCGAGTTCACCACCCTCCGCCGCGTCGAAAGCGGCCAGACCCTCGATGCCCTCAAGCGTGTCCGCGAGGAGGTTGCCGAGACCAAGTTCAAACCGTCCGACAAACCCGCTGCTTCGGCCCCTCGCCCCGACCCCAAAGCCAAATTCACCGCCCCCAAGGGCGTCGAGGGCGACATCACCCAGGTGGTCGGCGGCGCCACCGACAAACCCGTCCCCCCGCCCCCCAAAAAGATCGAACCCAAAGGCGCAACACCGGGCCCGGGCGGACATACCGGCAGCCTCCTCGAAGCCAAACGAAGGGCGCAGCAGCAGATCAAGAAGAAGGAAGAAGGCGAGTAAAACTCGAAATCCGAATGACGAATGAAGAATCAAATCCGAATGTCCAAATGACGAATCTCGAAAGCGATCGCGCTGCCCTCGTTTCGTCATTCATATTTCGGTCATTCGGATTTGATTCGTCATTCGTCATTCGAGTTTCGTCATTGTCGAAGAAGAAAGGAACTTGAATGACAACCCCAAGCGTTCCCGGCGTCGATCCGCAAATCCAGGCCGCGTGCGATGGATTCCGTCGCGACTACAAAGCCGTGAAGGCCGAAATCGCCAAGGCCATCGTCGGCCACGACGACATCGTCGACGGCGTGCTCACCTGCCTCTTCGTCGGCGGACACGCCCTCCTCGAGGGCGTCCCCGGACTGGGCAAGACTGCCCTCATCCGCGCGCTGGCCTCGGCTCTGAACCTCAAGTTTAGCCGCATTCAATTCACTCCCGACCTGATGCCCGCCGACGTCATCGGCACCAACGTCATCATGGAGAACGAGCACGGCCAGCGCCAGTTCACCTTCATGGCCGGGCCGATCTTCGCCCAGATCGTCCTCGCCGACGAAATCAACCGCGCCACCCCCAAAACCCAAAGCGCCCTGCTCGAAGCCATGCAGGAGCACCAGGTCACGGCCGGCGGCGAAATGCGCAAGCTCGAAGAACCCTTCTTCGTCATGGCCACGCAAAACCCCCTCGAGCAGGAAGGTACCTACCCGCTCCCCGAGGCCCAACTCGACCGCTTCTTCTTCAAATTGATCGTCAACTATTCCAACCGCCAGGAACTCCGCGCGATCCTCGACCGCACGACGACCGGCCACAAAGTCCAGATCAACCCGGTGATCGACGCCCAGCGCATCCTCGTCCACCAGCAACTCGTGCAGCGCGTCGTCATCGCCCCGCATGTGCAGGATTACGCCATCCGCTGCGTTCTGGCGACCCACCCGCAGGGCGAATTCGCCCTGCCCATGGTCAATCAGTTCCTGCGGGTCGGCGCAAGCCCGCGTGCCGCCCAGGCGATCACCCTCGCCGCCAAGGTCCGGGCGCTGCTCGACGGCCGCTTCCACGTCAGCTTCAAGGACATCAAGGACGTTGCCGTCCCCGCCATGCGCCATCGCGTGATCCTCAACTTCGAAGGCGAAGCCGAAGGAATCACCACCGACATGGTCCTGCAAAAAGTCGCTAACGACACCCCGACCACCATCGAAGCCGAACTGGCGGCGGGGAAAGTCTAAAAACCTTTCGCCACAGATGAACACAGATGGACACAGATGAAGAAAGGCTGAACCGGCTGACCGAAACCATCATCGGCTGCGCTTTTCGTGTGCACAATGTGCTCGGATGTGGCTTTGCTGAGAAAGTGTATGAGAATGCGTTGATTCACGAGATTCGAAAGGCGGGACTCGTGGTTGCACAACAAGTGCCAATCGAAGTCTGGTACGATGGGGTGCTGGTCGGCAAGTACTTTGCTGATGTGGTCGTGGAAGGCTCGGTCCTGGTTGAGACCAAGGCAGTCAAAAACTTTGACGACGCCCACACCGCGCAATGCCTCAACTATCTCGCAGCCACGCAGATTCCCCTTTGTCTGCTCCTAAACTTCAGCAGAAAAGTAGAGATCAAACGACTTCGAGGACCCAATCGTGCCTGACGTCTTATCTGTGTCCATCTGTGTTCATCTGTGGCGAAATCTGTTTGGGATGGTCCGATGACCACGACAGCTTCGCCATCAAAATCCCTCCTCGACCCCGCCTTCATGGCCCGGCTCGACCAGCTCGATGTCATGTCGCGCAAGATGCTCGCCGGCAAAATGAAGGGCGAGCGGCGGAGCAAGCGGCGCGGGCAGTCCGTCGAGTTCGCCGACTACCGCAACTACGTCGTCGGCGACGATCTCCGCTTCATCGACTGGAACATCTACGCCCGCCTCGACCGCCTTTTCCTCAAGCTTTTTCTCGAAGAGGAAGACCTGGCGCTGTACGTGCTCCTGGACGTGAGCAAGAGCTGCGACTACGGCAACCCGAACAAGGCGTTCTACATCAAGCAGACCGCCGCCGCCCTCGCGTACATCGGCCTGGTCAACTACAACCGCGTGAGCGTGGTCGCGATGGCGGACGGCGTCGTCGCCGAGACCGGCGCTCTGCGCGGCCGCCGCCGGGTGGCGCAGATGATCGACTTCCTCCAGAAGCTCGAGCCCGCCGGGCCCAGCCACTTCACCGAATCCTGCCGCCGCTTCGCCCTCCAGCACCGCCAGAAAGGCGTCTGCGTCGTGCTCAGCGACTTTTTCATCAAGGAAGGTTTCGAGACCGGCCTCCGCTACGTGGCCGGCGGCAAGTACGACCTGTTCTGCGTCCAGGTCCTCTCCCCGCAGGAAATCGACCCCGACCTCCAGGGCGACCTGAAGCTGCGCGACGTCGAGGACGACGACATGGCCGAGGTCTCGATCACCCAGCCGCTCATCAAGCAGTACAAGGCCAACCTCAACGCCTACTGCCTCAGCCTCAAGGATTTCATCACCCGCCGCGGCGGAACGTATTTGTTCAGCAGCACCGCCGTGCCGTTTGATACACTCGTTTTGAATTACTTGCGCGAAAGAGGACTTTTGGGATAGCCGCGATGTCTTCCTTGCCACAATTTCTCAACTGGGGCGCAGCCCTTGCGGCTGCCGCGATCGCGCTCCCGGCGCTACTCATTCTGTATTTCTTGAAGCTCCGCCGAAGAGAAATGCCCGTCGCCTCGACCCTGCTTTGGAAAAAAGCGATCCAGGATTTGCAGGTCAACTCCCCGTTCCAGCGCCTGCGCCGCAACCTGCTGCTGCTCCTGCAACTGCTCATGCTCCTGGCCCTCCTGCTGGCCTTCTCCCGCCCGGTGACGCGCTATCATCCGCCTCCGGGCGCGCGGAGCGTCTATTTGCTCGACCGATCCGCTTCCATGTCCGCCACCGACATGGACGGCCACACCCGCCTCCAAGAGGCCAAACGCCGGGCGAAGGACATGGTCGATTCCATGGACAAAGACGCCTCGGCGACGGTCATCGCCTTCGACGACTCCGCCGAGACGCTCCAGTCCTTCACCTCCGACCGCGTCGCCCTCAAGCGGGCCATCGATTCCATCCAGCCGACCGACCGCAAAACCCGCCTGAAATTCGCCTACGAGCTGGCCGACGCCGCCATGGCCTTCGACCCCCAGCAGTTGCGCAGCAACGTCGACGTCGACGTCTACCTCTTTTCTGACGGCCAGGCCGAGGACGCCAACGACGTGAGCCTGCATGGCAAGCTCCATTTCGAGCGCGTCGGCACCGAGGACGCCGGCAACGTCGGCATCGTCGCCCTCTCCGCCAAACGCAATTACGAACGGCCCACGCAGGTGCAGGTCTTCGTCCGCCTCCAGAACTTCGGGCCCCAGCCCGTCGACGCCCCCGTCCAGCTCACCGTGGACGGCGAGATCGTCGAAGCCAACGGCTCGCGCACCGAAGCCGCCTTCCTCCTCCCCGACCGCTGGACCCGCGACGAGCGCGACAAATGGGAGAAGGACAACGGCCGCCAGCAGAGCGACAGCGTCACCTTCGACCTCGACCTCACCTCCGCCGCCGTCCTCACCGTCAAGCAGCTTCACCACGGCGGCGACGTCCTCGCCGCCGACGACATCGCACAGGTCATCGTCCCTGCGCCCAAGCAGCTCTCCGTCCTGCTGGTCACCGACGGCAACTATTTTCTCGAACGCCTGATGAGCAACCTCGACCTCAAGAGCCCCGACATCATGCAGCCCGCCTCTTACGAGCAAAAGCAGCCGGGCAACTACGACGTGATCATCTTCGACCGCTACACGCCCAAATGGCTTCCCGAAGCGGGCAATTTCATCTACGTCGATTCGGCGCCGCCGCACACCGACGGCCCCGGCCAGAAGGTGACGGTCGAGAAGGACACCGACGGCAACCCCGCCATGGTCGACGACGAAGGCGTCCTGGACTGGAACCGCGATCATCCGATCCTCAAAGACCTGGCGATGAACCGCCTGTACATCGAGCACGCCCTCAAGCTCCAGGTGCCGGCGGACGCGCAGGTCCTCGTCGACGGCCTCAAAGTCCCTCTCATCGTCCTCGCCCACGACGCCAAGCGCACCAACCTCATCCTCGGCTTCGACCCCAACGACGGAAACTGGCCGCTCGAATACAGCTACCCCATGTTCTGGCACCACGCCCTCCAGTTCATGGCGGTCGGCAGCGACATGGACGTCCGCCAGTCCTACGAGCCCGGCGCATCCCCCGTCATCCCGCGGGCCAACCTCGAGCGGGCAGCCCCCGGCCTCAAGCAGCTCAAGCTCGACGGCCCCGGCGGCCCGCGCACGCTCCCCATCCCCCCCACCGGCGACTTCGCCCTCCCGCCGCTCAATCGTGTGGGAATCTATACAACCGACCCGCCCATCCCCCAGTTCGAGAAGATCGCCGTCAACCTGCTCGACTCGAGCGAAAGCAACACCCTCCCCGCCTCCGTCGCCCCCGGCGACGCCAAGGTGCAGATCGAAAACGTCAAAGACCAGCAATCCCGCCGCGAGTGGTGGTGGTACCTGGTCACCTTCGTCGGCCTCCCCCTGCTCTTCATCGAATGGTGGGTCTACACCCGCCGGGTGCACTTGTGATTCCCGTGACACGGCTTTTCAAGCCGTGCCGAGAACGTCGCTGCTTCGAATCCGTTTGCTCTGATGTGACGTCGCCAGCGCTCGTCCCCGTGACACGGCTTTTCAAGCCGTGCAAAGAACGTCGCTAATACAGATTTCGTTCGCTCTGATGTGACCCCGCCAGCACGCATCCCCGTGACACGGCTTTTCAAGCCGTGCCGAGAACGTCGCTGCTTCGAATCCGTTTGCTCTGATGTGACGTCGCCAGCACGGGTTGAAAACCTGGTTGAAAACCCGTGTCACTTCCAATCACCGCGCCGGCAGCAGCTTCGCGCGCGACTGCCGCAGCGCCTTGAGCGCGTCTCGTGCGTTCACAAAAGCCCCGGAAATGCTCTCCGCCTCGGTAATAAGCTCCGGGTCGAGGGGCGAAGTGATAATGAACCCTCCCTCTTCGGCCTCTTCCACCGTCAAAACCAGCTTCCCGTCACTCACCGTATATCGCTTGGCCATACTCAAACCATAGAAGCGGCAAACCCAGTTGTAAATACGATCGCCACCCAATGAGCGAAGCTCGAAACGCTTGCGGGCCGAGGCATTCCGTTTCGTCATTCGTATTTCGGTCATTCGGATTTGATTCGTCATTCGTCATTCGAGTTTCGTCATTCCATCGGCATTGGCATCCGTACCGCTAACCCATTACCCTCTTTGGATGCCGATCCTCGGACACGGCAT
>DATHPP010000197.1:0-2796 GCA_035483795.1 Tepidisphaeraceae bacterium | reverse complement strand
GGAGCTACAAGGACGATCGGCCGTTCTTTGCGTATTGCGCGTTCACTTCGCCGCACGATCCACGGACCCCGCCGCCGCCGTATTCAACGCTGTACGACCCCTCTTCGATGCCGCTCCCGGCCAACTTTCTGCCCCGCCATCCCTTCGACAATGGCGAATTGCGCGTCCGCGATGAGCTGCTCGCGCCCTTTCCCCGGACGCCTGAGGATACGCGGAAACAATTGTGCGACTACTACGGAATGATCAGCAGCCAGGATGCGCAAGTCGGCCGCATCCTCAAGGCGCTGCACGACTCCGGCCGCGCCGAGAATACGATCGTCCTCTACACCGGCGATCACGGCCTGGCCATCGGCTCGCACGGGCTGTTCGGAAAGCAAAACGTCTACGAGCACTCGGTCGGCGTCCCATTGATCGTTCACGGCCCGCAAATTCGCCGCGGCCAGTCCGACGCCTTCGCCTACGGCATGGACATTCTCCCCACGCTTTGCCGTCTCACAGGAGTCTCTCAGCCGGACAATCTGGAGGGCCAGCCGCTGGACGGCATCATCGCTGGCAGCACCGCCAGTGTCCGAAGCTCCACGTTTCACCCCTACATCGCCCACGACAAAACAATCACCGGCGCCCGCACCCAGCACGCGGTCAACGACGGCCGGTGGAAATACATCCGCTACCGCGTCCGCGGCAAAACAACCGTCCAGCTTTTTGATCTGCACAACGATCCCGCCGAAACTCACGATCTCTCCTCCGAGGCCGCTTCTCGAGCCGAGGTCGATCGGCTCGACAAAATGCTCACCGATTACCAACACGCCCTCGATGAGCCCGCCGTCTGGCGAGCCGCCTGAACTCACGAGGTGCCCAGTGCCGCCGGTGCCCTCACCGGGCGGAATCCGACGCGCCGGCGCAGCCGAGACCGCCGGTGAGGGCACGTGAGGGCACCGGCGGCACTTTAGTTCGAGTCCGCACCACGACCTGCCGCTCGCACTCAGACACGAAAAACGCTCAGTCTGAGTAAATGGAAATCTCCCGCCCACCTGGCAAAGATCAGTCTTCTGACAAGGAGCGACTGATGGAATACCGCACCCTCGGAAAGAAAGGCCCGTCGGTCTCGGCGATCGGTCTGGGATGTATGGGAATGTCGGAGTTTTACGGCGCGGGCGACGACGCCGAGTCGATCGCGACGATCCACCACTACCTCGATCGCGGCGGTAATTTCCTGGACACCGCCGACGTGTACGGCCCGTACAAGAACGAGCAGTTGGTCGGCCGGGCGATCAAGGGCCGGCGCGACAAGGTTTTTCTCGCCACGAAATTCGGGATCGTCCGCGGCCCCGACCCCAGTTCCCGCGGCGTCAACGGCACGCCGGACTACATCCGATCCGCCTGCAACGCCAGCCTCAAGCGCCTCGACACCGATCACATCGATCTCTACTACCAGCACCGCGTCGACCCCAAAACGCCGATCGAAGAAACCATCGGCGCCATGGCCCAGTTGGTGAAGGAAGGAAAGGTGCGGCACCTCGGGATGTCGGAAGCTTCCGCCGCCACGCTACGCCGGGCCAGCGCCGTGCATCCGATCACCGCGCTTCAGACGGAATACTCATTGTGGACGCGCGATCCCGAGGATGAAATTCTGCCCGCCTGCCGCGAGCTGGGAATCGGATTTGTCGCCTACAGCCCGCTCGGCCGCGGCTTGCTCACCGGCCAGATCAAGCGGTTCGAGGACCTCGCGCCCGATGACTACCGGCGAAATTCGCCGCGATTTCAAGGCGAAAACTTCCAGAAGAACCTCGACTTGGTCCGCGCCATCGAACAAATGGCACGCGAGAAAAAATGCACTCCCGCGCAGCTTGCCCTGGCCTGGGTGCTCGCACAAGGGAAAGACATCGTCCCGATCCCCGGTACCAAACGACGAAAATACCTGGACGAAAACCTTGGCGCGCTGTCGGTGAAACTCACGCCTGAAGACTTGCGCAAGCTCGACGAGATCGCACCCCACGGCGCTGCCGCTGGCGCAAGATACCCGGCCAACATGATGGCGATCGTGAACGGATGAGCTTCCTGTGACACGGGTTTTCAACCCGTGCTTAGGGGCCGACAATCGAAAATCTTTCGTCGGACCTCGTCGTCAGCACGGGTTAAAAACGTTAAAAACCCGTGTCACGGCAAAAGTCTCAGTAACTGTGCTGCCCGATCTCCACGCGCCGGCGGAAGGTCCAGTACACGACCGTTGTGTAGGTCAGCACGATCGGCATGCCGATGGCCGCGATGATGAACATGATCAACAGCGTCTTTTGGCTGGACGCGGCGTTGTAGACGGTCAGACTGTTGGCGGGGTCGTTGCTCGCGACGATCAGGTTCGGCCACAGCGGAATCGCAAACAGCGCCACCAATCCCACGATTGCCGCACAACTGGAGACAAACGCCTGAGCGGGTTTGTCGCCGAATGTCGCCCGCGGAATATTCGCGATCGCCAGCACGTCCAGCACCACGATCACCCCCGCCCAGCCCGGCAACTGTCCGATGTGCGCCGACACCCCCGGCAGACGCGCCAGCGTGTACGTCGTCGCCAGCATGTACGACACAAGAAAAATCCCCCAGGTATGCCACGTCCACCGGCCGATGCGCTGATGCAATTCGCCGTGCGGGATCTTCAGATACAGGTATTGCGCGCCATGCATGGCGAACGCGCTAACCGACAGCAATCCGACGAGAACAGAATAGCGGTTCACCAGATCCAGCGGGTTGCCGATGAACACGCCCCGTTCATTCAGCTTGAGCCCGAGGATCGCGTCGCCC
>DATHPP010000196.1:0-11234 GCA_035483795.1 Tepidisphaeraceae bacterium | reverse complement strand
CGAAATACTTAGGGTCGTAGCGCGTGGTGATGCGCGTGTCGCCGGGCCCCAGGCCGGTACAGAACGGATGCAGGCTGACGTCGAGCCGGCCGGCCTGAAAATCGAAACCCACGGCCTTGGCGGCCTCGCGAGCGAGCTTCTGCTGGGCATCGGGCGGATAATTGCGCTCGAGGAGTCCCAGCGGCGCCCTCCGTCCCGAGTCCACGATCTTTCCGATCAGGCTCACCAGCGGCGCGCGAAGCTGCTCGAAGGTTTTGCGCAGATTGGCGGCGGTTTCACCCGGCTCGAACTCGTCGAGCAGGGCGTCGTACATGTCGGCGGAGTAACCGACGCATCTGGCCTCCTGCCGTTTGAGGTCCAGCGTTTTGGCAAGCCATGGCTCAAAGAGCCGGTAGTCGGATTTCTGCTTCGCCTCGCCCCAGACCTGCTGCGCCAGGACGGCGACGCGGGTCATCTCCTCGACCAGCGACGCCGGCAGCTTGCGGGCGCGATCGTAGCTCCGCCGGGTCTCCCGGACGTTTGCCGCCGCGTCCGATTCCGGGTCATGAACGAGCGCCGACCTCTCAACCTCGTGCAGCTGCTCGTCGATCCGCGGCGACGTGAAACGCTCGTGCACCATCCGTGCCAAGAGCGACGATTGCGCCGCGCGATGCTCGGTGCCCTTGGGTGGAAGCTGCGTGCGCTCGTCCCACCCGAGGACCGAGTTGACGGAGCCGAGCAACGAAATTTCCCTGAGCTCCACGATCAGTGACTGGTAGGCCTGAGCGGCGTCGTTCATGACGCCATTCAATCGGGCCGCCCCCGCAGTGTCCAGCGTTAGACGTGGCCCAGCCGACGCGGGTAGAATCCGGTCATGATGCTCGATCGCAATTCCGCCTGGGCGATCGTTTGCGAGCACGTGAAGGACCGGGGACTTCGCCGGCATATGCAGGCGGTGGAAGCGGCGATGCGCTTTTATGCCGGTCAGCTTGGCGGCGATCCCGACCAGTGGGGCCTCACCGGATTGCTCCACGATTTTGACTGGGAGATTCATCCGACCCTGATGGACCACCCCGCCAAAGGCGCGCCGATCCTGCGCGATCGCGGCGTCGACGAAGAGATCATCACCGCGATTCTCTCGCACAACGAACATGCCACCAACGTCAAACCTGCGACGCCGCTACACCATGCGCTATTGGCCTGCGACGAGATCACCGGCTTGATCATCGCCACCGCCCTGGTGCGGCCAACCAAGGACATTCGCCAGGTCGAGGTGAAATCCGTCAAAAACAAATGGAAACAGCCGTCGTTCGCGGCGGGCGTCCATCGGCCGCAAGTCGAATCCGCGACACAACAGTTCAGCCAGCACTGCTTTGACGGAAAACTCGATCTCTGGCAGCACGTCGGAAATGTCCTGGACGCGATGAAGCTTGTTGCATCGGACCTGGATCTGGATGGGCGACTCGCGGCCTCGACGCCCCCGCCGCCTCAGGTGTGATACTCAGCGTTGATGGTGATGTACTCTTTGGACAGATCGCAGGTGAGGCAGGTCGCCGAGGACTTGCCGAGGCGGCAATCGAGAACTACTTCGACTTCCGGTGCGCTTAGCATCCGGCTCAATTTGGCGGCGTCGAAATCGAGCGGCCGGCCGTGCCGGAAAACGGCCGTGCCCTGGAGTGTCAGAGTGCATTTCTCGGGATCGAACGGCACGCCAGCATAACCCGCCGCCGAGACGATCCGGCCCCAATTGGGATCGCTCCCGTGCATGGCGGTTTTCACCAGCGGCGAATTGGCGATGGTGCGGGCGATGGTCATTGCGGATTGCTCGTTGCTGGCGGATTTGACGACGATCCTCACCACTTTGGTCGCGCCTTCGCCGTCGGCGGCGACCTGGTGAGCCAGCGATTGGGACACTTCGTCCAGGGCGGCGGAAAAGGAGTTCACCGCCCCCGTTGAGGCAACCTTTGCCCCCGACATTCCGCTGGCCAGGATCGCGCAGGTGTCGTTAGTGCTGGTGTGATCGTCGACGGTGACGGCGTTGAAGCTGCGATCGCAAGCGCCGGCCAGAAGCTTGCGGAGCAGCGCCGGCGAGACCGCGGCGTCGGTGGTCAGGAAGGCCAGCATCGTCGCATGTGGCAGGGCCATCCGCGGGCCGATCATTCCGCTGCCTTTGCAGACGCCGGCCAGGGTCACCGTCGCGCGGCCGAGCTTGAACGACGTCGCCGCCTCCTTGCGTTTCAGATCGGTGGTCAGGATCGCATCAGAAAACCGCATCGCATGTTCGCGATCGCGGCCGAGGGCGTGGCCCGCGTGGGCGATGCCGCGCTCCATTTTGTCCATCGACAGAAGATGGCCGATGATGCCGGTCGAGGATGGGAGAACCAGTTTTTCGTCGCATCCGATGGCGATGCCGGCCAGGTGGCACATTCGCCGCGCATCGGCCTCGCCCTGCTTGCCCGTACACGCGTTGGCGTTCCCCGCGTTGACGACGATCCCGTGCAGCTTGCCGTTCACGATATTCTCGCGTCCAACTTTCACCGGCGCGGCGACGACTTTGTTGGTGGTGAAAACCGCAGCCGCGGTCGCAATGACGTCGCAGACCAGCATACCGACGTCGGGGGCGTCAGTGGTCTTGAGGCCGGCATGGACGCCGGAGGCGCGAAATCCGGTTGGCGAACACAGGTGCAGTTGCGACATACGCTTCCCTCGCTCGGCAGCGGCGCGGGAACGTATCGGAAAGCACAACCGCCGTCCAGATGGTCCTGCGGTTACAATGCCTGACGATGACGGATCGTTCCGATTCGAGCGGCAAGCCGCCTCTTCCGCCGGAGGTTTATGCCTCGCCGTCGGATGTTGCGCCGGGACCGGGGGTGGAGGACATGTGGTGGCGGCCGGGCTGGCGTGACGCCGTGCGACACCTGACATGGGAATGGCTGCTGCTGCTGCCGGCCCTGAGCGTCATCGGGTTTGTCGTCGCGGTTTTCCTGCGGCCGCAGATGCTTCCATTCATCGCCTGGATCGGGATCAAATCTGCGGTTATGGCGCTGGCGCTACCGGCGATTCTGCTGGCCGACCTGACGCGTCGCGCCGCCGCCGCTCGCAAGGAACCGTTCTGCATCCACTGCGGCTACGAGCTGACCGGCCTGCCCGAGCAAGGCCGCTGCCCCGAGTGCGGCTCGGGCTACACCCGCGAGCTGATCGAAGAATACCGCCGCGATCCCAACTGGTTCATCCAGCGCTACAAGTCCCGCCAGACGCACCCGCCCAGAGACGCACCCTTCGACGCAGGCCCCTCGCGCCCAAAACGCAAGTCGCGCGACGGAACCTGAGCCGGCACGGCGGCGTCGAAAAGCCGTCGCGCATATGACGAAAACCGTTCAGTTTTGTTCAAAACGTTCAGTTGCAGACATTCTCCCAGTGCTCTTCCAAGGTTTCTGATGAACTTGCCGTGGAAAAACGTTGAAAACGTTTCATTTCGTTCCAAACGTTCTCGGGCAGGCCAAATGTCGCAAAATGTCCCATGTTTCGAGCAAAATGGGACATTGATCATGTCCGGAACGCCAGTTCCTCGTCCGCCGGCCACAACCATTGCGATGTTACAAAATGTTACAAATCGTTACATTTTTGAGCCCCGGTCCCGCCTCGATTGCGCGGCGGCAGACTCTCCGATTCCTGTAACGTTTTGTAACATTTTGTAACATCGTCTTGGTCGTTGCCCCTCGCCAACGAGGCACAAACTGGCCGAAATTCGGCAACGGAGTCGCCTCCGTGAGGAGGAGCGCTAGTGGATCCGCACGATATAGCAACTGGAGTACGTCTCCAGCTGCATGACCGGGAGGGCGAGCCGTTCGAGCAGCTCTCGAATTTCGGTTTCGTTTCTGAATGGCTGCGTCTCGGGGGCGGCGTTAATCAATAAGTGTGGATCATCGATCCTGCGAAACATCCTCTGCATCCGTAACGTGATCCGCTTTTCCTGCATCGTGGAAAGCGCCGACACGCGGAGCAACAAGATCAGTGCGCGGAAATAACCGAGGCCCGCTCTTTTCGCTACCCAGCGGATCATCTGAGCCGGATTGAGCAGGTAAAGCTCAAGGCATTGTCTGAGCGCCATCGCGTTGTTGCTCAGCAGGCCGACCCTGGCCAAAAAGCGCTCCTGGGCCGCACTGGTCCGGTAGAACGCGATGAATATCTTCCCCGAGTCCGTGACGACTCGTCTGCCTTCCTCGAGCATGAGCCTGATCCGCTCTTCGTCCCCCGTGCAATCAACAACGCCCGTCGCGTAGATCACGGTTCCGTAGGTTCGCTCTGCGATTGGCAAAGCGATGGCATCAGCGTGCATGAGAACAATCCCGCGACGGAGCCGGGCGTATCGAATCATCTCCAGGCTCAGATCGACGCCGTCACATCGCATCCCGTTTTTTCGAATCTCCGCCACGATCAGTCCCTGGCCCCCTCCCACGACCAACACGGGTTCGTCAAGATCGTTCATGAGGCGCTTGATGCTCGGCACATCAAGATAAGAATTCTCGATCGTGGAGTGATGCGGCGCCAAGGCATCCCAGAATGCAGAAGCGCTCAAACGGCTTGCTCCTGATGATTGTTGCGTCTCGGCCATAGGCACAGTTCTACCTGGGAATATTGAGCACGTCGTTTTTTCTGCGGAAGCATTCTTTCAGATTTCATCACACTCTACGGTCGCGCTAACCTCAGCATTACGGCGATGGCGTGATGGCCCTTCTTCTCGGCCCAGGCGAGCGGCGTGGCCCAGAGCTCGGCATCCTTTTCCGCCGCGTCAGCGCCCCGTTCCAGGAACAGGCGTACAAGGTCCTCACGGCCCCAGCGGCAGGCCCATGCCAACGGCGTGCTTTTCAGCAGATCGTCCCGCAGGTCCGTTCTTGCACCGGCGTCGAGGGCCGCGGTCGCGAACGCGACGCGCTCGTGCGGCGTCACGTGGTCGCCCATGACGACGATTTGATGCAGAACCGTAGCGCCGCAGTTCAAGGGCATGTTCGGCGGGCCAGACCTATCGAGAATCATCTTGAAGCAGGTCAGATACGTGCTCCGATCCCACTCGGGATGGCACCATGGGCCGATCCAGTGATTCCAGAAGCCAAGGGGGGCTTGCAGAAGGCCATTCCATCGAGGGTCGCCGTGAGGAATATCGACCCGGTCGATTACCATGCGCATGATCTCCGGATCGCCGCCGCGGGCGGCGGCGCCCAGGAGTTGCTCCGCCACGGGACCACTGGCGAAGCCGTCATCGGGCAGGCTTGTATCGCCGAACTGGTCGAGGAGACGCCCTGCCAGGTCGGGGCGGCGGTACAGACCGGCCATCGAGGGGTTTGATTTGCCCCCATACTTCTCCAGCAATGCGATCATCTCGTCATCACGCTGCCCGTACGCTTCCGAGAGCGGCGTGCCGCTGGCGTACACCTGGCCATTCGGATCGGCCCCGCGTTCCAGCAGCATCCGCGCCATCTCGGGTTTTCCGTACCGGGTACACTGGTACAGCGGCACGCCCCACGAATAGGTGTCCCGATCGCTGTCGTCCACGCGCACGCGGGCATTGGGATCGAGGCCGAAGTCCAGCAGCAGCTTCAATATGTCCGGCCGGTCGACATCGACCGCCAGCCCAAGCAGCCAGCCCCGATCGTCGCGCGGCGTGATCAGGTCCTCCTCCGCGGCCTTCTTGCGCAAAGCGGCCTCATCGCCCAAAATCACGGCGGAGCGCGCGGTCAGTTTCGCGTTTCGATCGCGCAGGAGCCGGGCCATTGCGGCCAGCCCCTCGGCTCTCTCTCTGGAGCCGGAGCGCAGTCCGGCCACGTCCAGCGGCGTGGAGCCGTCTTCCGCCGGCTGGTTCACGTCCGCGCGGTGGTCGAGAAGCCAGGCCGCAACTCGCGGCAAGAGCAGAGCTGTAGATGCGTGCAGAAGCGACCACCCGCTGTCGAACAATCGCCAGCGGGCCATGTCCGGTTGCCGGTTCAGAAGCTCGATCGCCAGGTCTTCATCCCGGGCTTCAAAAGCGCGCCGCAGCTCGGCGGACCCTTCGACTGCCGTCGGTCGGCCCTGCTCGCGCCGCTTTTCCTCTTCGCGGATGATGATGGCGACGTCGTCGTAGCCGCGCTCGATGGCGACCGTCAGCGGGGTTGCCGCATCCCGCAGCGCATAGATACCGGCGGTAGTGACATGCGGGTCTGCACCGAACCGCATGAGCGTTCGAACCATTTCCGGCATGCGCTCGAGCACGGCGTAATGGAGTGCCATGTGCCCGTGGCCGTTTGGCGCCTCCCGATTCACGAGTTCGGGGCGGACCCGCAGGATCGCTGCGACTTGGTCCACGTCGCCGGCGCGCACCGTTTCGATCAAGCGGGTTATGGTGATTCCGTCGACGAAGGCCTTCAGCTTCGGCCAACTCTCAAAACCATAGCTCCGCGCCAGAACGAGCTGGGCATCGTGCAGCGCGAACTTCGCTGAGTCGGCGTCGCGACAGAAGAGATTCACCTCGGCGATGGCAGCTGGTCGGCCTGTGAGGAACCCGTCCCGCAGTTCCTTGGCTTGGCGCCGAAGCTGGTCGGGATCGGGGTGTTCGGGCAACCGGCGGGTGGGTAGAGGCAATCTCACAATGAGCTCCTTTCTCGGTTGTCCGTTCGGATCAACCACAGCGCCCGGTGTCCGCTCGCTCGGGCAGAAAAGAGTTCACTGCAATAAGACAATGGACCGTCGAAACTCCAGGAGGACTCGGTACCTTCCCGCGGACACGGCGGCACCCTGGCGTGCGACGGCATGAGTATAACAGCTCTTCGACTTACGGATGTCTGAAAAATCCCACCGTCGATTGAAGGATTTTATGCCGGAGGGCCTGCGGGTCCTGGCGGGTTTGTTTCTGCAAGTCTTCGAAGTTGGCCCGACAGAAGGAGCAGCCGAGGGTGTCGAGGTGGAAGGCGACGTACTTTTGCCACGGCGCATCGAGCGTGCCGAGCAGGTAGCCGCCGATCGTGCTGCGCTTGGGGCAACTGGGTCGCTGGTCTTCCCAGACTTCGGTGAGCAGCGAATCGAAGGCGCCGGCGTCGGCGGTGTTCTCGGCGGCGCGGAGAATCGGCGCCACCCGCTCGCGCACCTGCTTGAGCCAGCGGTGTTTGACCATGGCGACGTGCTCCGCCGCGAGTTTCAATGCCTGGGCGATGTCGCGGTTGGGCCACTGGGCGTAGAACAAAAGCTCGAGGATCTGGAGGTCGCGGAAGTTCAGGTCCTCGTGCAGGCCATCGACGAGGCCGTGAATCGCTTTGGCGAGGGCGGCGTGGGCCGCCTCGCGGTGCTCATCCCGGCGGACATACCAGCTTGCGGTGTTATCGGGGCCGGCGATGTCGGATGCGCCGGACTCGCTGCTCGTGGAATCAGGAAGCTGGCAGACGCTCATGCGCCGCACGCGGAGCAGCTCGATGATCCGCCGTCGGAGGATCAGGAACAGATACGTTTCGACGCTGGCGTGCCCGCGATAACCGCCCAGCCCCTTGAGAAACAGCAGGAACGTGTCCTGCACCAGGTCCTCGGCATCCGCGCCCCGGGGCGCACGCCTGCGCGCAAAGGCCAGCAGCCGGCCCTGGTACCGCTCGACGAGCTGCGACCAGGCCTCCTGATTCCCCTGCCGTATCCGCTCCAGCAGATACCGCTCAGCTTCCGTCCACTCGGGCATAGGAGAGAAGATTTAACCACAGAGACCACAGAGGGCACAGAGAAATGCGATGAGAATTGATCCCCAGATTTAACGGAGTGCACTCAGATCTGCCACGCTCTTAATCTGTGTGGTCTGTAGATCATCCATATTCGCTTTTCTCTGTGTCCTTTGTGGTCTCTGTGGCTAAATCTCTTTCTTAGACTAAGAGGATGATCGTCGCGGTGACGATGACGATCGTCGCCAGACGCAGGCGCATGGTGAAGTATCCCCTGGTGGCGATGTTCAGCAAGATGTAGAGCAGGCCGCTCAGAAGAATGACAATCGCGGCGGTGGCGACGTGCCGGCGGGTCTTGACCTGCCGCTCGCTCAGCTCGGTGCGATACTGGTTCACGAACGAATCCAGATTGTCCGGCGTCACGTCGAGCAGCACCGATTCGGTCCACACCTCTCCGTAGGGTCGTTTGAATTGTTCCGTGAACCGGTCCGCCTCGAACCGCCCTTCGCGAACGTCCAGGGCGACGCGGTCGGCGAGCCATTGCGCGTCGGCCCGGCTGGCGCGGACGTGCCGCTCGACGATCGGATACAGCTTCTGCGCCGCGTCCTGCCGGGCCTGCTGGGCAGCCTCCGATTCCGACAGACAGGGCGTCGTGCATCGCCCCACCACCCATTGCCGACCCGGATGCTCGTTCACGAACTGAGCGAATCGCGTCGCCCAGCCTTTGTCGGGATCCGATGAATCCGTGGCGCCCGACAATTCGCGCAGCGTCGCGGCCACATCGGTGGAATCCTTGTGCCAGGTGGTCGAGGCGTGGCGCTCGGTGATCAGCACCCGGCGATGCCGAATGCCCAGCACGAGCGCCACCGCGAGGAAGACCAGGAAGATGGTTGCAAAGCAACGCATGGTTACGCGGGTTTCTCCATTTGAACGTCAACTTGTCCAGCGGCGACCTGAGTCGCCGAGTACGGCAAGACCCTTCGCTTGGGGGCGGGCCACAGGAGCATGAAAACTCCGAGCATGAAGAGGATTCCGCCCCAGAAGACGCCGGGCACGTGAACGGCCTGAAGATAGGTGTCGATCGAGGCGCCGGCGCTTTCGCCCGGGCTGATGGTGCCCCAGTCCGGCAGGTTGTGCCCCAGCGCCATCATCGACGCGAAGAGAATCCCGATGGCCACGATGGCGCGGAACATATGGAATGCACCGTAGCGCCGCCGGGGAACAAGCAGGAACCCGGAGGCGATCATCGCGGTGATGAAGCTGATTGCGGCGCCGACGTGGTTCATGATCCGCGGCCAGTTGTGCGTGCCGAAGTTCTGATCCAGTTGCTGCGGCATGTTCGGATCGAGGACGCCGGACTCGAACAGTCCCGGCAGATCCGTCACCACCGCCAGCGCCACGAGGAGCGAGAATGCCAGGATCAGCGACCCGAGCACGTTCGAGGCAAACCGGCTCAGACCGAACACGATCCCGCCGAGGGTGATCGGGTCGCGGTCGGGTGGAAACTGGGCGGTTGGGTACAGGGCAGGTGCTTGTGTCATAGGGTCTCCGCGGCCGGCGACAAAACTCACGACAAAAAGAATGATCGAAGGAAACACGATGAAAAAGATGGCGGGAATCAGCTCATCCCCGCGCAGCCTCGCGATCAGGACCATCGACCCGGCGATCAGGATGCTCTGCACGCACAGCAGTTGGAGCACGGGGCGGAAAAAGTATTCCCAGAAACCGGTGAAGTGGGTCCGCCCGCCGCGTCGCAGCGCCAGCACCGCGAACGCCATCGCGCCGGTGCCGAAGGAGAACATCAGCGCCCGGTCTTCGCGGCCATTCCGGACGGCAAGCAGCGACACCAGAAGGCACATTCCCAGCGTCGCAAACCCGCAGAACAGTGCCAGCCAAAGCCCACGCACGAATCGCGGAACCGCGCGGAGGTGCGCCGGTGGGAGAGAATAAGCCACACCCGAATCCGCCCCCGAAAACCGCGGCTCGTTCGGAGCCGCGGGAGGCGCCGTCATCGGAATCGGCACCGCCGTCGGCGCCGGCTGCGGTATTGGCGGTGGCGACATTGGGTTTGCCGGCCGGCTCACCTGGCGTCGCGAATTCCACGGCGCAGCGATCCCCGTCGCCACCGTCGTCCCCACCAGGATGGTGATTGCCAACTGTGGAACCCCATCGAACATGTTCCCGAAGATGAAACCCAAGAGCGCCGCCGTGATCAGCTTTCCGACGACGACGCGATCGGGCCGCAACGCGGACAATCGTTCGCGCCAGTCCATCAGCAGGAAGCTGACGAAGACCGCCAGGGCGGTGCCGGCGACGTTGCGCTCGCCCCACCCGGGGAGGGTGAGCAGGATCGGCGCGATGCCGGCGACGCCGCCGATCGCCAATCGGCTCATCCAGGGCGATTCGCCCTCGAGGGCCGGCGCGATGAAACGCCAGGCGAACAGCGCCAGCGCCGTCGCCCCGGCGGTGGAAACCAGCGCAATCAGGGCATCGCTCGGTGCCTGGCGGTGCTCGGCGAGGACACCGCCGATCAATCCGACGATGAACACCGCGATCGACGCGAGCACGATGCGGTGCCATGGCCGAAGCGGATCCCCTCCGGTGCTCGAAAACGGGCCGGCATACTGCGCCTGGGCCGTTTGCGGGTTGTACGGCCCGCCAAACTTCGCCTCCCATCGGGCCCGCTTCCGATCCATCTTCGCGCGGACGCGATCGATCTTGCGTTGCCAGCGGTCGCCGACGTTATCCATCACCCCGGCCATGCGGCCCCAGCGATCGCATTGCCAGGGCGGCGGATTCTGCTGCGCCGGCCCATCCGACGGCGTGAACGATCCGCTGGCCCCGCTCGCCGGCGGAATCTTCTGCGCCACGTGCCCCGCCACCATCGTCAGACTGTCCGGCGAGAAGACCGAAACGCTGTTGCGAATCTCCTCGGCGCCGAACACCGCCTCGATCATCTCCTGCACGCTCTGGTATCGCTCGGTCGGGTTCTTGGCCATCGCTTTGCGGATCACCGTTTTGAACGGCTCCTCGATGGCGCTGACGTCCGGCTCGGCGCTGAGATGCTTCATCAGGATCTCGGTCGGCGAGGCGCCGAAAAACGGCACCTGCCCGGTCAGCATCTCAAAGAGCAGGGCGCCCAGGGCATAGATGTCGATGCCGCGGTCGTAGTTGCCGGCGCCGATTTCGGGGGCCATGTAATGGACCGTGCCGACGGTGACGGTCTGGCCGCTGTGATGGCTGGTGCTGATGGCCTTGGAAAGGCCGTAATCGCCGATCTTGACGTAGCCGTTCTCGTAGAAAATGTTTGCCGGCTTGAGATCGCGGTGAACGATGCCGCAGTCGTGCAGGTAGGTCAGCCCTTTGCCGATCTCGCGGAGGAAGAACGCGGCCTTCTGCGTGCCCAACCCGGAAGGCGCGGCGTCCAGGAGCTGGCGGAGCGACGGCCCCGCGACGTATTCCATGATGACCCACGGCCGGGTGTCGTTGCCGTACTTCACGTCGAACACGGTGACCAGGTGCGGGCTCTTGAGGTTCATGCACTGCGAGATGCCGCGGAGCTCGATCTGCTCGTAAGTCTGCACG
>DATHPP010000195.1:0-6431 GCA_035483795.1 Tepidisphaeraceae bacterium | reverse complement strand
TTTCAATCACCCAACCTTCCCCAAAGACCCCACTGTTTCGTGCCGGCGGCACCTCCGCGCTAAACTCCGGGGTCTGGGGCGGAGCCCCAGCTACCTACGCAAAAACCGGATGAGCCGCAAAATGGGACATTTATCATATTTTTGTGCAGACTCGAGGTGGCGCGGCGCAAGAAAAAAGTCGGCGGTGGGAAACGTAGGGGGGAACCGTTTCCCGTAGTGGGGCATACCGCCGACCAATCCAATATATGACCTCATCACGAAGATTACAATAGCTTAATTTTATCGAATTTCCTTTGTCCGCGACGGGCAACTCAAGTTGGTCAGATCCCCTCATGCAGCATCTTTTCCATGAGCGCGCGATCCGTCTCCAATCGCGAGAGGGACGCTCCCGACAGGAAGGATGCACATTCTCTGCGTCGGACGTGACGCGTCAATTGAAAAACACTGCGCGGTTTTCGTCTGGCGTGAGCCGTTTTTTCTCGTGGCACGGGTTTCTAACCCGTGCGTCGGTGAAGTCGTTCAACAGGCAGCGGTTTGGTGTGGGGAAACCGACCTTCCTTGCCGCGGCCTTTTTTGCCCGTTAAGCACGGAATTGTTCGCGCTGTGAAACCTGGCTTCCCACACCAATGCAGTGTTGTGTCTTTGTTCCCCCTTGTCCTCGGCTTAGAAAGCCGTGCCACGAAAAAACGCGGACCCGCTGTCAAAATCGCTCAGTTTGAGCGACGGATTAAGGCGCCACCGCCATCGGCGTGTCGAATGGAATCTCACCGGCCGCCGGCTTCCCTGTGCCCGGCCAGTTCCTTGAGCTTGTCGGCAAACGGATAGGTATCAGGAACCACGCGAACCTGCGTCGTGAGCTTCAACGGAGGCAAATTTCCATTGGGAAAAGTCAGCTCAATGAACGACGCGGTCCAGCCCTTTTCCGGTTTCTCGAGCTTTGCGGTGTACACATGGGCGCCCGATCCCTCCTCAGTCAGATCCGTGCTGACCCATTTCGGGCCGAGCACGGCAAGGCGGAAATCCCGGGCGTTTGGATTGGTCGCCTGCCAGAGCCTGACCTTGTCGGGCTTCGAAGTCGATGAGACGACGATGCGATCGTCTTCAAACTTCCACGAGAACTTCGGCATCTCCTTGTGTTGGAGAAACGCGCCGTAAAACGCCAGAAGCGTCTGACGGGCATCGGATCGGGCCAGGGAGTGATCGGTGTTGGGGACGTAGCGGAGGTATTTCGGCCCAGGCAGGGCGTCGAAATAAAACTGCGAGTTGTCCGGCATGAAATACTGGTCGCCGGTCGAGTTGATCAGCAGCTTGGGGATGGTGTAGCGGTCGCGGTAGCTGTACGGGTCCTCGATGTTCATCAGGGCGTGAAACTGCGGCGTTCCCTGCCAGCGGGCGAGATCGATGTCGGTGTAATCCTTGACGGCGGGCGAGAACGAGCCGTACGCGGCAAGCTGCCGCCCGTCCTGCCCTTCCAGGTTCAGCGTGTCGATGACGATGGGAACGATGGCGATCACGCGTTTGTCGACGGCGGCGGTGGTCCAGGTCGTCCAGCCGCGCTTCGACCCGCCGGCGACGACGAACGTGTCCACTTTCACATTGCCCGCGGAGTCGCTGCCGCAGAACTTCTGCACCGTGTCCATGGCCCGGACGGAAGCCTTGGTCATCGGCAGCCGGGCGGGCCAGCGGTCGTCGCCGGTCGTGAGGAATTTGTTCCAGGTGTAGGCGATGATCGAATCTTCGGTGCGTCGCTTGCCATCATCGGTGAAGACCAGTGGCTCGCTGGGGATTCCGCGAAGGTCGGCGACGACGGACCCGGTCAACGCCGCCGCCGTCGCCACTGTCGGGTCCGCCGCCTCGGGCGCGGGGCGGTCGTTGCTCCCGCCGTTGATCAGCAGCAGCGCCGTCCCGCTCTTCACATGGTCCGGAACGACGATGGTCAGCCAATGCTTCCAGACCGGCTTGTCGACCTCCTTCTCGCTCAACCAGGTCTGCGAGGTCATATCGATCACAAAGGTCTTGTAGTCGCCATTGTTCTGGCTGGAAACGAGCTTGAACGTGTAGCTGGGATCGGGTGCGGCGACATAGCGGTCCAGCGCCGTCTCCTGTGCCGCCGATCCGCGCAACGCGAAGCACAGGATCACCGCAAGCAACGCCGTCGCTCTCCAGGAATTGCGCCTCATGGCCGTCTTTCCCTTCTCCTCGCAGGTTTGAGGAACTCGAACCAGAAGCATATCCCATCGCCGCGCAAGCATAAAGCAACGTGATTGAATTGCAGTTCAGGCGTCGCGGTTAGAATGCCTCCATGCCTCGGATCGCGTTTCATACTCCGGCGGACGTGTTCGACCAGATTCCGCATCCTTACCCGGCGATCCGGCACGTGCCGGACTGGTTCAAACAGATGCCGATGGATTACGAAGACGGCGCCATGCTCAAGCGGTGCCCGCCCTTCCTGGCCGCGATGACGGCGGGGTACATCATTCCTCTGCCGGCGGACCTGGGCCTGGAGATCGACGCGGCAGGACAGCTGAAAATCTCCAGCTCGCTCCCGATCATCAGCAGCCACTTTCCCGCTCAATACAAGGGGTCGCCATTTCAGAATCGGCCTGTGCTCAAGCTTCGCAACCCCTGGATCATCGAGACGCCGCCGGAGTACGCGTGCCTTATCATGGCGCCCGTGAACCGGTTCGAGACGCCGCTCGTGGCGTTGAGCGGGATCGTGGAGACCGGGTCGTATTATAAGGAGGTCCACCTGCCCGTCGTGTGCATGCTGGAGCCGGGCCAGCGGTTTGCGGCGAAGGCGGGGACGCCAATCGTCCAGGTGATTCCCATCCGCCGCGAGGACTGGACCAGCGAAGCCGGCTTTATCGACGAGCCGCGCCGAGCGCAGCAGCAAGCCCTATTCGACAGCACGCCTCACGCCTACAAAGAGCAATTCTGGCGCAAGCTGGAATTCGAGTAAGACATGCTCTCTCGCCGCTCGCCTTCGGAGGCGAAAAACGGCTCTCTACCGGGCCGCACTTTTCCGGATCGGTTGGGCCGCCCGTGACACAGGTTTTCAACCCGTGCAGGCTGCGAAAAGCGCAGGGAAGCGCACGATCGAGGGTTGTTCTCCGGGCACACCGTCGGCACGGCTTAAAAAGCCGTGTCACGGGAGGCGCCGTCTCGCGCACACGCCCGGAATGAAATCCGCTAAGTTGCCATATTATTTGGCCCTTGCGCCCATAGATCGCCTTTTTTGAGCTGATTTGAGGGGTCGGGGACCGTTGGGGAACCTTCCGACCTGGGGTCAAAACGCGGGGTATAGTTGGGTCACTTGCCAGGGAGTGGGAGGACTGCACCTACGGAGAATCTCGATGTTGCCACGTGCCGCAGCCAAACGGATCGGCCGCGCTACCACTGCCGTTGTTGAAACGCTTGAAGGTCGGACATTGATGTCCGTGGCACCGACGCTGGCCGCCAGCGCCCTGGTGCTGGCGTTCAACTCCGCCGAGCCCGGGACCGCCGGCGCGGGTCCCAGCCACGTCGATGTGCTCACGTTGACCAACACCGGAGACGTACCGCTCACGTTCCCCGCCGGTGGGATTCAGGTCGTCAATGACGCGGCGTCCGCGACGCAGAACGCATCGCTGTTCTCGATCACCAATCTCGGCAGCATTCCCTCGTCGATTGCTCCGGGCGCGTCCGCCGAGATCGACATCGATTACACCGCCTCGGCGACCGGGATTCAGTCGGCGATTCTCCAGATTCAGAGCAACGACCCGGCCAACCCAATCACCAAGGTCGCGCTCAACGGCGTCGGCACGGCGGGGCAGTTCGGCTACGACGAGCCGTCGCTGGTCCAGATCCTCCGCGCCAATGACATTCCCACCATCGTTGGCGCGGGGCCGAACGACGTTAACATCAACAACAGCCAATACCCGATCAACCCTGATCCTTCGAGCCAGGAAGTCACCATGCCACGGCTGGTCAAAGCGGGCGCCGGGCCGGTCACGATCACGCTGCTCGCGGCGTTCAACGCCTCGGCGCAGCCGACGCTTCGCCTGGGCTACTACACGCCGGGCCAGCCCGCCGGCCAGAACGAGCTGTTCACCATCGGCCAGTCGGATGCGCAGACCGTGAATCCGACGGCGCTGGGCGCCACCAGCTTCGATCCCGGGACGAGCGCCTTCGGGCTCTATGCGACGTTCCCCGGCATCAGCACGTCCACCGGTCAGCCGGATACGCATTACAGCGAGGACGTGCTCAATACGCTGGACCCGTCGCACCCGCGCAAGTTCCGCTTCTTCCCGATGGAGAACGCCGACGGAAGCATCGTTCCCAATACGTACATCGTCGCCGCCGAGGACTACAACGCGACCACCTTCAACAGCTTCACCAACTTCGTCGGAATCATCAGCAACGTGAAGGCCGCGCCCGATGCCACCGCCGCGCCGGTGATGGGCATCACCAACCCGGATGCGGTCCCGGGCTCGAGCGCGCTGGTCTTCAACCGCATCCAGAACCTCAACCCGGTGGACCCGGCGGGCTTCGTCGACGGCGTCCACGACAGCAACACAATTCAGATCAGCAACACCGGCGATCAGCCCCTGGTCATCAGCGCCCTGACGCTTTCGGACACGACCAACTGGGAATTCGTCAACCCGCCGACACTGCCCGCGAGCATCGCCCCCGGCTCCTCGCTCAAGCTGACGATCAAGTTCATCGCCCAGACCGTGCCGCAGGTGCCTTACAACGAGACCAACGATTACGAGACGCTCAACTTCATTCTGCCGACACAGGCCGGTGGCGTGTGGAGCGGGACGCTCACCATCGTCAGCAACGACCCCGTTTCCCCCTCGCGCATGCTCACGCTCAACGGCTACTGGCAGAACACGAGCGAAAACGAGAACGAGCCGGGCCTTCAGACCCTCACCAACCTGCTGTTTGGCTGGGGCACCCAGATCGCAAGCACCCAAAAGGCCGAATATCCCGACAACGGGACCCTGCCGTTCTATTACGGCGAGGAGACGGTTTCGGGGCTGTGGAACGCCGCCGACCCGACGCAGCCGGTCACGGTGCTCCAATTGGCGGCCTACCACAATCAGTTTGACCCGACGACGGGAAATCCGGCGGCGTCGTCGCTGTTCTGGTATTCACAGGGCTCCTCGAATCTGCATTTTCTGTTCCAGGACCAGGCCGGCTTCGGCCAGACGCTGTTGCCGGCAATCAAGGGCTCCAATACGGCCCTGGCCCAGGCAAGCTTCAATCCCACGGGAACGTTCGGCTGGAACATCGACGGCGAGAACAGCGTCGACTCGCTCAACACCACCGACATTAACAGCTTCGGCCGCTCCGGTCATGCCGTCCGCTTCTATCCCGTCCGCGACGCCTCCGGGAACATCGTACCCAATGTTTACCTGATGGTGATGGACTACGAGAACGGGTCGTACGATAACAGCGATTTCCAGGACAACGTTTATGTTGTGACCAATATGCGTCCGGCGGCCCGCCCGCCGGCGCCGACCGACGTGCAGGCCGTCGAGGCCGCCGGCGCCGTATCGATCGAATGGGCCCCGGTGAACGATTCCACCCTCATCGGTTACGACGTCTACCGCGGCACCTCCCCTTCGGGACCGTGGGTGCAGTTGAACGCCAGCGCCTTCCCGGCGACCAGCTTCAACGACGTTCCCCCGGCCAGCGGCACGTACTATTACAACGTTGCGGCGCTGGATAGCTCGGGCCAGTCCAAGCAGGTCACGGGCATGGTGAACTACGTCGCGCCGCCGGTGCAGCCCGATGTGCTGACGAGCACGGACATCAACGCCACGCCCACCGGCAGCACGCAGGTCGTGACGCCGGGCAAGGATTACAACCTCACCGGGGGCGGCGGAGACATCGGCGGCACCAATGCCGACGGACTTCGCTTCGCCTACGAGCAGGTCACCGGCAACTTCGACGTGCAGGTGCAGGTCACTTCGCTCTCGGCGGTGCAGTCGGGCACCCGCGCCGGCCTCATGGTCCGCACCGACACCACCGCCGGCAGCCAGATGGTCTTCGTCGGGGCCACCTCGTCGGCCGGCTACCGCTTCAACTATCGAACCACCGCCAACGCCGTCGGCAGCTATTTCCAGTACGGCTCGGTCAGCTATCCCAACGCCTGGGTGCGGCTGGTCCGCCAGGGCAACGTCTTCACCGGCTACTACAGCACCGACGGGATCAACTGGACATTGATGCAGTCCCTTACGCTTGCGTTGCCCTCGACGATCGATCTGGGACTGGCGGTGAGCAGCCACGTCAACGGCACGCCCGCGACAGCGGACTTCCGCAACTTCCATCTCGCGCTGACCCAGGGCACCGTCCCGACCCCGACGCCAACGCCCACACCGACCCCGACCCCGACCCCGACGCCCACTTCGACGCCTACTTCGACGCCGACGCCGACGCCGACGCCG
>DATHPP010000194.1:0-5768 GCA_035483795.1 Tepidisphaeraceae bacterium | reverse complement strand
GCAGCACCGGCAGTGACCGCAGAAGTCGAAAACTCAAAAACCATTTGAGTAGGACCAGGACGATGAGGTATAGGACTTACAGCACTGGCCGGTTTTGAAGCGCCCATCAGTGGCCGGTTTTAATGCGCCCCGTGACAGCCAAAGACGGCCAGAGAGCGCCCCCGCATGTCACTGGGCCATTTTGTGCCACTGGCCGAGTGAGGGTGCGAAGGGGCATCGGAGAGGAGACAAAGAGATTGGGGAGGAGATGGTGTGGAACGTTTGAAACGTTTTGGGAACGTTTTTGGCGAAGTCGAGGAAACAACCGGCGGGACGCCGCGGTCAGGCGATTGAGCAACACCATGACAAATGTCCCATAATGTCCCCAAATGTCCCCTCCGCGAGGGGACATGGGACATGGGACATCCAGCCCTGCGGCTGCGAGGCGATATGAGGCGCTTTTGGCCTTTTTGAGTCGCCTTGACATTGCGGCGGTCGCCTCTACCATACCCACCCGTTCGTCGAGAGGTTTGGCGGAAGGCCGAATAGGTAGACGAGACGTGCCGGACTGGGGTTGAAGGCTTGAGGCGCAGAAGACGCGCGGCTTTCATCATCCTTCTTGCCGCTCCCCTTCCATAATTGCTTTTCCTCCCTACGATTAAGCATCGCCGGTCAGCGTTTTGGCCCGTGGTGTAACGGTAGCACAGCAGATTTTGGTTCTGCTTGTCATGGTTCGAATCCATGCGGGCCAGTGGATCGATTGCTGATTGCTGATTGCGGATTGCTGATTAGAGGCAATTCGATTCAGCAATCCGCAATCAGCAATCAGCAATGTCTTCCACCGCCATCATCCTCGCCGCGGGCAAGAGCACGCGGATGAAGTCCAAGCGCCCCAAGCCGCTGCACGAGGTGTGCGGGCGGCCTATGCTGCGGTGGGTTTTGGACGCGTGCTATGAAGCCGGGTGCCATCGCGTGATGGTGGTGATCGGGTTTGGTAAGGACGAGATTCTGGCCGAGTTCGGGTCGGACAAGCGAATCACGTGGGTCGAGCAGACCGAGCAGCTCGGCACGGGTGACGCGGCCAGGATGTGCGAGGAACACGTGCGGGATTTTCACGGCGATGTGTTCATCCTCGCCGGCGACGGGCCGCTCATCCGGGCGCAGGTGCTCAAGACGCTGCACGATGCCCATCGCGATGAGCATGCGGATGCCAGCATGGCGACCGCGATGCTGGACGATCCGACCGGCTACGGGCGGATCATCCGCGATCCCGAGGGCGAGTTTGTCGAGATTGTCGAGCAGATCGATTGCACACCGCAGCAGCGGGAAATCCGCGAAGTGTTTCCCAGCTACTACTGCGTCAAGGCCCCGGAACTGCTTTTCGCTCTCTCGCGGCTGAAGAACGAGAACAAGAAGCGCGAGTACTATCTGACCGACATCTATTCGATCCTGCGGAACGCGGGAAAGAAGATCGTCGCCGTGCAGGCGGTCACCGCCGAGGACGTGCTGGCGGTCAACACGCGAGAGCAGTTGGCCCAGGTCGATGCGGTCATGCAGGAACGGATTCAGCGCAAGCTTCGCGAGGATGGCGCGACGATCGTCAGCGGGATCAACACGTACATCGAGGCCGGCGTCACCGTCGGCCCCGACACGCTGATCCACCCGTTCACGTTCATCGGCCGCGACTCCAGCATTGGCGCCGCATGCGTGATCGGCCCGTTCGCGACGGTGCCGCGGGAGAGCATCCTGCGCGAAGGATCGGTTGTCGCCGGGAACATTAGCGAAGAGATGGCGAAGGTGGAGTAGGATCAAGAATCACAAGCGGAACGATGTCTCATTTGGACGCGGACAAATTGAAGCTCTTCACCGGTCGGGCCAACCCGCAACTGGCGCAGAAGGTCTGCGATTACTTGCAGATTCCGCTGGGCCGCGGGCGAACCGAGCTGTTTCCGGACGGCGAGTTGATGGTGAAGGTCGAGGAAGACGTTCGCGGCCGCGACTGCTTCATCGTGCAGCCGACCTGCCATCCGGTGAACGCGCACCTGATGGAGCTGTTCATCTGGATCGACTGCCTGCGCCGGGCCAGCGCCAAGCAGGTGACGGCGGTGATTCCCTATTTCGGCTACGCTCGGCAGGACCGCAAGGACGAAGGCCGCACGCCGATCACTGCCAAGCTCGTCGCGAATCTGATCGAGCGTTCCGGCGCCGATCGCGTCGTATCCGTCGACATGCACGCGGCGCAGGTGCAGGGTTTCTTCGACATTCCCGTCGATCACCTCAGCGCCTCGCCCGTTTTGCTCAAGTGGTTCAGGAGCTTAAAGCTGACGAATCGAGTTTTCGTGTCGCCCGACGTCGGCAATGTCAAGCGGGCGCAGGTTTACGCGAACCTTTTGGGCGGCGAGATCAGCATCATCGACAAGCGTCGCACCAGCGGCTCGGAAGCCAAAGCCGTTCACATGATCGGCGACGTGAAGGACAAGAACGTGCTGATGGTGGATGACATGATCACCACCGCCGGGACGGTGACAGAGGGCTGCCGCATCCTTCGCGATCACGGCGCCCGCGAGATTTACATCGCGGCGACGCACGCGGTTTTCGCCCCGCAGGCGATGGAGCGGCTCTCGCACGCGGAATTCACCAGGCTTGCGGTGACCGATACGATTCCCGTCGGCACCAGGGTCGAGCCGATTCAGGACCGGATCGAGATTCTCAGCGTCGCCGATCTGCTTGGCGAAGCGATTCATCGCATTCACCACAACGAATCGGTCAGCGCGCTATTCGACGGCAAAGGACGAGCGCTCAGTGAGTAGATTTCGATCTGCAATTTGCGATTACAATTTGCGATTTGATTGAGGAGTTGAAACATGGCAACCCAAACCGCCCAGGTGACCGCCAGGGAGCGGAAAGAGCTGGGCTCGAGAGCGAACAAGCGGCTGCGCGACCAGGGCTTCATCCCCGGCGTCGTGTACGGCCACAAGGAAGCCGTCATTCCAGTGACGCTTCCCAAGAAAGAGCTGAGCAACCACCTCGGCCACGGCACACACCTGTTTGACCTCGCCCTGGAGGGCAAGAGCGAAAAGGTGCTGGTCAAGGAAGTGCAGTACGATCACCTGGGCCTGGAGATCATCCACGTCGACTTTGCCCGCGTGAGTCTGGACGAGAAGGTCGAGGTGACGGTGCCGCTCGAGCTCAAGGGGACACCCAAGGGCGAAGAAGAGGGCGGCGTGCTCCAGCAGATCCTCAGCCAGCTCGAGATCGAGTGCCTGGTCACCGACATTCCCGAGGTCATCCGCCACAACGTGTCGGACATGGCCAAGGATTCGGTGCTGCACATCAGCGATTTGAAGCTGCCGCCGGGCGTGCGCGTGCTTCAGGACGGCGATCTGATCGTGGCGACAGTGAAGGAAGTGCTGGAGGCCGCCCCCGTCGAGGTTGTTGAAGCCGCCGCCACCGAGCCCGAGGTCATCGGCCGCAAGCCCACCGAGGAAGAAGCCGCCGCCGCGCCCGCGGGCGAAGCGGAGAAGAAGTAGAATGCCATTGCGGATTGCTGAAAGCGGATTGCTCATTAGCTGCCCGTCGTTTTTCATTCGGCAATCGGCAGTCGGCAATCGGCATTATGTATGAAACTTGTCGTTGGCCTGGGCAACCCCGGCCGCGAATATGTCGGCACCCGGCACAATATCGGGTTCGAGGTGCTCGACAGACTCGCGGCCAAGATCGGACTGATCGCAAGTCCGTCCGATTTCGACCGACAGGCGCGATCGAATTTCGACGGCCTGGCGCTGGACGGGCCGGCGGTCCTGGGCGCCGGAAAGCAGGAGCGGTTCCTGCTGCTCAAGCCGCTTACGTTCATGAACCTGAGCGGCAAGGCCGTGCAGGCGGCGAAGGCGTTTTATCAGTTGTCGGATGGCGATCTGATGATCGTGCTGGACGACCTGGCATTGCCGTGCGGAAAGATTCGCCTGCGGGCAAACGGCAGCTCGGGCGGTCACAATGGGCTCCGCGACATCGAGCGGGCCCTGGGCACGAGTGAATACCCGCGGCTGCGGGTCGGAATCGATCCAAAGCCCGACCGCGTGCCGCAGCGCGATTATGTCCTCGGAAAGTTTTCCGAGGAGCAGAGGAAACAGGTCAACCCCGCCATCGACCGCGCCGCCGAGGCGCTGCTGGTGTGGGCGGATCAGGGAATTGTGGCGGCGATGAATCGTTTTAATGCGAAGACGGAATTGAGTAATGGAACAAGTGAAACGTAAAACATGAAACGTGATAAATGCCAGTCCCATCACGTTTCACGTCTTCACGTTTCACGCGAAGTTTATTTTCGATCGACACTGCTCATTGTGACCAGTTCGATCGCTTTTCCCGGCGGCCGGTGGGATAACTCCGGCCAAAACCCATGCTAGGGAGCAGTGTTCAATGGCAAAAGCAACGCATCAGTATGAGGCGATGTTCCTGTTCGGCCAGTCGGCCGCCCAGGATTTGGAAGCGGCGACCAATCAGGTCCGCCAGATCGTCGAGCGGCACGAGGGCCAGGTGCTGGTCCTCAAGAAGTGGGACGAGCGGAAGCTCGCCTACGAGATCAAGAAGCAGAAGCGCGGCACGTACATCATCTGCTACTACCGCGCGCCGGGCAGCTCGGTCGCGGCGATCGAGCGCGACGTGAACTTGAGCGACAACGTTCTCCGCGTGCTGGTGACGGATGCCGATCATCTGAACCAGAAGGAGATGGAGGCGGTCGAGCCGCAGCCGATCATCCGCGAGGAGCGGCCGAGCTGGGAGCGTCCCATGAGCGACGACCGCCCGCGCCGCGACGACCGCCCGCGAGGACCGCGCCGCGACGAGCACGCCGCCGAGCCGGCGGGAGCGGAAAAAGAATAGCCGCGTGTCCGCGGAAATTCGAAACGCGAATGACGAATGACGAATCAAATTCGAAATTCCAATGACCCAATGACGAAACGAGTATCGGAAACGTCAACTGCTCGGGTTTCGTCATTCGTGCTTCAGTCATTCGATCATTGATTCGTCCTTCGTCATTCGGATTTCGTCATTGTGACTGACCTGGCTTTCTCGATGGACCGGGAGGCGGACCGGACGGAACCTCTGACGACGACAGGCAAGTGCCCATGGCCAACTACAATCGCATCATCCTGGTCGGAAACCTGACCCGCGATCCGCAGCTCAAGTATCTGCCGAGCCAGTTGCCGGTTGTCGAGTTCGGCATGGCGGTCAATCACAAGTTCAAGACCCGCGACGGGCAGGATCGCGACGAGGTGCTGTTCATCGACTGCTCCTGCTTCGGAAAAGGCGCCGAGGTGATCAACACCTATTGCCAGAAGGGCAAGCAGCTCCTGGTCGAAGGCCGGCTCAAGTACGACACGTGGGAAGACAAGCAGGGCGGCGGCAAGCGCAGCAAGCACACCGTCGTCGTCGACAATTTTCAGCTGATGGGCGGCCCCCGCGATGGCGGTGGCGGCCCGCCGCAAGGCTCGTACGACGAAGCCGGCGGCGCGCCGGCGCCCGCCCGGCCTCCGGTTCGACCCCCGGCCCGTCCGCCGCAACAAGGTGCACCGCAACAAGCTGCGCCGCAGCAACCCGCGTCCGAACCGCCCTTTGCCGCCGAGCAGCAGTTCAGCGAGGACGACATCCCGTTCTAATCGGTGGTGACGCGCGTCCTTGCCAGTGACAAATGACCAGTGACAAGTGACTTAAAGGATTTCCAATGCCCAACGTCAAACTCCTGCTCCAGGAAAGCATCAAGAACGTCGGCCGCGTCGGCGACATCGTCGACG
>DATHPP010000193.1:0-6928 GCA_035483795.1 Tepidisphaeraceae bacterium | reverse complement strand
CGTGCAGATCGCTCTCGTCCACATTGGCGACGTAGAGCACCTTCTTTGCCGTGATCAGCCCCAGACCTTTGACGATCTTTTTTTCTTCCGGCGAGAATTCGAGCTGGCGAACCGGCTTGCCCTCGTTGAGATGCGCCTTGGCCCGGCGGAGGATTTCGGCGCGGGCCGCGGCGTCCTTGTCGCCGGCCCGCGCGGTTCGCTCCGCCTTGTCCAGCGAACTGCTCACCGTCTCCAGGTCCGCCAGCGCCAGCTCGGTGTCGATGGTGTCGATGTCACGGATTGGATCGACCGAGCCTTCGACGTGGATCACGTCCCCCCCGGCGAAGCACCGGACCACATGCAAGATCGCATCGACTTCCCGGATGTGCGAGAGGAACTTGTTTCCCAGCCCTTCGCCGGTACTTGCCCCCCGCACGATGCCGGCTATGTCCACCACCCGCAACGCCGCCGGCACGATTTTCTCGGTCTTGATGAACTGGTTGATCGTCTTGAGCCGCTCATCCGGCACGGCGACCACCCCGACGTTGGGTTCGATCGTGGCAAACGGGTAATTCGCCGCCAGCGCCCCCGCGGCCGTCAGCGCATTGAAGATCGTGCTCTTCCCCACATTCGGCAACCCGACAATACCGACTTCCAGAGACATAGGGCGGGTAATATAGCGGCCGCTGGCCGATTTGCGATTTACGATCCTTCGACGGGCTCAGAACAGGTTGCCCATTGCCGAATGGGTTTGGCTCATCCGTCCCCATGGCCGATTGTGGCTTATAAAAAGTCCGAAAAACACGCCAAAACACGCCAAAACCAGCCATTTATCATAACATTGCGATGAACGCGGCGGTCCGGGCAACCTCGGCGGTTCCCGCCGGGCCGGTCGGAGATTCCCCAGACCGCCGGGCGGGCAGAGGTAAGCCACCGATCACGCCAAATTGGGGTGCTTCTGAATTCGCGGTCGCAAGAGCCGTGGTGATGCTCCGCCTTCGGCTCCGATGTACGCACGGCCTGGGGTCCGCTCGGCGCCGAAAATGCTAAGCAGAGAATTTGTCGCCCGGGGGGACCAACGAAATCGGTTCGGGAAGGCTCGCAACGCGCACTGCCGGATCACGCCACTCGCAGACCAGGCTACTTCGTAAAGTCGCAATCAGAAAGATTGACGTTCATTCGAACCGTGTTGCCATCGCGGCTGAAGTCCGCGTAGCTGATTTTGTTTCCCGCAGCCACTTGAAGATCCGTCCAAGTCTGTGGAGTGCTGGATCGAAGGCTCTGGGGAACCGCATCGAAAACTTCTGATATCGACGTGAATTTGCGAAGAGGCGGTTGCGCGGACCGTGCCTGGGGTGTCCGGCTCATTTCCGGCGACGAGGCAAACTTGTCACGTACCCCTTTTACTTCTTGGGCGCGCTCTATCTGGGAGCTCTTTGTATAGTCTCGAACCGCCTCGTCATACGCTCGGAGAAGCCGGACCTTGGCTCCCTTCATTATCGTCTCATATTGCGTGACAGCACCTCTTATCGTTGCATCGGTGGTTGCAGTACCGATGCGACCAGTCGAGAGGAATGCGGCCCGAGCAGCTTGCAGCTCCTCGACCTTCCTGAGGTTACCTTCTGCGGTAACCTGCTTTAAACGAGAGTCAATCGCGTCACGCACCTTTTGTCTGGTGGTTGCAAACGCCTGATCGTAATTGGTTTCCGCGCGCCCAGTTGCATCGGCGCTCGAAATAGCATAACGGTCCCCGGTTCGGAAGAGGGTGCCCAACATTGCTCGCAAGTCGGCGGAGGGCGTATAGGCATCCCCCAATCCTCGCCGCTGTCGCATGTGAAAACAACACCCCACGCGAGGCAGAGCCGGAAGCGCTGCCCCGGATTCTTCGCGCGCAAATCGGTGTGATGAGCGCCCGATTTTCCGATAGCAAATCAACGCGCCGGAACTTCGGGGAGCTCGACGTAGACCGGCGCTCGCTGCTCGCGCGGCTCGTTCGCGCTCGCTTCCCGAATCGCATCCCGGACGCTGCGGGCGATTCCGGATGGGTCGAGGCCGACCTCGGCGAGCTGCTCCTTGCGGCTGGCGTGGGCGACCAGGCGGTCGGGCATGCCCAGACGCGTGATGCAGTCGGTGGGGAGCTTGTGGGCGACGGCGTACTCCACCACCGCGCTGCCGAAGCCGTTTTGCAGGGAGTGGTCTTCGAGCGTCAGCACCGGGTGGCCGGGGCGGAGGGTGCGGGTGAGCATGTCGGCGTCGAGTGGCTTGCAGAAGCGGGCGTCGATGACGGCAACCGAGAGGCCGTCGGCAGAGAGCTCCTCGGCCGCGAGCATCGCGTTCTGCACCAGGGCGCCGTAAGCGACGATCGTCGCGTCGTCGCCTCCGCGAAGCGTGCGGCTTTTTCCGACTTTCCATTCCTGCGATGCAGCCGCGCGAAGCGAAGGCTCGATCGCCTGATCGAAATCGGTGGCGGGAACGTTATCGCGCGGGTAGCGCAGGGCGCTGGGGGTTTCCAGCGAGAGGGCCAGTCGCAACGCGCGGTTCAACTCGGCTTCGTCGCCGGGCGCCATCAGCACCATGCCCGGCAGCGGGCGAAGGAACGCCTGATCCATGAAGCCGTGATGGACGGCGCCGTCGTCGCCGACAAATCCAGCGCGGTCCATGCAGAACACGACCGGCTGGCGGTTGAGCACGATTTCCTGCCAGATCTGATCGAACGCCCGCTGCGTGAAGGTCGAGTAGACGGCGGCAAATGGCCGCAGCCCCGACTTGCACATTCCCGCCGCCATCGCGGCGAGGTGGCTTTCGCATATACCCGTGTCGATGTATCGCTTGGGGTGGGCCTTTTCGTACTTGCTCAAGCCGGTGCCGTCCGGCATTGCGGCTGTCAGAGCGATCACCCGCGGGTCGGAGTTGGCCAGCTTGATCATGGCGTCGGCGAACGCCGTCGTCCACGATTTGCCGTTGCCCTTGGGGATCTCGACGCGGCAGCCTTCGACGCGGAACGCCGCGGGGCTGTGGAACTTGGTCGGGTCGCTGCACGCGGCCTCATGGCCATGGCCCTTAATCGTCTTGACATGCAGCAGGATCGGGGCTTGAACGTGCTTGATCTCGGCCAGCGTGTTGATCAGGCCGGGCAGATCGTGGCCATCCAGCGGGCCGAAGTATTTCACGCCGAGGCTTTCAAACATCTGGCTCGGCCACATGGCGTGCTTGACGCCCTCGCGGAACATGACCCAGGCGCCTTCGATCGTGTGGCTCACCGGCGCCGGCAACTCGTCCACAATCCGCTTGGCGAATTTCTTGGCCTCGTCATAGGTCGCGCTGACTCGCACGCGCTCGAGGTATTGCGCAAAAGCGCCCTGTGGCTTGCTGATGCTCATGCCGTTGTCGTTCAGCACGACCAGCATCTGACGCCGCAATGTTCCGGCGCCGTTCAGGCCCTCGAAGGCCAGGCCGTTCACGATGGAGGCATCGCCGACGACGGCGACAACGTTGTTCGAGCGGCCGATCTGCTGGTCGCCGCGGGCCATGCCGACCGCCGTGCTGACCGCTGTTCCAGCGTGGCCGACGGCGAACAGGTCATAGGGCGATTCTTCGGGGGACGGAAATCCGCTCACCGAGCCCTTCTTGCGAAGCTTGGCAAACTGTGCGGATCGTCCCGTCAAGAGCTTATGCGGGTAGCTCTGGTGGCCCACGTCCCAGAGAAGCCGGTCCGGGCCGGCGGGATACGGGCCAAAGTTGTAGACGTAATGCAGCGCGATCGTCAGCTCGACCACCCCCAGGTTCGAGGCCAGGTGGCCGCCGTTCTGCGAGACCGCGTTGAAGATCACATCGCGCATCTCGGCCGCAAGCTCGCTCAGTTCCGTCATCGAGAGCTTGCGCAAATCGGCCGGGGACTTAATCCCTTCAAGCAGAGACATCACTAAACCTCCAAACCCTTCCCGAGTGGGTTTCGCTGTTCCATCAACACAGTCGGGCCATCGGCGCGGCATCCATGCCTCGCCCGTACCGGCTCAATGGGTCGGCGTGAGAACCTCACGCCGTCCTGGCCAGCGGTGAAAATGTCGAATTGTGCATATCTTTTTTCGTCTTCGCAAGTTCCGCAGTTCGGAACCCCGCCAGATTTGAAAATTGATCACGGAGCCTTGAGGCCCTACCGCCGAGCCCGTTGTACTTCCTGTCGCTTTGAACGTCCATACCAAATGTCCTTTGTGCGCGCGGACGATCAGTTGTTCGGGATTATCGGCCTCTTCAACGCCACCGGACGAAGGATTTGGAGTTCGTTCAGTTCCATCTCGATATCGCAAAACTACTTGCGCCGAAATTGATACGCCGTCAGCGGGGGCTTGTTCGGAACGAATACTGACACAAGTTAAGTAATGACAGGCAGATAGTAGAAATATCAACGGTCACGGCGAACGACGAATTCGGCCAGCGTTCGCAGCGTTTTGGCTTCCCCCTCCAGCAGCTTAATCGCCCCCAGCCCCAGCTTGAGCTGGCGGTCAGCCTCTTGGCGGCTGGCCTCGATCCCCAGCAGGCTGGGATACGTGTTCTTGCCTTTGGCGGCGTCTTTGCCCGTCGCTTTGCCCAGTTGCTCGGCGGTCGAGGTCAGATCCAAGAGGTCATCGACGATCTGAAA
This sequence comes from Tepidisphaeraceae bacterium, assembly GCA_035483795.1. Lineage (GTDB taxonomy): Bacteria > Planctomycetota > Phycisphaerae > Tepidisphaerales > Tepidisphaeraceae > DASXMX01. Next base: position 2,310 of record DATHPP010000193.1, on the reverse strand, counting down.
TGCCAATCCGAGGTGTTTTCCAAACGCTGTGACTGCTTGCAATGCCTCCTCGCCGGCCCCGGCGGCACGCGCTCCCAGCCGGCACGACGCCGTCAGCAGCGCGCCCGTCTTCATGGCATGAAGCTGCTGCAACTCAGAGAGGCTCAGCGAAGTATTCTCGCCATCGATATCCAGGACTTGTCCGCCGATCATGCCTTCCGGACCGCTCGCATGGGCCAGCTCGCTGACCAGAGCCGGAGCGACGGACGAATCGGCGTCGGTCGCCAGAATCTCAAAGGCCAGCGTCACCATGGCATCGCCGGCCAGGATCGCCATCGCTTCGCCGAACACTTTGTGATTAGTGGGCCTGCCGCGACGGAGGTCGTCGTCATCCATCGCTGGCAGGTCGTCATGAACGAGACTGAATGTGTGGATCAGCTCGATGGCGCCGGCCGCGGCCAGCGCCGATGGAAACGTCGCAGGTTTGCCCCCGCAGCACCGCCAGCATTCAAAAACCAGTGCCGGCCGCAGCCGTTTCCCGCCCGCCAGCAGGCTGTATTCGATCGAATCCAAAAGCCGGCCAGGCGCCTGCCTGAGCCGGCCGCGAAAGGTCTTGAAATAATCCCCCAGCACCCGGGCATGGCGGTTGAGCAGCTCTGCCGCATCCAGATCGGCGGGCGGAATCGCGAAGCTAACCTTTACACCCATGACCACTTTCCTCGAACGCCCAGTTTAAGCCGTGGCCGCCAGACCACGTCGCTTCACCTCACTGCGGCTGTTCTGGCTCCATCGGCGAACTCTCGATTCCACCATCCGCGGACTTGCTCAGCAACTCGATCTGTTTCTCCGCCACGTTCAACACCCCCCGGCAATGCTGGATCAGAAACGTCCCGCGCTCGTATTTCACCAGGCTTTCTTCCAGCCCAACCTGCCCGCCTTCGATCTCGGAAACGATCTGCTCCAGCTCGGCAAGCGCCTCTTCAAAGCTTCGCGGCGCGACCTGGTTCTTCTTGCCCATCGGCGCCCATAATAAAGGAATCTCCCCCCGTTCGCGAGCCGGGGCCGCTGTAAGAAGGTCGGGACCGAATTCGACTACGATAGTACGCGGATGGTGGACTGGGACGGAATCGTCAGCAGGGACGGACCCGCCGTATGGCGCACGCTCTACCGGCTGTTGGGGAATGCCGCCGACGTGGATGACTGCTTCCAGGAGACGTTTCTGGCGGCGCTGAAAGTCTGGCGTCGCGAGGCGGTCGTCCATCCGCAAGCGCTACTGCACCGCCTGGCCACCGCCCGCGCCCTGGACCGGCTGCGCAAACGCTATCGGCGCAACCGCCGCGAGGGCGGAACGGTCGAATGGGAAGCGATCCGAGCTGGGGGGGCGCTTCCCATTCAGGTGGCCCAAGCCGCGGAGTTGTCCGACCGCCTGCGGCAGGCGCTGACCGCCCTGCCCGCCAAGCAGGCCCAGGCATTCTGCCTGTTTTATCTGGAAGGGTGGGACTACCAGCAGATTGCCCCGCAAATCGGCGCATCGGTGAACGCGGTCGGCGTCCTGCTCCACCGCGCCCGCCGCCGGCTCCGCGAATTGCTCGGCGATCTGGTCAATGAAACAGGACGTTGATGATGCAGAACTCCACGCCAGACAACCCCGGCGACCTGATCGACCAGGCCGTCGCTTCCATCCGCGACGCACCGCTGCCGCAGGGCCCTTCACCGTTGACCGCTCAGCGGACGATCTCCGCGCTCTGGGCCGCCGAGCTCGAGGCCGAACGCAAGCGCAGCCGGTGGATCCTGCGCATCGCCGCGGCGATCGTCATCGGCGTCTGCGCCGCGGCAACCAGCATCGTGCTGGTCGAACGCCAGCGGAGCGTGGCGCAAATCACACCCGAGCCGAACCCGCCGGTTCATGTTGCACGCGATTCGTCCGACCTGCCCGGCAATCGCACCGTTCACTTCGCCATGGCCAACGAGCCGGCACGGCCGATCCCCACCTCCGAAATCATCGTGACCGGCCACGCTTACTTCGAAGGCGCCGTCCCGTCGCCCAAACCCATCGATATGAGTTCCTGCCCGCAGTGCCGTAGCGAGCTGCCCGGTCCGATTCTCGATGATTCCCTGGTGGTGAACCCGGACGGCACTTTGGCCAACGTGGTCATCTCCATCGTCGGCGGCTTGCCCGCCAACCGGCAATACGAGCCGCCTCCCCCGGCCCTCCTGGAGGAGAAATACTACACCTATTCTCCTCATGTCACCGGATTGATGGTCGGCCAGGGCCTGATCCTGCGCAATGCCGACCGCCTCCAGCACAACCCCATCGCGACCGATTCGATG
>DATHPP010000192.1:0-4930 GCA_035483795.1 Tepidisphaeraceae bacterium | reverse complement strand
CCATCTCCGGATCTGCCTCCCCGGCCGCGGCTGTCGGCTCATCCCCAGACGGGCCGCAAGTGGCGGTGAATGGCTCACTGCCCCCCATTGGCCGCGCTGCCGCTTCTGAGCCCCAATTGGCGGATGCCACATCGCACCAGGGCCCAACCACGCGCCCGCTCGAGGGCTCGGCAATCGCGAATTCAGGTTCCGAAAGTGGCGCCCCAATCGACGTCCAGTCCCCTAAAGCATCCACCTCGACCGGCCAGGGCACGCTCGCTGCGGCCCCACAAATTTCTCGCATTCCCATTCCGGATAGTGCGATGGCTTCGGCCGTGCACCCATCCATCAAAGCCGGTGAACAGGAGATCGATCCCCCCGAGCCGGAAATCGCCTCGGCTGTCGGGAAGATCGGTTCCACTTCGACACGCGCGCAATCCGAAGGACCGGCCGCCCCGGTCCCCGCGGTCGCAGCGCAGCGCCCTGTCGCGCGAACTGACGTCGCAGCCACTTCCGCAAATTCCCAACTCCTCAATCCGGGCATTCCTGGTATTTCCTCAAATGGCGGCTCGATGGCGCAGACCCCGGTGGTCCGCGCCCAGATTCCGTCTCCTCAGCTGGGCGGTTCGATCGCCGCCGCTCCCGCGGCTTCGCTTGCCGACGAGGTCCCGCCCGATGTCGTTGGCCCCAGAGTTGCCCAACCCGGACTCACCGGCGGCATCGCCCGGGCCTCCGAGAAGCCCATCAACGCGGGCACGCCCACCGTCAGCTCCGGCCCCACGCGCGGCGCATCCGACGTTGGCGCCGCACATGCGATCGACATCACTCCCGCGCCCATTCTCGCCTCCGGCAAGGCATCACCGTCAGGTCGCGGCGGCATCGGCATGGGCGGAATCCCCACCGCCCGCGCCCAGGTCGCCTCCGCCCAGATTCAGCCCGAGGTCGCGCTCTCGGCCCTGACCGGCCCGCTCGGTCCGGGTAAGTCGCTCGTCCCCGATCTCACCGTCATCCGATCCCCGGAGCAGCGCAAGCCGATGCTTGAGCAGTTTGGCGGCACCAGGGAATCCGAGGACGCCGTCGCCCGCGGCCTGGCCTATCTTGCCCGCGTGCAGGAGGAAGACGGCCACTGGACGCGCATCGAGGGCGACTCCTTCCGCCGCCGCCGCCGCGTCATGGGCCAGCACGACATGGCCTGCACCGGCCTGGCGCTGCTGGCTTTCCTCGGCCACGATGAAACCCCCGACAAGCCCGGCCCCTATCGCGATGTCGTCTCCAGGGCCGTCGACTATCTTATCGCCCAGCAGGACGACGACGGCGATCTCCGCGGCCTCCGCCAATTTCGCGGCGGTGGCGCCGACAGCGCCAACATGTACGACCAGGGCATCGCCACCTACGCCCTGGCCGAGTGCGCCATCATGACCCGCGATCCGCGCGTGATTGACGCTGCCATCAAAGGCGCCAAATTCATCGTCGCCGCCCAGAACGACCTCGGCGGCTGGCGCTACAGCCCTGGCGAATATGGAGACTCCAGCGTCTTTGGCTGGCAGGTCATGGCCCTGCACAGTGCTCAGCAGGTCGGCTTCGACATTCCCACCGAAACGCTCGCCGGCGCCAAACGCTACATCCAAAGTTGCGGCGAGGGCCGACACCGCCTCCTGGCGGGCTATCAACCCCACACCGGCGCCACGCCCTCGATGACCGCCGAGCTGCTCTTCTCCCGCATGCTGCTCGACCTGCCGCTTGACGAAGACGGTGTCAACGAAGCCACCCGCTTCCTCGCCCGCGATCCCCCGGAGATGCAGCGGGCGGATTTGTACTACTGGTATTACGCGTCGCTCTCCATGCTCCACATGCAGAATCCGCTGTGGAAGGATTGGAACATCCTGACGCGCGAGTCGCTGATCCGCATGCAGCAGGACGACGGTGGCTGGGACGTCAACCTCAAATGGGGCGAACGCGGCGGCCGCGTCTTCACCACCGCCCTCGCCACCCTCACCCTCGAAGTCTATTACCGCTATCTGCCGTTGCGCCATCCGCCCGACACACAGGCTGGTGAACAGCTCCGCGAGCGATGAGCCGGCCTTCCATGCCAAATGGCGTGTAAAATTGGACATCGCGGCCAGAGCACCTTAAGCTTCCAATATGGCCACGACACTCTTTCAGGCGCAAAAACGTAAGGCAGACTATTCACTGATCCACGAGGCACGCTGGCGCAGCCTCGGGGTGATCGCCGAGAACACAGCGCAAATGGTGCGCCAGGTGGCACGCGGCTTTCCCTACGCCGCCATTCCCCGTTTCCAGAAGGAGAGTGGTCTGCCGCTCGCACGCGTTGCCCATCTAATCCGAATACCTTCCAGGACCCTGGTGCGCCGCAGGGCGACCGGGCGGCTTTTGCCTGAGGAATCCGAGCGCCTGTTGCGCATCGCCGGCGTGTTCGAGCGGGCGCTGGAGCTGTTCGAAGGGGACCGTGAGGCTGCTCGGCATTGGCTGACAACGCCGAGTGGGGACTTGGATGGGCAGTCGCCGCTTGATTTTGCCACAACGGAAATCGGCGCAAGAGATGTCGAAGACCTGATCGGCCGCCTCGAGCACGGGGTCTTTACTTGAAGATCACCGCCTGGCGGATCGTCAAGGCAAAGTTTTCCGCTCGGGCATTTGAAGGCGAGGAGGCGCGCCGGTTTGGCGGGCGGTGGAACAGCAGGGGCACGGCAATGATCTATACCGCTGGCTCACAGGCGCTGGCGGTGTTGGAAATACTGGTCCATCTTGAAGCCAGCGAACTGCTCAGGCATTATCGCCTCATTCCTGTTACGTTTGACCAGCGCCTCGTCAACGTGCTGGATCGCAGAGTCTTGCCGGCAAACTGGGGGCGTCGCCCGCCGCCCGCATCGGTTCGTGCGATCGGCGATGACTGGGTCGCATCGGCAAAGTCCGTCGTCCTCCGGGTTCCCAGTGTCATCGTGCCCGATGAGAATAACTACCTGATTAATGCCTCGCACCCGCAATTCCGCAAGCTGGTAATCGGCAGTCCCCGGCCCTTCCGATTCGATCCGCGACTTCTGCGCCCGCCGTAGAAAATCCCGCTCCCTTCGCTACCCTCTGCCGCGTGACTGAGATCACTCAACCCCCGGCTGCGCTCCGTCCCGGCCTTCGGGACCAATGGCTGCTGGACGAGCGAATCACCTTTCTCAACCACGGCTCCTTCGGCGCCGTTCCTCGCCGTGTTTTCGACGAGCAAACCGAGTGGCGCCGCCGAATTGAGGCCGAGCCCGTCGAGATCATTTCGCGACAGCGCATCGAGCTTCTGACCCAGGCGAAGACGGCCATCGGCCAATGGCTGCGAATGCGCCCCGATGACTTTGGATTTGTCACCAACGCCACCGAGGGCGTGAATGCCGTCCTGCGTTCGCTCACCTTCGGACCCGCCGACGAACTGCTCACCACCACGCACGTCTACAACGCCATCCGCAAGGCGATGCGTTTTGTCGCAGATCGATCGAGCGCAACCTATCGCGAGATCGACCTGCCCCTGCCCGTTGCCTCTTCACAGCAGATCGCCGAGATCGTTCTTGCGGGTCTTTCGTCCCGCACCCGGCTGCTCGTCATCGACCACATCACCTCGCCAACGGCGCTGGTCTTTCCGGTCGATCGGATCGTCGCCGAATGCAATCAACGCGGGGTCGATGTTCTGATCGACGGCGCTCACGCGCCCGGCATGGTTCCGCTCGACGTGCCCTCGGTCGGCGCCGACTACTACACCGGCAACCTCCACAAATGGGCTGCCGCTCCCAAGGGCACCGGCTTTCTGTGGGTACATCCCGACAAACAGCCGCAGATTCATCCGCTGGTCGTCAGTCACCATTACGGCGAAGGTTTCGTCGCCGAGTTCGGCTGGCAGGGGACCCGCGACCTGGCCGCATGGCTGGCGGCGCCGCGGGGCCTGGCCTTCTTGGCCGATCTCGGCTGGGACCGTGTCATGGACCACAATCATCAACTGGCCACATGGGCCCATCGCATGCTCTGCCATAAATTGGGGGTCCAACCGATCAGCCCTCTGGACGGCAGCCTCCTGGGTTCAATGGCCACGCTCCGCCTGCCCGGTGCACTGGCGGCCATGACCGACCCACAGGCGCAGGCCCTCCAGCGCCGCCTTTACGACGAATTCCGAATCGAAGTCCCCATCATGCAATGGTCCGGCGGCTGCTACATCCGCCCGTGCTCCCAGGTCTACAACGCCGCCGCCGATTACCATCGCCTCGCCGAGGCCATTCTCACCCTCGCAAAGCAGTAACCCGCACCCGTCTCATAACCGGTGACCCACGGGTGCCCACAGCAACTTATGTATCGTCTCGCCATTGCGACTCCCGGTCCGCCGCTCGTCACCTGGTCCGTAATCTCAGCCTTATCCTGATTGATATCCCGCTTACCCTCTCACATCACGGCGTGCGCGCGACAAAAGTTGCCGGTTGAAACGGTTGGTGAAGTCCGCCTCGCGTCTCGCGCGCGCAATCGAAAATAAAAATCAGCCAATTTCTAATTCAAATTCTTAACAATTCCGAACCGCTAGGTAGCCAGCGAGTGGGAGCAACGATGAGAGGACGTAATCATGAAGCCAAAGCCCACGCGCAACGCCAGCCGATCCAACTCAACCAATCAATCCAAACTCTCCAAACGTGAAAAATCCAAACCCAAGCTGGTCGAGGCGATCGAGGGGCGATGTCTTTTGTCGGCGGTTCCCACGCCGGCACACGTGGTGATCGTCGTCGAGGAGAACTCCAGCTACGACGAGATCATCGGCAACTCCTCCGCCCCTTACATCAACACGCTGGCGAGCCAGGGCGCGCTGTTCACCAACTCTTCCGCCATCGAGCATCCCAGCCAGCCCAACTATCTCGATCTGTTTTCCGGCTCCAACCAGGGCGTGACCGATGACAACGCCACCGCCACCTTC
>DATHPP010000191.1:0-16916 GCA_035483795.1 Tepidisphaeraceae bacterium | reverse complement strand
TTTGTCCCTCTGTGCCTTTCCCTCTGTGCTCTCCCTTCGGTCTGAGCTCAGGGTCGAAGACTGTGGCCTCTGTGGTTCAACCGGCCTTCCCTGCGCCCTTGCCATGGGTGGCCAGTTCCCTAGAATTCCTTGTCCTTGGCGCGAGGTCGACACGAGAGATCGGATCGGCCGTACATGTTTGACAAATACGAGGTCGACGGGCTTTTTGACGAGATGTTCGCCGCGCCGGGGGAGCCGCGGGGGCATTACCGGGCGGTGGCGGACCAGCTACGCCGGATGGGGGCCGAGGCGTTTTCCCGCCGCGTCCGCATGGCCGACCTCACCTTTCGCAACCAGGGGATCACCTTCACCGTCTATAACGATCAACGCGGCGTCGAAAAGATCTTCCCCTTCGACCTGGTCCCGCGAATCATCCCCGGCGACGAATGGGACGTGATCGAACGCGGGCTGGCCCAGCGGATCACCGCCCTCAACCTGTTCTGCCAGGACATCTATCACGAGCAGCACATCCTGCGCGAGCGGGTCATTCCGCCGGAGCTGATTTACGGGGCGAAGATGTTTCGCCGCGAGATGTTTCACGTGAACGTCCCGCGGAACATCTACATTCACATCTGCGGGACGGACCTGGTGCGCGACAAGCGCGGGCAATACTTCGTCCTGGAAGACAACGGCCGCACGCCCAGCGGCGTGAGCTACGTCCTGGAAAACCGCGCCATCATGAAGCGCATCTTTCCCGCCCTGTTCAGCGCCTACCGCGTGCGGGCGATCGAAGATTATCCGTACAACCTGCTCCAGTGCCTCAAGTACGTCGCGGCCACCCGTGCCGAGGACCCGAGCATCGTCGTGCTGACGCCGGGCATCTACAACTCGGCGTATTTCGAGCACAGCTTCCTGGCCCGGCAGATGGGCGTCGAGCTGGTGGAAGGGCGCGACCTGATCGTCGACAACTCGTTCGTCTACGCCCGCACGACCGGCGGGCTGCGGCGGGTGGACGCCATTTATCGCCGCGTCGACGACGATTTTCTCGATCCCCTCTGCTTCCGCACCGACAGCGGCCTGGGCGTCGCGGGCCTGATGAACGCCTACCGCAGCGGAAACCTCGCCCTGGTCAACGCGCCCGGCACGGGCGTCGCCGACGACAAGGCGATCTACCCTTTCGTCCCGGCGATGATCAAATTCTATCTCAACCAGGAGGCCATCCTGCCCAACGTCCCGACCTACATCTGCGCCAAGGAAGACGATCGGCGATACGTGCTCGAGCACCTCGATCAACTGGTGGTCAAAAGCACCAACGAATCGGGCGGATACGGCATGCTCATGGGTCATCAGGCGGCAAAGTCGGAGCGAGAAGCATTTGCCAAAAAGATCGAAGCCGACCCGCGGAACTTCATCGCCCAGCCGGTCGTCGAGCTGAGCCAGCACCCGAGCCTGGTGGAGGGTCGCTTTGAGGGCCGTCGGATCGATCTGCGACCGTACATTCTGTTTGGCGAGAAGGTGATCGTCATGCCCGGCGGGCTGACGCGCGTGGCCCTCCGCAAGGGAAGTCTGGTGGTCTACAGCTCCCAGGGCGGCGGCAGCAAGGACACGTGGGTGCTGGAAGATGGGGACGAGTCGCCGCAGTTCGTCGAAAACGGACATGCGGCGGCCCTGACGAACGGCAACTGACGGTGAACCATCCATGAGCCAAATCCCGCTTCCCACCGTCCCGAAGTTCTCGCAACACCAGGCGAATCGTCCGCTCTTGGCGCGCGATGCGGATTCGATGTACTGGCTGGCCCGGTACATCGAGCGGGCCGAGCACGTCGCCCGGCAACTGCTGGTGAATTCCAACCTGCTGGTCGACGTGGGCGATCTGGCGCCCGAGCTTCAAGACCAGCAGTGGCGCAGCGTGATGACCATCACGCGCACGGCGCCGCATGACGGCGCGCTCCCGGCCACGGCGGCCGGCGCCGGCATCCCCCGCTACATGACGTTCGATCGCGACAATGCCAACAGCCTGATCACTTGCGTCACCCGCGCCCGCGAGAATGCCCGCGCCGTCCGCGAGAACATCTCCGCCGAGATGTGGGAGTGCGTCAACACGCTCTACTGGTCGATTCGCGGCGACGACGCGCCGGCCCGTTTTGAGGAATCGCCGGACAATTTCTACCGGCATGTGATGACCGGCTCCATGCTCTTCCAGGGCCTGACCGATCAGACGCTCGACCACGATCAGCGCTGGCTGTTTGCGCAGTTGGGAAAGTATCTGGAGCGGATCGACGTGAGCTGCGGGATCATCGAGACGCGTTACGGGATCCTGAATTCCGCCGGGCAGCGGCTCGAAGGCGCGTTGCGGAACATTCACTGGATGGCGGTGCTGAGGTGCTGCTGTTCGCTGGAAGCGTATCGCCGCCAGCATATTGGGGACATGGACCCGCTGCGCGTGGCATGGTTCCTGATCCTGGAGCGGAATTACCCGCGCAGTATCCGTTATGCGGTGGCGCTGGCCCACGAGGCGATCGCCAAGATTCGCGGCGAGGTGAACCCGCTGGCGATCGACCCGGCGGAGCGGATTCTCGGCCGCCTCGATACGCAGCTCGAATACGCCGAGATGGGCGAAATCCTGACCGCCGGGCTTCCCGCTTATCTTCAGAACATCCGGACCCAGATCGCCGAGACCGCCGGAGCGATACAACGAACCTATTTTCTACATTGAGTCCCGACTGCGCAAGGTGGCAAGTGAAACGTGAAACGTAAAACGTGAGAATAGCTTCCCCAATCGAGGCATTTCATCACGTTTCACGTTTTACGTTTCACTTGCATCGATACAGACAGAGCCCAATGCTTCTAAAACTCACGCATCAGACCGATCTCACCTACTCCGACCTGATCAGCGAATCGGTGATGGAATTGCGGATGGCCCCGCGGCAGGAACAGGACCAGCACCGGCTGTCGTTCACGCTGGCGGTCGGACCGCCGACCAGCGCGTTCAGCTACTTCGACTGGCTGGGCAACAGCGTGCACGCATTCACCGTCAACTCCTTCCATAACCAGATTCGGATCGTGGCGACCAGCGTGGTTGAAACCGACCGGATTCGCGTGCAGCCCGAGCGGTTTGCCGATCGCTGGCCGATCTCGCCGGACTCCTTCGACTATTCCAACTGGGACTATCTCCAGTTCGGCGGCCCGATCGTCGACTGCCCGAAGCTGCGCGAGCTGGTCGAGCTGCTCGGCCCCGAAGAAGGCATGTCGCTGGGCGAGCTGGCGTTGCGGATGCTGCACTTGCTGGCCGAGAAGTTCACCTACCGCAAAGGCGTCACCAACGCCGCCAGTCCAATCACGGAAATCCTCGAGCACGGCTCCGGCGTCTGCCAGGATTTCACCCACCTGATGATCGCGCTGGCCCGGGCGCTGAAGATCCCGGCGCGGTATGTCAGCGGGCTGATTCATCCCGACGCCCAGAAGTATCGTGGATTCACGCAGACCCACGCGTGGTGCGAATTGCTCTTTCCCTCGGCGGGATGGGTTGGATTGGATGCCGCCAACAACTGCATTGTCGGCGGGAACTTCGTCAAGGTCGCGGTCGGGAGAGGTTTCGGCGACGTTCCGCCCAACAAGGGGATTTATCGCGGCAAGGCCGAGGAGTCGATCGAGGTTGCGGTTCACAGCGAGGAGCTGCGGGTGGTTCCACCGGAGCTGGCCGCGGAGCGGCTCCAGTCGCTGGCGATCCCGATTTTTCCCGGCGGCAAGACGCCGCACATCGATCTGCTCAATCAGCAGCAAGAACAGCAACAGCAGCAAGCTGCCGTTGAAACTCGAAACTCGAATGACGAATGACGAAACAAATTCGAATGATCGAAATATGAATGACGAAACAGGGGCTTCGGTCCGCCGCAGTTTCGTGCTTCAGTCATTCGTATTTCGGATTTGATTCGTCATTCGTCATTCGGATTTCGTCATTGCAGGAAACGCTTGCGAAGGCGATTCCGATTCAATACTTCAGCTCATCTGTCCACACATTGAACTTATCCAGCCGGGCCGATCCGAATGACGTGGTGAGCGCCACGTCGACCGCATCCCGCCCCCTTGCCTGAAGAATGCGTCCAATTCGCGGCTCATTGTGGCGTGCGTCCAGGGTGTACCATTGGCCGCCGAGGTAGACTTCGAACCACGCCGAAAAGTCCATCGGAAAGGGCGCCGGCGGCACGCCGATGTCTCCGAGATATCCGGTCGCATAGCGCGCCGGAACGTTCAGCGCCCGCAGCAGCGTGATCGCCAGGTGCTGGAAATCGCGGCAGACGCCCTGCCGCTCGCCGCACATGTCGAACGCGGTTTTAGTGGGCCGGGCGAACTCATAGCCGAACTTCACGTTGGCGTGCACCCAGTCCATGACCGCCTGCACGCGTTCCCAGGTAGGCGGGGTCTTGCCGAACAAATCCCAGGCCATCTCCAGCATGCGATCGACCTCGCAGTACCGGCTGGCCAGCAGGAACTGGAGGCACTCACGGGGAAGCTGATCGACGGAATGGAGCCTGGCCCCGCTGATCCGCGGCTCGGGCTCGCCGCTGTCCTCGATCACGTTGTCGTAGTAAATCCGTAGCTTGCCTTGCGGGGCGAGAAGCCGGGCGGCGTGATTGCCGAACCAGTCGGTGAACTCATCGACCGGAGTCGCCGGCTCGATCTGGAGCCGTTCGGGTTGACGAAGCCGGCCGGCGTGATCCGGATGCGTGTACAGCATCAGCATCATCGGGACCGGCGAGGGAATCTCGAAAATAAGCTCGTAGCCGATGTGAATAAGCATAGGCGATCGGCGCAGCGGAAGGGTTATTGAACAGATTACCGCCTCTGCACACAATGTGCCAACCCACCGCGCGGTGTTTTAGAGGCTTGCTCCGCAGCGCGCCCCGCAGGCGGGGCCGCTAAACTCTCTGGCGGGCGTAGAACCTCACCGCGTCTCTGCTAGGATGGAACACGGATGACATACTGTCTTGGCATCGTGACAAAACATGGGCTGGTGATGGCCTCCGACTCGCGGACCAACGCGGGGTACGATCAGGTCAACACCGTCCGCAAGATGCACACCTTCGTGCAGGCCGGGGAGCGCGTTTTTGTGATCCTCAGCAGCGGCAGCCTGTCGATGACGCAGTCGATCATGACGCTGCTGCGCCGCGACTGGGACGCCGGCCGCGGGCTGGCGTCGGCCCCCTCGCTTTACGACGCCTCCCGCGTCGTCGGAGATCAGGTCCGGCGGGTCTCGGCGATGGATCGCCCGGCACTCGAGAAGGACGGCTACAACTTCAACCCCCACTTCCTGCTGGGCGGGCAGGTCAAAGGCGAACCGCCGAGCCTGGTGCTGATCTATCCGCAGGGCAATCCGCTTCAGGTTGCAGAAGACTCGCCGTACCTTCAGGTGGGCGAGTGCAAATACGGCCGGCCGATCCTCGACCGCGGCATCCAGTTCGATCGGACGACGCTGGAAGAGGCCGCCAAGTATGCCCTGCTTTCGCTCGATTCCACGATGAAATCGAACGTGACTGTAGGGCCTCCGATCGATCTGCTGGTCTATCCCACCGACGAACTGGACGTGACCCGGCACCGGCGATTCCTCGCCGACGACCCCGATCTGGCCAAGATCCGCGTGCGCTGGGAGCAAGCCCTTCGCCAGGCGGTGCTCCGGCTCCCGAACCTCCGCTTCCACAGCCGGGCCGGCGCCGGCCCGCAGCCCGCCCGGGAGACCATCGAGTTGGTCGAGCAGGCGGCAGAGTCGGAACCGCACGCGCCGGTCCATAAATGATCTCGCATCATCTTTTGCCCTCTTGCCCCGAGGGCAGATCTATAGTTTGGCCGCGACCATTCGCAGTTTGACAGATATTGGCTATAACCTATAATGCGACATGTGTGGGAAGTGGAGTATACCGATGAATTCGGGCAGTGGTGGGAGAGTTTGGCTGAACGCGAGCAGGATGCCATTGCCAGAAGCGTTGAGCTATTGCGGCGCGTTGGCCCCTCGTTAGGCCGCCCGCACGTCGATGGCGTCAAAGGTTCTCGCCACGTGAACATGAAAGAGCTGCGAACGCAGTGCGGCGGTCATCCCTTTCGCACCTTCTTCGCCTTCGACCCCCGTCGCTTCGCAATTCTTCTGATCGGCGGCGATAAGACAGGCGACGAGCGGTTCTATCAGCGCATGGTTCCGGTGGCTGACGAGCTTTACGACGTACACCTTGAGGAACTCCGAAAGGAAGGGCAGATCTAATGGCCGGACGACACAACTGGGACAAGTTGATCGGGCGCATGACGCCTGAGCGGCGCACTCGAATCGAACAAGGCGTGCGCGAGAACCTGACAGAGATGCTGCTTTCAGAAATCCGCCGAGTCGCCGGGCTGACGCAGGAGCAGGTTGCCGAAACGCTTGGCATCAAGCAGCCAACCCTCTCTCAGTTGGAGTCACAGAACGACATGCAGATTACCACTCTTCGTCGGATCATCGAGGCGCTGGGCGGGGAACTGGAGATTATCGCTCGATTCCCCGGCGCTCGGATCAAGCTAAGCCAATTCAAGGAACACGAAACAAAGCTCCGCACGGCATGAGTGAAACGTCATACTCCAAATGCAGCGCTTATCGAGAAAACCGGCACGTCCGTTGAACGTATTATGGACTATGCGCTTTGTACTCCGTCATCTTCCTCGCTTGCTCTGGGCGCGTTAGCTTCCGGCGTTCATTCCCCATTTGCGTTTCCTCCGCCGACACAAATCAACCGGAAATTCAGCCATGGCAACAACCCATGATAGCGCGCCGGCGCCACTCATCCGAAAGCTCGACGAAAAACTGAACCGCTTCACCGAGCTGGAGAACCAGCTCAATGACGCGGCGACCCTGAGCAATTCGCAACGGCTGGTCGCGATCAGCAAAGAAAAGGGCCAACTTGAGCCGGTGGTCGACCGGTATCGCGAGTATCGCAAATCCGCCGATGCGGTCGCGGAGCTAAAGCAACTGGCCGGCAACCGATCCGACGCGGAAATGGCAGAGCTGGCCGCATCGGAGATTCCCGAAGCGGAAGCCAAAGCCGCTGGGCTTCTCGAATCCTTGAAGGATGAATTCCTCGCCGCGGAAGACAATGCGGTCGATTCGTTCTTCCTGGAAATCCGTGCCGGCACCGGCGGAGAAGAGGCCGCCCTCTTCGGCCGCGATTTGTACGAGATGTACCGCCGCTATTGCGAGATGCACCGCTGGAAGTTCGAGGTCAACGACTTCTCCTCCAGCGAACGCGGCGGGTTCAAGGAAGTCATCGTCAACATCAAGGGCCAGGGCGCCTACCGCCATCTCCGCTTCGAGGGCGGCGGACATCGCGTGCAACGCGTCCCGGAGACCGAGGCTCAGGGTCGGATCCATACCTCCGCCGCGACCGTCGCGGTTCTTCCCGAGATGCCGGACGTCAAGATCGACATCAACCTCAAAGACGTGGAAGAGTTCGGCTGTCGGGGCGGCGGGCCGGGCGGGCAAAACGTCAACAAAGTCGAGACCGGCTGGTTCATCCGGCACAAGCCCAGCGGCCTCCAGTTCAAAATGACCGAGCACAAGAGCCAGGCGCAAAACAAGGAACGCGCCTGGGCGTTGCTTCGGGCCACCCTCTTTGAAACCGAGCGGGCCAAACAGCACGCCCAACTCACCAGTACCCGCAAAGCCATGATGGGCAGCGGCGACCGCTCGCAGCGCATCCGCACCTACAACTTCCCCCAGAACCGCTGCACCGATCACCGCCTGGGCGGCGAAGGCGGAGGTGAGAAGAATTTTAACCTCGACCAGATCGTCGCGGGAAACCTCGATCCCCTCATCGATGCGCTGCTGGAGCTCGACAAGCAGCAGCGTCTCGAGGAACTGTAAGCCCTGTGTTTAGCGGCAGGACCGACGCTCCGTTTCCCCGAACGTTTCAACGCCGCTGCTGGACAAAACGTAGCATAGCGCAGAGAGGCGCTCGCGTGCGGCGCTTGACAAGGGACGGGCTTGCGCCGTACCTATCCTCTCCCTACTCCCGCGGACGGAATACTTTGCTTGCATCCGGCCGCGCTTCGATTCCTCGCGGAGGAATAAGGTGATTTCGGTTTCGCGGTTAACCAAAGCCTACGGCAACGTCGTCGCCGTGGATGAAGTCAGTTTCGAGGTCGGCAAGGGCCAGATCGTCGGATTTCTCGGCCCCAACGGCGCCGGCAAATCGACGACGCTGCGCATGCTGACCTGCTACGTCCCGCCGACCAGCGGCGGGGCGACGATTAACAACTTCGACATTTTCCACCAGTCCGAGCAGGTGCGGCAGAGCCTGGGCTATCTCCCCGAAAACACGCCGTTCTACGGC
The DNA here is from genome assembly GCA_035483795.1 of Tepidisphaeraceae bacterium. Classification (GTDB taxonomy): domain Bacteria; phylum Planctomycetota; class Phycisphaerae; order Tepidisphaerales; family Tepidisphaeraceae; genus DASXMX01. Next base: position 8,586 of record DATHPP010000191.1, on the reverse strand, counting down.
GAAATGCGGGTCGAGGAATACCTGCATTTCCGCGGCCGGCTCCGCGGAATGGACCGCACCCAACGCAACGAGCGGATCGAATACGTCGTCAAGAAATGCTGGCTGGCCGATTTCCGCAAACGCGTCATCGGCCACCTGTCCAAGGGCATGCGGCAGCGCGTGGGTCTGGCCGATGCATTATTGCACAACCCCGCCGTGCTGATTCTCGACGAGCCGACTGTCGGCCTCGATCCGACACAGGTCATCGAGCATCGCAATCTGCTCAAGGAACTGGCCGGGCAACACACGATCCTGCTCTCGACCCACATCCTGCGGGAGGTTGAAGCGACCTGCGACCGTGCAATTTTTATTCGCCAGGGAAGAATCGTCGCGCAAGGCACGCTGGAGGAATTGCGGACCAGCCGGCGGCTTCAGTCGCGTGTGCTGGTTGAGTGCCGGGGGCCATCGGAGCAGGTCAAGAACACTCTCTCGCGCGTGGCGGGCGTGAGCAAGGTTGAGCTTCTCAACGGGGAGCATCGCGGCAGCGAAGGCTACGTCACCGCCGCCATCCGCTCGCAGGAATCGCGCGACGTTCGCGAGGAAGTCGCCCGCACCGTCATCCAGAGCGGCTGGCCGCTTCGCGAAATTCGACTGGAAAAAGGCTCGCTGGAGGAATTCTTCGTGGAATTGATGGCCACCCAGGCGATGGGCCGGCCCGGGGAGGAAGCATGAACCGGGCAATGGCCATCGCACGGCGAGAGTTCAGCAGCTACTTCTACTCGCCGATCGCGTACGTCGTGATCATCACGTTCCTGATCGCCAGCGGCTTCGCGTTTTACCGGGACTTTGAGCCGGGCCAGGCGGCGGCGATGCGCTCGACCCTCGACTGGATGGTTTGGTTCCTGGTCATCATCGTGCCGGTCCTGTCCATGGGCCTGCTCGCCCAGGAATGGGCCAGCGGCACCATCGAAACACTCATGACCGCGCCGGTCAGCGACAGCGAAGTCGTGATCGGCAAGTTTTTCGGAAACCTTGGACTGCTCGTCGTCATGCTGCTGCCGACGCTCTTGTACGTCGTTCTGCTGACGCTGTATTCCCGCCCGGATTTTGGGCCGATCTTCAGCGGATATCTGGGAATTTTTCTGGTCGGTGCGCTGTTCGTCGCCGTCGGCCTGTTCTGCTCGTCCTTGACGCGCAATCAGATCGTGGCAGTGGTGCTCGCCATTCTTCTTCTGTGCCTGGCGACGGTGATCCCGTACCTGATCGCCCAATATGCCAGCCTCCGCCCCGTGTTCCGCACCGTGATCGATCAGGCGGTCTATCGTCGCTACAGCGATTTTTCCCGCGGCGTGCTCAGCACGGGCAACATCGTCTTCTTCGTCCTGACCACCGCGGTCTTTCTGTTCCTCACTGTGAAAGTGCTTGAATCGAGGCGCTGGAAATGAGTGCCGAAGAAACCGACAAGGAATCCCCGGCTTATCAGGCCGAGAGCCAATCGCAGCGCTGGGCCAAGTACGGCTCCAACGTCGCGCTGATGATCGTGCTGGCAATCGTCGTGGCCGGGCTGATCACCTACATCGCTCAGGCCAACGATCGCCGGATCGACACGACCGCCCAGGGCGTCAACAGCCTCAAGCCGCAGACGTTTAACGTGCTGCACGACCTGACCACGGACATCAAGATCGTCAGCCTGTATACCAAGACCGAATCCAACCCCAATTCCGACACGCCGCATCCGCTGAACAAACCGGCCTTCGTTTCCGATCTGCTGGACAATTACAAGCGTGCTTCCAGCCACATCAGCACCGAAGCGATCGATCCCGTTTCCGAGAAGGGAAAAGTCGATCAACTGATTACCGAGCTCGACCAGCGGTACGGCAAGGAGATCAAGAGCTACCAGGACTACCTGGGCCAATACGAAGGCGTCTACAAGCAGTTGACCAAACTGGCGGCCACCGAGGCGGAAAAGGTCGGCAACTTGACCACGGATTCGCTGGGCAACGACAAGAACGGCATGCTCCTCCGCGCCGCGATCAACACGATCCAGACGGAAGTGCCGCGACGCCTGGAAGACAACAAGGCGACCGTCGACCGCCGGCTCAAGGAACATCATCCCGATTACAAGGGGATCACGACCTCCGTCCACGACACCCTCGATACCGTCTCGCAGCTCGAAGGCAAGATCGCCGAGATCCTCGATCAGTTCAAAAGTGACGCGAGCGTGCCCCCGGCGATCCATCAGTACATCGCCGACAGCGTTCCGCGCCACCAGGAGATCAAGAAGATCGCCGACGACCAGATCGCCAGGATCGGCAAGCTCGGCGAGCTGAAAGTCGACGAGCTTCAGCGGGCGCTCAACGTCCCCGACCCAATCCTGGTCCTCGGCCCCAATGACTGGCGAATCCTCGCCGAAACCCAGGTCTGGCCCGAGAACAACAATGTGAAGATGTATTCGGAGGGCAAAGTCAGCCCGAACTTTGCCGGCGAGCAGCAGATCACCAGCGCCATCGTCGCGCTCACCACCGCCAAGAAGCCCAAGATCGTTTTCCTCCGTCCCGGCGGCCAGCCGATGACCAGCCCCGGATTCCCGCCGTTCATTGCGGGCGGCCCGCTGTCCGGCTGGGCCGAGCGCCTCCGCGATTACAACTTCGAGGTCCTCGAGAAAGACCTTTCCGGACAATGGGCCATGCAGGCGCAGATGCAGCAGCAGATGCCCGCGGCGCCGGAGCCGGAATGGAGCGCCATCGAAGACGCCGTCTGGGTCGTGCTGGATTACGGCGGCCAGATGGCCGGCGGGCCCGAGCCGATCGGGCCCAAGCTCGCCGAGCACCTGGGCCATGGTGGCTCGGCCATCGTTCTGGTCGGCCCGCAATCCGACAACCTCGCCAGCGTCATGCAAAACTGGGGCGTCGATATCCGCTCGGAAGCGATTGCCGTCCACCAGCAACTGCCACCCCCGCCGGGCGATACCAGCAAAATCGATCCCTGGCAGGAGGCGCTTCGCCAGCCCTATGTATGGGATGTAAAGGATTACGGCGACGCCGAGCTGGCCCGACCACTCAAGAACCTGGACTCCCTGTTGTACCCGCTGGTCGTGATCAAGAGTCACGATCAAAAGGGTTACACCGCCAAAACGCTGCTGCCGCTCCCGACAGAGCCCAAGGCGCCTGCGAGCTGGGGAGAGACCGACATCAATGGGCTCCAGAGCGGCACCCCGCCGACCTTCGATTCCAAAACCGACATTGCGGCGCCGATCGCGGCGGGCGTCGCGGTCGAGAAACAGGGCGGCGGGCGTCTGGTCGTAGTCGGCGCCGCGACATTCGCGTTCGATCGCTATCTCGACATCCCCGATCCGGACATCGCCCGCAATGAAGGCCGGTTCGTCGCCCGCTTCCCTGGCAACGGCGAGCTTGCCGCCAACGCGGCGTTCTGGTGCGCGAGGATGGACTCGATGATCGCCCTGAGCCCTTCGGCGCTTCAGGTCAGCCGCATCTCCGACATGAGCCCGGCGACGCTCAATTTCTGGCGCGTCGGCGTCCTGCTGGTGCTCCTGCCGCTGGCCGTCCTGCTCTGCGGCGTCGGGGTCTACTTCTCACGACGCGACTAGCACTCAACATCGATGAACTTCAAGACCACCATCCTGCTTCTGGTTCTGTTGGCCGTCGTCGGCGGATATTTCGCCTTCGAGCATTACAAAGGCCAAAATGCACCGCCACCGGCACAGACGACCAGCAAGCTGCTCGACGTCGACTCCAACAACGTGAAACAGGTTTCGATCACTCAGCCGGACGGGAAGAAGATCGCGCTGGAAAAATCCGGTTCGCAATGGCGGCTCACCGGCCCCGTCAACGCCCCGGCTGACTCGTTTGCCGTCGACGAGCTTCTTCGCCAGGTCACGAGCCTGACGCCTCGCGGCCAGCTTCCCGCCGACCAGAAAACTTCTGTTGGCCTGGATCATCCCAACTACGTCATCCAACTGGCCACAGCCGACGGCAAGACCCACACGATCTCGGTCGGCGACAAATCGCAGATTTCCGACGCGATGTACGTGCTGGTCGACGACCGCTCCGCCCCTGACATCGTCTCCTCCAGCGCCTACGACCAGTTCGGCAAAGACGCCGACTCGTATCGCAGTAAGAAGCTGGCCGAGGTCAACACCGATCAGATCCAGCAGATCGCCCTCACTCAGAACGGCAAGACACTCAAGCTCCAAAGGCAGGGGACGAGTTGGGTCATCACCCACCCCGCCGAGATGCCCGCCGACTCCAATGAGGTGTCGAACCTGCTGTTTGCCATCACCGATTTGAACGCCAACGAATTCGTCGCCAAGCCGGGGCCTCCGGCCAGCTACGGCCTTGCGCATCCTGTGATGAGCGTCTGGTTCAGCACGGTCAGCCCGACTTCGCAGCCCGCAACCGCCCCCGCGACCGAGCCTGCCGGCACCACGATCGACTTCGGGCGATTCGACAGCGTGCTGCAAAAGAACGTCTACGCCTATGTGAACAACGGCCCGATCGTCACCGTCTCGACGACCAGCCAAAACTCGTTCAACAAGACGGCGCTCGATCTTCGCGATCGCAAGGTCGTTGACATTGATCCCGCCCAGGTGGAAAGCTTCACGCTTTCGGTCGACCGGCCGGCGACGACGCAGCCGGCGACGCGTCCCGCCGAGCAGCACGAGTACACCTTCGCCCGGAGGCAGGAGAAGACCGTTCTCGGCCCGACGGTGCCGACAACCGAGCCAACCACGCAGGCTTCGACCCAGCCCGCGACGCAGCCCAGCCTTGCCGCCGCCCTGCCCAAATCGAAATGGATCATCCAGTCGGGCGGCGAAGGCGACGCCAACGACGCCCAGGTCGATGCGCTGCTGGGCGCGCTTCACCCGCTCAAGGCCGACAAATTCCTCGAGAAAAACCCCACGACTCAGCCCGCGGGAGATTTCACCCTCACCGTCCACGTCGGCCCGGCCAACGGCCACGGCCCGATGGATTACACCTTCCGCTTCACCAGCCCCGGCGCCACCGGCGCCGCGATCGGCTCCTTCAACGACCTGACCTTCGAAACCGACCGCACCGTCCTCGACAAACTCGACGTCAACTTCCGCGGCGGGAAATAATATTCGCCACAGATGGACACAGATAAGACGCGATGTAATGACGCTCTCCAGTGACACGGGTTTTTAGCCCGTGCCGAGCGCCGTCCAGATTCAACGACCGCTGCTTGCAGACTTCTTTCTTCAATTTTATCTGTGTGCATCTGTGTGCATCTGTGGCGATACTGTGCTTTGCCGCAACAGGGAAGCGTGTCATGAGCTATTCACCGGCTGAGAACCGTTACGATCAGATGACCTACCGCCGCTGCGGCCACAGCGGGCTGCTGCTGCCGGCGGTGTCGCTGGGAGCGTGGGAGACGTTCGGCGGGTACAAAGACGAGCAGGTCGCGCGCGAGGTCATTTACCGCGCCTTCGATCTGGGCGTCACCCACTTCGACTTCGCCAATAACTACGGCAAGCCGCCTGGCAACGCCGAACTGGTCTGCGGCCGCATCCTCAAGTCCCTGCCCCGCGACGAAATGATCATCAGCTCCAAGGCCGGCTATCGCATGTGGCCCGGCCCGTACGGCGAATGGGGCTCGCGAAAATACCTCATCGCCAGTTGCGACCAGTCGCTCAAACGCATGGGAGTCGATTATTTCGACCTTTTCTATTCCCACCGCCCCGACCCCGACACGCCGCTGGAAGAAACGCTGGGCGCCCTGGATACGCTGGTGAAGCACGGCAAAGCGCTCTATGCCGGGGTCTCCAGCTACATAGGAGCACAGTTCTCCGACTCCATCCGCACGGTGCAGCAGCACGGCTGGGCGCCGATCACGATCCACCAGCCGTACTACAACCTGCTGGCGCGGAAGGTCGAGTGGGACTTGCTGCCGCAGACCGAGCGGTTCGGGACCGGCGTCATCGCGTTCGCCCCGCTGGCGTCGGGACTGCTGACCGACAAGTTCCTCGATGGCGAGGTTTCGCCCACGAGCCGGGCGGCGACCATCTGGCCGCGACAATGGGTGAAATCCCACAGCGTCGAGGAGCGGCGGCGAATCCTCTCCGGTCTCAACGACATCGCCAGACAGCGCGGCCAATCGCTGGCCCAGATGGCGATTGCATGGGTGCTGCGCCTGCCCGCCGTTACCAGCGCCCTGATCGGCGCGTCCAGCGCCAAGCAGCTCGAGGAGAACATCGCCTCGCTGAAGAACCTGATCTTCTCGGCCGAGGAGTTGAAGCGGATCGACGCATTGACATGGGAGCCGCCGGCGTGAAAGCTGGGGGGATCATGCCCGACTCCATCTTCACCAAAATCATCAAGAAGCAGATCCCGGCGAAGATCGCCTACGAGGACGACCGCTACCTCGCGATCCACGACATCAACCCGCAGGCGCCGGTGCACCTCCTGGTGATCCCCAAGCGGGAAATCGCGACGCTGAACGATCTTTCCGCGGGCGACGCGGAGCTTGTTGGGGGGATGTTCCTGGTGGCGAAGAAGCTGATGGCCGATCTGGGGCAGAGTGATTATCGGACCGTCTTCAACTGCGGTGAACACGCCGGCCAATCAGTCTTTCACATTCATCTGCATGTTATGGCGGGACGGCGATTCGGGTGGCCGCCGGGCTGAGCACTGCACGCAAAGCGAAAAAAGAAGACACCGCCAATTACGGTCGGTGTCTTCCGGAGGGGAGAAAATGCGCCGTACGCGCTCTGCGTTCTATGTTACCTAACTTATCGTACCGCAATGTTCCGTAGAGTCAACCCTGTTTCTGTATTGAGTCAACGGAATCAAGAATCGGCGGCCAGCCCGACAAAACTTCAATGAATATTCCTCCCGCGACACGGCCTTTGGCTCACCGTTCCTCAACGAGATATGGTATGCAGGCGCGAGCTCATTCTCAAGAATGAAACCGCCTGGTGGATGCGCTGGGTTTGGGCTTCCAACTGATCTTTGGACGCGTCCGATCGCTCGAAAGTAATTTTGCTGCCGAAACTTATGTAAACACGATTCCGGTTGGCGAAGGCCTCGACCATTTCTTTTCCTCGCTGGGTTCCGTCAATATAGGCGGGGTACACGTCGATCCCGGTCTTGATGGCCATCATCGCCACACCGGTCTGGAACGGCAATAATTCGTGATTCACCTCGATGCGGCCTTCGGGAAAAATCCCCAGGATCCGGCCCTGTCCGAGCACGCGCAGCGCCGCCCGCGTAGCGGCGGTATCCCGGCCGCTTCGCGCCACCGGAATCGCCTGCACCCTCTTGTAGAACCACGTCAGGGACGGCATGTCGTAGTATTCTCGCGCCATCATCCACACGATCATGCGCCGGCAGGCCGATTGGATCAGCATCGGGTCCAGCCCGCTGATATGGTTGCAGACCAGAATCCCCGGCCCCTTTCTGGGAAGCCGGGCCGGAGACAGAACCGTCGTGTCCTGGTAAATACGGGTGAACATCCGGTTGGCGGCCTGCGCCAGCCGGATCTCAAATCGTTCCTCGAACGGCTCCGGTTCAACCTGCTTCACGCGGAAGGGAATACAGCAAGAGTCGCGGTTGTGCCAGCAGACCTATTGGAAATGACGAAATGACGAATGACGAATCAAATTCGAAATACGAACGACTGAAACTCGAAACCTCCATTGGCAGAGGCGGATCGTTTCGTCATTCGGTCTTTCGGTCATTCGAGCTTGATTCGTCATTCGTCATTCGGATTTCGTCATTCGCGGCGTGGGCGCGACCAATCTTGATTGCTCGCACGGCCATAAACATCGGGATCTCTTTCCGCGCCAGATTTTCGGCAGCCGCGCGCGGGCCGCTCGTGCTGGTCTTGTGGCTGGGCCATTCGTCGATTGCGTCCACCAGCATTGCACTTTTGCGCAGGGCGCTGATGTAGGCTTCGATCGGCTTGTGGAAAGTCCAGGTATAGTGGTGCGGGTCGCTGCCTGGGTGTGTCACAATCGGTTTTTTTCTCGGTGCGAGATAGCGATCGACGCGGCGGTATTGGACGCGGTTCTTTTCATCCCAACCCCAGGAGGTTTCCCCGGCGCCGCGGAAGGCCGGGTGCATCATGACGATGACCAGCCGCCCGCCCGGCCGCAGGAGCCGATGCACGCCGGCAAAGACCGGCGCGATCGGATGAATGTTCTGAATCGCCAGCACGCACGCCGCGGCGTCAAATGAAGCGGGGGAAAGAAAAGAGAGATCGCGGGCATCGCCCACGTGGTAGGAAATCGAGCTGCCGCTGCGCTTTCGCGCCGCTTCAACCAGCTGTTCCGACGCATCCACGCCGGTGACGATAATCCCCGCCTGATGCAGCCGCCGGCACAGAACCCCCTGCCCGCACGCGATGTCGATGGCCCGCTCGCCCGGCCGCAGCCCCAGCAGCCTCACCGCGCCAGGCAGCACGACCTGTTGGTGATATTCGCTGCCCGACTCGCCGACCAGGTCGTCGTACCACTGACTGACTGAATCCCAATCGGTTGCCGGACCGGTTGGGCCGCTCCGCGGCGGCGGTCGCCGATGCTTCTTAGCCGACATCGCGGCAACGTTACTCAATTTCCGCGGCTTCGTCGCC
>DATHPP010000190.1:0-2215 GCA_035483795.1 Tepidisphaeraceae bacterium | reverse complement strand
GGCGGGACCGGAGCACTGCCGGGCTGCTTCCTCAGAAACGGTTCCTCCGCGCCAGGGACCGAAGGTTCGCATCCATCTCCCTCCAGCGCGGAGTCAAGTGCAAACCTCGCTTCCGGGGGCCGACGGCCATGTCGAAGACGGCAAGGTGGAAAATCGAGACGAAACTCACGGACGAAACTCACGGACGAAACTCACGGACGAGACCATGGGCGGGGCCGAAAAGCGGGGGCTCCGACAGTGAGCCGAGTTGATGCGCCGGCTGCTAAAGCCAAACCGATCGAGCCAGCGGTGACTTCGCCTAGATCCCGGACGAGCTGGACTTCATGAAGGGGCGGCTCGCGCAGGCTAGTATGGCGCTACTGGCTACGGGGAGCGTCTTGGCTCTGATCGCCTGAGGGTCCGCGGGACCCGCTCGATGCGGGGGTTTGGAGCTGAGTAGTTTCCGAGGCTATCGACGCAGCTTGACGGTACGGTACCCTTTCGGGAGATCTGCCGCTGAAGATCAGCACCGCCAGGTTCGCCAGGAACAGTCCAGCGGGAGCCCCGAATTGCGGCCAGGAAGCTTGCTGGCCATGGAATGGGCGCGCGGCAACTATCCTGACCCCCTTGCGCCTGATCCAGGGGATCGGGGTGGGCGGCGAGTGGGGCGGCTCGGTCTCAATGAATCCACGGTTTTGGTCCGCCGCTGAGATTGCCGGCGTTGCGGGCGTTGGCACCGCTGATGTTGATGGTACGGCCCCAGTCCTCCATCTGGCTTCATGAAAGGGATGACCGCGCGGGGACAGCGCAGCGCTCCGACATATTTCACGTTGAAATCCTGCAGCAAATCCTCGTCGATGATCGCGTGCCTACATGCCTCCGGCAGAGCCGCCACCGCTCGAGCACGATACATGGGGGGCACCCCATCCCAAAGCTGCGGTAGCGGGGCCCCCGGCCCGAACCGCCGGATTCGACCCGAAGCGGACCGTCGGCCTGATTGAGTCACTGTCCGCATCTGGTCGTGAAAGCGGCAGCCCTGATACCGCTATAACCTTTCAGGCATTGCTGGTAGAACGTCAGATGGCGCGAGCGCTTTCTATATTCGTGATGCACCGTTGAGGCTGACTGTGAACCGCCTCCGAGTGCCTGGGAAATCGGGCCGGAATTGGCTTCAAAAGCGAAATGACAAGCAATGGCAATTGCCAAGAACACGATCTGCCTGTGGTACGACAAGGACGCCGAGGCTGCAGCCCGCTTCTACGCCGAGACTTTCCTAACAGCTCGGTGAATGCCGTCCACCGTGCTCCCAGCGACTACCCGTCGGGCAAGGCGGGCGACGTGCTGACGGTCGAATTCACAGTCGCCGGCATCCCCTGTCTTGGCCTCAATGGCGGGCCCGCGTTCAAACATAACGAAGCCTTCTCGTTCCAGATGGCCACTGACGATCAGCAGGAGACCGACCGCTACTGGAACGCCATCGTCGGCAATGGCGGCCAGGAGAGCAGGTGCGGCTGGTGCAAGGACAACTGGGGCGTCTCCTGGCAAATCACGCCGCGGGTGCTGACCGAGGCGCTGGCTGCCGGCGGCGATGAAGCAAAACGCGCGTTTGTTGCGATGATGGATATGAAGAAAATCGACGTCGCGGCGATCGAGGCGGCTCGGCGCGGCCGACGGTCCTAGGTTGACCCTTTGCGGACAGAGTTGCGAGCAAGTAGACGCCGACAAAAGACGGAAGTCCTGCTTTTTCATCACGCGCAAGGATTGACTCCCGGTGTGCGTGCGTTTGCCGCCGACTTGCGTGCTGGCGGTCATATCGTGCACACGCCGGACCTGTTCGACGGGCGCATTTTCCCGAGCATTGAAGAGGGCCTCGCCTATATCGAGAAGAGTGGGCTTGACGATCTAAGAATGCGCGGTGTGCGGGATGATCTGCCGTTCGAACTCGTTTACGCGGGCTTCTCATTCGGTGTTCTTCCCACACAGCAGCTTGCACAAACACGTCCCAAGGCGCGCGGTGCGCTGCTCTTCCATTCCTGTCTCCCGGTCAGCGGCGAGTGGGCGTTTGGACCATGGCCGGAGTCCACAGGGAGTGTGCCTCTTTGCTGGAGGGAAGCGGCTTCGAACCCTCGGTCCCGCTCTAGGTTCTCACCGTCTCGGGACCGCCTCTTGTCGTCTCCGTGAGGCGCGTGGCTCGCAGGAGGCAGGTCGCCGAAGCCGTGGGGTCGAGTTCGCACCT
>DATHPP010000189.1:0-5715 GCA_035483795.1 Tepidisphaeraceae bacterium | reverse complement strand
CGTTGACGCTGCGCGGCACCTTCTGCCTTCCAAGCCCCATCCCGGCACCCCAACCCCGGACAATCACCCGCCTTGATACAGGAAAGGCAAATTTACGAAATCTACTCAGGCAAGCGACCGCCGGGCCGAACGGGATTAACAGAATGGAACGTTTTCACGAGTTTCCCAGGCGCGAAAACGCTGAAAACGTTCCATTCTGTTTCAAATGTTCCGTCCCAGCCCCTCTGCCTCCGGGAGTGGGCAGGGGGGCAGGGGTATTGGGGGCGCCTTTCCCTCGGCCCTCACCCCAACCCTCTCCCGGAGGGAGAGGGGGAAATGCAAGGGCATCGCCCAGAGAAGAGTCTCGCGCATTTCCAAATCGCAAATCGGCAATCGCAAATCTAAAATCGCAAGGATGTCCCTCAACAACGACTTGTCGGATTTGTTCAGGACTTTCGCCGCGGTGATGGAGATCAAGGGCGAGAGCACGTTCAAGGCGATCGCGTTTTCCAAGGTCAGCCGGATTCTCAAGGACGCGACCTTCGATGTTCGCAAGCTGTGCGATGAAGGAACGCTGGAGGAGGTCGAGGGGCTGGGCGCGTCGAGCTGCCGGATCATCACCGAGTACGTGAAAACCGGGCGAAGCACCGACTTCGAGGAGGCGGCGGCGAGCGTGCCGGGCGGGCTGCTGCCATTGCTGGAGATCCCGGGGCTGGGGCCCAAGACGATTTCCCTTCTGTGGAAAGAGCGCGGCGTCACCAATCTGGAAGAGCTGGTCAAGGCGATCGACGGCGGCGCGCTTTCGGGGCTCAAGGGGATCGGCGAAAAGAAGATCGAGGCGATAAAGCATGGGATTTCGCTGCGCTCGCAGGCGCAGCAGCGGATGGGGATCGGCGAGGCGCTGCCGATCGCGCAGGAGCTTCTTGTGCGATTGCGGAAACTGCCGCAGGTGAGGCAGGCGGAGATCGCCGGCAGCCTGCGCCGCCGGCGCGAAACGATTGGCGACGTCGATCTGATCTGCTCCCTGAAAGACCCGGCGGCCGGGCCGGAGGTTTCCTCCGTTTTCGTCAGATTTCCCGAAGTGCAGCGAGTCCTGGGCGAGGGCGCGACCAAGGCCAGCGTGCTGACGGCGGGCGGCCTCCAGGTCGACCTCCGCATCGTCCCGACGGACAATTTCGGCGCCGCGCTGCTCTACTTCACCGGCTCCAAGGACCACAACGTGAAGCTCCGCGGGCGGGCGCAATCGATGGGCATGACGCTCAACGAATGGGGGTTGTACAGGCTCGAGGAATACGACAAGGCGGCCAAGAAGACCGCCGAGGCGCCGCCGATCAAGCCCGTGGCGAGCAAGAGCGAGGCCGACGTATATGGGGAGCTCGGGCTTCCATTTATCGATGCCGAGATTCGCGAGGACCGCGGCGAGATCGACGCCGCTCTGGGCAAAAAGCTTCCCAAGCTTGTGAGCCGCGCCGATATCCGCGGCGATCTGCACTGCCACACCACCGCTTCGGACGGACAGGCAAGCATCGAGCAGATGGCCGACGCGGCAAAGGCGCTGGGATACGAATATCTGGCGATCACCGACCACTCCAAGAGCCAGGCGATCGCCAACGGCCTCACCGCCGAGCGGCTGCTCAGGCACGTGAAGGAGATTCACAAGATCGGAAGCCGGCTGAAGGGGATCACGCTGCTGGCCGGGTGCGAGGTGGACATCCTGGCTGACGGGCGGCTGGATTTTGAGGACGAGGTGCTGGCGGAACTGGACATCATCGTGGCGTCACCTCACATTGCCCTCAAGCAGGACGAGGCCAAGGCGACGGAGCGATTGCTGCGGGCGATCGAAAATCGGTTTGTGAACGTCATCGGGCACCCGACGGGGCGGCTGATCAACCGGCGCGATGGGCTGCCGCTGGATTTCGCGAAGGTCTTCGCCGCGGCGGCGGCAAGCGGAACGGCGCTGGAGATCAACGCCGGCTATCCCCGGCTGGATCTCAACGACGACGCTTCCCGTGCGGCGCTGGCGAGGGGATGTACCCTCAGCATCGATACCGATGCGCACAGCACGGAAGAGCTATCGGAAATCAATTTCGGCATCGACGTGGCCCGGCGGGCCTGGGCAACGCCGCAGCGGGTGCTCAACTGCTGGCCCGTGGCGAAGCTGAAGCAGTTCATCGCGGCCAAGAGGAAATAAGATTCAGTAAGCAGGCACGGTCCGCACGGCACGCCCGACGGCACGCGGAGCGTGCCTGCTACCTGGGGGAGAGGCGGGTTTCGACGATGTTTCGCATGACATCGATCGGCGCCGGCAGTTTGGTCCACGACTCAAACTGCGCCGCGGCCTGGCGGACGAACATGTCGAGGCCGCTGATGGTTCTGGCGCCGGCGGCTTCGGCTTCACGCAACAGGCGGGTGCGGATCGGGTTGTACACGGCATCGAACACCAGCGTCTGCGGATTCAGCTCCGGAGGCGAATCGCCGAACGGCGATGCGTGAACATTGGGGTGCATTCCGATTGACGTGGTGTTGATATAAATCTGGCAGCAACTATCGCAAAGCTTTTCCAACGGCGCTGCCACGACTTTGCCACGCTTGCCGTTGAACTCCGCGGCCAGGGTATCGGCCCGCTCGCGCGTTCGGTTGTACACGACGATGGTGGCGCCATGGTGGGCCAGGGCCGCCAACGCGGCGCGGCCGGTGCCGCCGGCGCCGATCACGGCGACGCGATAATCTGCCAGCTTTGCCCGAGTTATACTGAGCTTTTCGGTGATGCTGTCGAGGATCGCACCATAATCGGAGTTGAACCCGCGCAGTGTCGGATGCCCATCCGCGCGGTCGATGACAATCGTGTTCACCGCGCCGATGCGGGCCGCCAGCGGATCGATATCGGCGCCTTTTTCCTGAAGGTATCGCAGCGCGTTTTCCTTGTGCGGAATGGTGATCGACAGGCCGGACAGATCGAGCGGCTCGTACGCCAGGAAACTCTCCATGAACGCCTTGAAGCTTTCGTATCCCGCGTTCACGAGCAGCGGGAGATAGATGCCGTCATAACCGGTTTTCTCGAAGGCGGCATTGTGAATCGCCGGCGACATGGTGTGAGCGATCGGCGAGCCCACGACGCCGTACACTTTGGTTTTGGCGCCCAGCGCGTCCCAGCGATAGAGGCGTTTCATCTCCTCGATGGAGACCTGGCCGGGCGCGGTGGCGCTCGTGGCTCCAAGTGATGCGAAGGTGAGAAAGGCGCCGAATTTCTTTGCCAGCACGCGGCTGATCAGCCCGGCTTCCCCCATGCACAGGGCGATCGTGGGCTTGGCGCGATCGCGCAGAATCTCGAAGGCTTCGAGGTTGTCGCGGATGCTGCGGGCCATCCAGACGACTTTTGCGACGCAGCCGGGAACGTCATTCAGCTCCAGAAGGAGGTTGGTCATTCGCGCCGGCCGGCCTTTGAAGTCGTGCGCGCTGACGATCAGGCGCCCGGGATACTGGGAGAGTTTCTGCACAGTGTTCGGAGCCCGGCGCAGCGTTTCCAGCTCCAGGTCGACGTAAGCCGCGGAGTCCGCTGCGATTTGCCGGATCAAGTCGACGCGTTGTTCATCGGACAGCTCGTTCTCGCCGCCTTCCCATTCCGGGCGGCAGGTCACGACGTACGGGAGCGGCAAGGACGGGAGCGAAATCGGGTAGGTGAGCCGGTCGATCCGCAGCTCGAGCAGTTCCGCGCCCGCCTCGGCGGCGAGGACCGCGTCCCGCGCCAGTTGGGCTTCTCCGGTCACGAAGATGGGAACGCAGAGATAGGTCATTTCGGTCGCGCCACAACGTGACACGGGTTTTTAACCCGTGCTGGCGGGCGACGATGGCGAAGGACTTGCTGCGGCATTCTCATGCGGTTGCCGAATGCACGGGTTGAAAACCGGTTGAAAACCCGTGTCACGGGGCTTCGCCGGCGCGTCAAAGAGATCTTCTTTCGATGCCGAGCTTCTGGAGATGCTGTTCGATCAGCTTTTTGGTCGAGTCGCTTGCTTCCCACAGGGGCAGGCGAAGCTCGCCGGTGTCGAGGCCGGCGACTTTCATGGCGTACTTGATCCCGACCGGGTTGCCGTCCAGGAACAGCGAGCGGATGAACTGGAACAGGCGAAGGTGAATGTCCTGCGCCTGTTTGAAATCGCCCTTCAACGCGGCCTGGGTCATCGTTTTGATGTCAGCGGCCACGAGGTTCGACGCGACACTGATGATGCCTTTGGCGCCGATCGACATGAGCGGAATGGTGAGCGAATCGTCGCCGCTGACGACGGTGATGTCGCACAGGCTCATGATCTCGCTGGCCATGTCGAGCGACCCGGTGGCTTCCTTGATGGCGACGATGTTTTTGTGCTCGTTCAGGCGGGCGACGGTCTGGGCGGACATGGTGACGCCGGTGCGGCTCGGGATGTTGTACAGCACGATCGGGAGGTCGACGCGATCGGCCAAAGTCATGAAGTGGCGATACAGCCCTTCCTGCGTCGGCTTGTTGTAATAAGGATTGACCGACAGGCCGGCGGTGGCGCCGACCCGTTTGGCGATCTGGTGAAGCTCGATGGCTTCGGTCGTCGCGTTGGCGCCGACACCGGCGATGACCGGCACGCGGCCGCGGGCAAACTGCACCGTCAGCTCGAGCACGCGGGCGTGCTCCTTGAAATCGAGGGTTGGCGATTCGCCGGTCGTGCCGACGGGAACCAGGCCGTCGATGCCGTTTTTGATCTGGTATTCGACCTGTTCTCGCAGACGGTTCTCGTCGAGCCGGCCCTCGCGAAAGGGCGTGACCATTGCCGTGATGGCGCCGCTGAACATGCAGACTCCCGTCAGGAAAGAAAAGGCAATTCTAGATCGCCCGCCGTGTCCGGCAAGGGGTCCGTAGCGGGCATGATCGCCGGGGTGCGTGACGCTTTCGGCCTTCCATCCCTGCCGGTATCCCCTCATAAGCCACGTTACGGGCCTTGCGCGAAATGTCTCGAATGTCCCAAAATGAGCCACAGTGGGCCATGGCGCGGAGCCCGGAGGCCAATGTCCCCTGTCCCCTCGCCGGAGGGGACATTTGGGGACATTCGGGGACATTGGCCCAGGTGGCGCGGCGCATGAGCCAAAAAACCACGCCAAACCACGCCAAACCACGCCATTTCTCGGATTCTTGTCACAGGCGTGCCCTGTCGCCAGTGGTCGCTGACGGCATCGCGACTCAGCCTTCCGCGTGGCACTTTTGGCCGATTTTGGCACACAAAATGGCACGTGCCAAAAGTGCCACTCGCCAAGTGCCAAAAAATGTAACCCTTTGTAACATCTTGTAACATCGCCATGCTTGTTGCCGGGCCGAGGGGCGCCCTGGTAACGCAAAATGGCCAGAAGTGGCCTGAAATGGCACTGCGTTTAACAAATTCATGCGATATGGCCATTTCACATGTTCTTGCTCACCATGCCGGGCCTCGCCGCCCTCGCCGCTCTTTCCCATTCCGCCGGGGCTGCCGTGCGATATTGCCGACGTGCGAAATTTCCAGGGGGTCGGTATCTCGTTTCGCCGCGACTCGAAGAGGGGCGTTTTGCGCCCCTGGCTACACGAAAAAGCGCCTCTTCGAGTCGCGGCGAACGAGCGCCAGACGACACGAACGTCACGAGCAACCAGCCGGTCAGACTGTAAATGTGAACGGTGCGAATCTGAGTCTGCGACGGAACACTGCAAAACAAGGGGTTTTCTCGTTGTTTCGTATCGCT
>DATHPP010000188.1:0-2093 GCA_035483795.1 Tepidisphaeraceae bacterium | reverse complement strand
GCGACGCTGGAGAACGCCAAACTGACGACCGAACGTGCCCGCACCCTGCTCGGAGGTCCGGCCGGCCAACAGTCGATCTACGACGCCGCAATCGCGAACCAGCGCAGCCTGGAGGGCCAGGTGCAGTCCGCAAAGGCTGAGGTCCAGGCTTCCCAGATCAATCTCGACTACACCGAGATCAGCTCACCGATCGACGGCAAGATCGGACGTACCGCGGTAACCGAAGGCAACGTCGTCGGTCCATCTTCGGGCGTGCTTACCACGATCGTCAGTCAGAACCCCATGTATGTCACCTTCCCGGTGCCACTGCGACAGGGGCTTGATCTGCGTGAACGGTACGCGCCGCAGGGGGGGCTTGAGGCTGTCTTGATCAGGCTCCGGCTACCCAATGGCCGCATGTACGGCGAGTCCGGCAAGCTGAACTTCGTCGACAACACCATCGCACAGAACACCGATACGATCATCGTGCGTGGAGAAATCGCCAATCCGATCCTGCACGCCCCTTCCACGGCCGGCGTTACCGTCCACGAACTGACCGACGGTGAATTCGTCACGGTCCTGGTTGAGGGCGTTGAGCCAGTCGAGGTGCTGGCGATCCCGCGCTCCGCCGTGCTGTCCGACCAGCAGGGCGATTATGTCTTCACGGTCGGCGCGGACAACAAAGCCGAGCAGCGCCGAATTCACCTCGGGCAATCGACCGCCACGGTGGCCGCCGTCATCAACGGGCTTTCGCTCGGCGACCAGGTGATCGTCGAGGGCTTGCAACAGGTGCGTCCCGGCCAGCCCGTCTCGCCTGGGCCGGCGAGCCCGCTGATCCAGTCCAGCATGAAGGCCGCCACAAGTGGCGGCGGCACGCAAATAATAGATGGCAGCACTGCCGGCGTGACGAAACCAGCGGGCAAGAGCCCATGATTTCCGCGATTTTCGTCGACCGTCCCCGTCTCGCGATCGTGATTGCGTTCGTCATCAGCATCGCGGGGGCCCTCGCGCTGCTGCAGATTCCAGTGGCGCAATTTCCCGACATCGTGCCGCCCGAGGTCACGGTCGCCGGCACGTTCCCCGGCGCCTCGGCGGAAGTCGTCGAGACCACCGTCGCCCAGCCGCTGGAGGCGCAGGTGATCGGTGTCGACCGCGCGCTGTATATGAAGTCGACCAGCGGCAACGACGGCAGCTACACGCTCACCGTTTCGTTCGCGCTCGGCACCAATCCCGACATCAACACCGTCAACGTCAACAACCGTGTTCAGACCGCACTGTCGCAACTGCCGACCGAGGTGCAGCAGGAGGGCCTGACGGTGCAGAAGAAGTCCTCCGCGATCCTGCAGTTCATCGTGCTCTACAGCGCCAATGGCGAGCAGGACCCGTTGTTCATCACCAACTATGCCATCATCAACGTGCTCGATGCGCTTTCCCGCACCCCAGGGGTCGGCCAGGCCAGCCTGTTCGCGAAACTGAATTACTCGATGCGTATCTGGTTCGATTCGCAGCGGCTCACCAGCCTCAATCTCGCTCCCTCCGACGTCATCGCCGCGATTCAAGCCCAGAGCGTGCAGGCGCCTGTGGGGCGCATCGGCGCGCGGCCGATCAGCGACCAGCAACAGTTCCAGTTCAACGTGCAGACGCTGGGCAGGCTGACCACTCCGGAGCAGTTCGGCAACATCGTGCTGCGGGCGAATCCGGACGGATCGGTGCTGCGGATCAAGGACGTCGCCCGCGTCGAGATCGGCGCGCAAAATCTTGACAGTGAATCGCGGATCGATGGCCGCGCTGGCGTGCCGATCGGCATTTATCTTTCGCCCGGCGCCAATGCCGTGACGACGGCGAAGGCGGTGCAGGCGACGCTTTCGCGACTCGCCGAGCGATTTCCTGCAGGTCTGACCTATTTCGTGGAATACGATTCCACCACGTTTGTGATGGACACCATCACCGAAGTTCTGAAGACGCTCGGCGAAGCCTTCACCCTCGTGGTGATCGTAGTGTTTCTGTTCCTGGGCAGCCTGCGCGCCACCGTGATCCCGGCGGTGGCGGTTCCGGTAAGCCTGATCGGGGCCTTCGCGGTGCTGCTCGTGCTCGGTTATTCGGCCAACACAGTG
>DATHPP010000187.1:0-6232 GCA_035483795.1 Tepidisphaeraceae bacterium | reverse complement strand
TCCTGCCCAACCTGCTGGTCGGGTTTTTGCCGTGGGTCGCCCTGCTGCTCCTGGCCTTCGCGGCGGTGGTGATCGCGCACCTCATGCAGCTCAATATGCAGCAGATCGCGATTGCGGCGGGCTCGACGATCGCGGGCCTGCTGCTCCTGGGGCTGATATTGCGGATCATCGGGAAGGCGCAGATTCGCGAGGCGTACAAGCCGTTGCGACGCTCGTTGCGGCAGGCCCGGCTTGCCGCCGAGGAACATTCGGAGCGTACGGCCGTGATCAGGGACGCCAAATACGCCGCCGCCGTTCGCAAACGCGACCGCGAAGTACGCGTGCTGAAAGAGAAAGCTTCCCCGGTCATCAAGGCCGTGGCGCAGAAGCGCCAGGAGGACCTTGCCGCCGCAGACGCGTCATACAAGAAGCAACTGGCCGACATCGCCGCCGGTCGCGACCAAAACTTCAAGCAGACCGATGAATCCTTCAGGTCCCAGAGCCAGTCGATCGAACAGCAGCAAGCCGCCGACCTGGAAGCGGCCAGGAGCAAGCGCGAGTCGGAGTTGCAGGATGCCCGCCGTCGCTATGACCAGGGGCGGGTGGCGCTGGAGAAGCGGCTGCGCGACGGGCTTTCGCACATCCACTCGCCCATGGGCGAGCAGAACGGCAACGGCAGCGCCAACGGCCAGCTCGCCCACGACTGGAACGATCCGTGGTGGTCGGACTGGACGCCGCCGAAAAAATTCCCCTCGCTGCTGCGGTTCGGGCAACTGCGGATCGACCTGAAGCTGATCGCCGACAACAGCAAGCAGAACGGCCAGGTGCGTCTGGAGCTCCCTGCGCCGTTCGCGGTGCCCGCGGCGCTGGCGTTTCCCCGCGGGGCGTCGTTGTTGATCCAGCACGAACGGGTCGGCCGCGAGCAGGCGATGCGCACGCTCCAGACGGTGATGACGCGCATCCTCACCTCGCTCCCGCCCGGCCGGGCCAGGTTCACCATCATCGACCCCATCGGCCTGGGCCAGAACTTTGCCGGTTTCATGCACCTGGCCGATCACGACGAGGCGCTGGTCGGCACCCGCATCTGGACCGAGTCCGATCAGATCGAGCAGCGCCTGGCCGACATGACCGAGCACATGGAGACGGTCATCCAGAAGTATCTCCGCAACGAGTTTGCCACGATCGACGATTACAACGAGCAGGCGGGGGAATTGGCCGAGCCGTACCGGTTTCTGGTGGTGGCGGACTTTCCCAACTCGTTCCAGGGCGAGGCCTTTCGCCGGCTGGCGAGCATCGCTGCCACCGGCGCGCGGTGCGGCGTCTACGTGCTGGTGGCCCGCGACCTGCGGATCCAACTCCCCTCCGAGGCGGCGCTTGACGACCTGGAAGCGCATTGCGTCAATCTCGTCCAGGACGGAGAGAACTTCGTATGGAAGGACGATGTGTTCGGTCAGTTTCCGCTGGCATTGGACGCGCCGCCGCCTGAAGCGCTGCTGCGGCAACTGCTCGATCGCGTCGGCAAGGCGGCGCGCGAAAGCAAACGCGTCGAAGTTCCCTTCGATACCATCGCCCCCAACCGGAACGAATTCTGGACCGGGGATTCGACTGAAGAGCTGTCGGTGCCGATCGGCCGCATGGGCGCGACGCGGCTCCAGACGCTGCGTTTTGGCCGCGGCGTCGCCCAGCATGCCCTGGTCGCGGGCAAGACCGGCTCCGGTAAATCGACGCTGCTGCACGCGCTGGTGACCAACATGGCGATGTGGTATTCGCCCGAACAGGTCGAGATTTATCTGATCGACTTCAAGAAGGGCGTCGAGTTCAAGACCTACGCGACGCACAACCTGCCCCACGCGCGGGCGATCGCCGTTGAAAGCGACCGGGAATTTGGCGTCAGCGTGCTCCAGCGGCTCGATGCCGAGCTGGCCCGCCGCGGCGAGTTGTTCCGCAAGGCGGGAGTGCAGGACCTGGCGTCGTACCGCAGGTCCGATTCCCCGCTGGTTATGCCGCGAACGCTGCTGGTCATCGACGAGTTTCAGGAATTCTTTTCCGAGGACGACAAGCTCGCCCAGGAAGCGGGACTCCTGCTGGACCGCCTGGTGCGGCAGGGCCGTGCCTTCGGGATCCACCTTCTGTTGGGCTCCCAAACGATCGGCGGCACGTCCGGGCTGGCCCGCAGCACCATCGGGCAGATGGCGGTCCGCATTGCACTTCAGACCAGCGAGGCGGATTCGCAACTGATCCTGGGCGACAACAACTCCGCCGCCCGGTTGCTGTCGCGGCCGGGTGAAGCGATCTACAACGACGCCGGTGGGCTGGTGGAAGCCAACAGCCCGTTCCAGGTGGCGTGGCTCTCTGATGAACGCCGCGAAGTCTATCTCGATGAGGTGACAAGTCTGGCCGACGCGCGGCACAAGAACGCCGGGGGCGCGATCGTGTTCGAGGGAAACGCCCCGGCGGACATCCGCCAGAACGCCCGCCTGGCCATGCAGCTCGAATCGCCCACCTGGGGCGCGGCGCCGGCGGCGGCAACCGCCTGGCTGGGCGACCCGGTTGCCATCAAGGAACCCACCAGCCTCCTGTTCCGTCGCCAGAGCGGCGCCAACGTGCTGCTGGTCGGACAACAGGAGGAGCAGGCGCTGGCGGTGATGGCGTCGACGATCGTCTCGCTGGCCGCGCAATACCGGCCCGGCGGGGCGATCTTCTACGTGTTTGACGGGACGCCCGCCGATTCGATTTTTGCCGGCGCCTTCGACAAGCTCAAAACCGCGCTGCCGCAGGACCTGCGCATGATCGAATGGCGGAGCGTGCCAGATTCGATCAACGAGCTGGCCGCGGAGGTCGCGCACCGCCAAGAGGGCGATCCGGCGGGGCAGCCGGAAATATTCGCCTTCATCTATGGACTTCAGCGCTATCGCGTGCTGCGCCGCTCCGAGGATGACTTTGGCTTCTCGACGGGCGGCGACGAACCCAAAAAGGCCAATTCGTCCAAGCAGTTTGCCGACATTCTCCGCGACGGTCCGGGCGTGGGAATCCATGTGCTCACATGGGTCGACACGGTGGCGTCGCTGGAGCGGACGCTGGACCGCTCCTCCATGCGCGAGTTCGATCACCGAATTCTTTTCCAGATGAGCGCCGCCGATTCGAGCAACCTGATCGACTCGCCCGCCGCCAATAAACTCGGCTTCTATCGCGCCCTGGCTTACAGCGAGGAGCAGGGCGTCATGGAGAAGTTCCGCCCCTACGCACTGCCCGAAGCGCAGTGGCTCAAGAGTATTGCGGTTGCCCTGGGGCGCAAATCGTAACCCTTGAGCCTCAACGACGAGCAGGCCAAGTGCTGCGATCAGTGCGGCACGCCCCTCTGATCGGGTGTGCCCAAAATTTCCGGAGGGTCGGCAAGGCAAGGTGGGACAGGCATTCTTGCCTGTCATCGAATCGCCGAGTGGGGACATTCTTGTCCCCCGAAGCGCCTCGAATCCGCTCGGCGGACGGCGAGTACGCCGCCCGCACTCGCTGATTCGAGGCGGACAAGAATGTCCGCCCCACCAAATGCAGTTGCCTCGGCCACTTGCGCGCTCCAAAAAAATGGGTCCACTCCTCTGATCCGTGGTGGGCGGTGACGCTGCACATGGGAGCAAAATGATTACGGTTTTGCACTGCGGCAGACCCCGCCGCGGCACGGCATTCGCGTTGAACGACGAATCTGGAGGTTGTTGCAATGCGACAAGTGCCGCGAACCGAAGCAGACTCTCACCACTGGCCCGTGCTGGAACCCCTGTCGGGAAGCCAGGAGCGGCCGATCGCCCTGAACAAGGCGGTTTGTGTCGCGGGCGACAGGGCCCGCGTCAACCTGCCGCTCCCATCGGACATGGTAAGCCGGGCTCATGCGTTGTTTCTGTCGGATGAGCACGGCGTCTATGTTCGCGACCTGGCCAGCCGCAACCACCTTTTCATCAACGATGAGCCGGTGCGGGAAGCGGAGTTGCATGATGGCGACCGCGTGGAGATCGGCCCCTACGTATTCCGTTGCGATGCCCCGTCGGACTTGCAGAGCAATGGCGCCGCGCACGCTCCCGGGTCGGAGTTGATGACGCCTGACGGCGTTCACGTTCCGCTCAAGGGCCGCTCGACCGTGATCGGCCGCCGCGACGATTGCGACGTCATCATCGAGGGCGAGCTGGTTTCTCCGGCCCATGCCGTCGTCTTCGAGCTCGATGGCCGGCACCGCATCCGCGACCTGCGCTCGCGCCATGGCACGTTCGTCAACGACAAGCGAATCGGGCAATCGGATCTGAGCCCCGGCGACCAGGTGAAGATCGGTGATGCGATGCTGGTGTATCAAGCCGCGACGGAAGCCGCCGAGGCTTCGGAACCCGCGGCGGCTTCGGAGGCGCCCGCCGCCGATCAGGCGCAGGAACACGAGCCCCTCGCCGCCGATCCTGAACCCGACCTCAACGCCGACGATATGCCGGCCCAACCTGACCCGGCTCCCGCACCGGAAGACCTCGACGTGATTCCTCTCGCCGACGACTCGGCGGAATTGAAGGCCGTGGCCGAGGAATTCGCCCAGGAACGCGCCGGAGAAAACGCCCCGGCCCCGGCGGACAAGACCCCGCCCGCGCAGTCATCGGAATCGGGGATCATCCCTCTCCTGGATGACTCGGAAAACGCCCCCGGCCTGATGCACGAATCGCGTCCACCGGCGCACAAGGCGGCCGATAGCGACATCCCCATCGGCTTTGCCCTCGACGACGATGATGAGCCGGTCCAATCCATCACCGAGCGCCCCGCGGCCCGGAAGGCAGGCGCAATCCCCGCCCCTCCCGGCGCCAAACCTGGGAAACGTTCAAAGGATCAGGACGCCCCAAGGCCGCGCCCAAAAAGCGCGCTCAAGACGCGGCCTTAACCGAAAGATTCAGACTCACCACAGAGGCGCGGAAGGTCGCAGAGGAGACTCTTCTGAACGGACTTACCCGCGAAGCAATCTCCCGCCTGTTAAACACGTTGGCCGGGTCACACAGGAACTCGTATCCCGGTTTTCGCCGCGTGCTCTGCGTCTCTGCGGTGAGTTCCTGAATTCACTTCCAACTTACCCGCATCACGCGGGACAAGGGAGCGCTCGCCAAGGACGACCGGCTCGACGCCCTCGCGATGGCCGTGGCGTATTGGGCGAAGGCCCTGTCGGTGGAAACCGAGAAGGTCGTGCAACAGAACCGGGACAAGCTGATGCAGCAGGAGCTTGAACGGTATTTGCAGCACGCCATCGGGCGGAAGCCCACCGGCAGGCTGTTCGCGACCACGATGCACCGGCGATGAAACGAAAAAAGCCCCTGACCTGTATCACGCAGGCCGGGGGCTTTGGTCGGCGGCACATTTGGCTTAGCAAAATATGTGCAGCAGACCGGCCAACGCAATTGCCGCAACCAGAATTCGCACCATGTATTGTGGCACCCGCTTTTCCAGCGACTCGTAGTTCGGCGGTAAGCTGTTCCGCTCCGCTAATTCGCGTTCAAACTCGCCGACGACTGGAATCAGCACTATCGCCGGTATCGCCAACAGCAAGGCAAGTGTTGCGAAGGCGAACATCGCGACCATGGAAAATGTCGAGTGACCAACGAGAAGAAATTCGGCGACGGCTTCCAGCATCCCTCCAATGGCCGTGAGCCAGGTCGTCACGACCGCCATCGTGCAACGTCTCCATCTTTGCAACTGCACGAACGGCGTGGCAGCGTCACAACAGCGAAACAGGATCGTGTTGCTCAACACGTCAGGCCGAAAGGACGCCAAGACACCGCGAAAGCGCATGCAAAAATCCTACCTCATTGATCGGCGACCTTCACGCCTGCCGGGGGCTTTTCTCGGGGGGGTTCCTTCGGGACCGGCGTGCCGCATTCGGGGCAGATGCCGCTGGTGTTGCCGGTGAGAAGGGAGTATCGCCGCTCGGGACGTGACCTTCGCGGACGGTATGATACCATGAGGCGTGGTTTCAGAAGGATGATTTCATGAAGTATCGCTGCGCATTATGCAAAGGAATAATGAAGCAAGTATTTGTGGCTTGCGGGGGCGGTGTTTGGTTATCCGAGTCTTCTGACCGCGTCAGTCGCGTCATTCAGCGGTATAAGATTCATGCAGACATGTCACCCAAACCAGCAGCGGAGAATGAGCCACCATTGTATTGCGTGATTGGAAGTTCAGGTTCTCGCAATGTTTCATCGCCATTCCATGGTTTATACTGTCCAGCGTGTGGCGCGGTTCT
>DATHPP010000186.1:0-6796 GCA_035483795.1 Tepidisphaeraceae bacterium | reverse complement strand
TGTGGCGAAGCGATTTGACGCGGCGATCAAGCACCTTGTCGAGGCGCATCCGGCGGACTGGCTGGCGCTGGCGGGGCTGCCGATCGCGGGCACGATTGAAGTCATCGACGCCGATTTGTCGTCGGTTAGTCCAGCCGCCGACAAGGTGATCAAAGTGATGGCGCCGGAGCCATATGTGGCGCATCTGGAATTTCAATCCGGCGCCGGCGCCGGCTTCGACGGAAGAATGCTGCTCTATAATGTGTTGCTGCGATCGCGGCACAAGTTGCCGGTTCGGACAGTCGCGGTTCTGCTGCGATCGCAAGCTGAAGGCAGCGGGACAACACCGCCGAAGTTGCCGACGCGTGGACTGCGACGCTCATCCTGATGGGTCTGAAGTATCCGCAGGACGTCGCTCAACGCTTGCTTAGAGGAGTACGACAAATGGAAGACTCGGTCACATACCAGGCCATTATTCAGGAGGGTGTGGCCAAGGGAGAGCGGCAAGGAAAACTCCGCGAGGCACGGACGCTGGTGCTCAACCTCGCCCGTCGGCGCTTCGGCCCGCCGCCCGCAGAGATTCACGCGGCGCTCGAACGCATCAGCGACCTGGAGAGGCTGGAAAACATGCACGGGCGCGTGCTGGACGTCTCCGGCTGGGAAGAACTTCTCGCATAACGAGGCGCAACAAAGCAAGACGCAGGTTAACGATGCCCCTGACCTTCCATCACAAACAACTTGGAAACGGCCTGGACGTGATCGCCGAGCAGAACTCTGATGCGCATTCGTTTGCCGTCGGTCTGTTCGTGAACACCGGATCGCGCGACGAAAAGCCGGAAGTGAACGGCGTCTCCCACTTCCTCGAGCACATGATGTTCAAGGGCTCAACCAAGTACACGTGGGAAGACGTCAACCGTATCTTCGACGAGATCGGCGCCAAGTACAACGCGTTCACGTCCCAGGAGATGACGGCGTACTATGCCAACGTCCTTCCAGAGTTCACCGAAAGAGCCGTCGAACACCTCTCGCACCTTTTGCGTCCGGCAATTCGGAGAGAGGATTTCACGACCGAGAAGAAGGTCATTCTCGAAGAGATCGCGATGTACCTCGACGATCCAGGGCACCGGCTCTACGAAAAGCTGATGGAGGTTCATTTCGGCAACCATCCGTTGTCGATGAGCATCCTCGGCTCCGGGGAATCGATCCAGAAGCTGGAGCGGAACCAGATGGCGGAGTATTTCCGCGGTCGGTACGGGCCGGGCAATATGGTGATGGCAGCGACGGGCAGGCTGGATTTCGACGAGGTGGTGGCGTTGGCCGAGAAATATTGCGGATCGTGGCCGCACGTGGATGCGCCGCGCCAACAGCCCGAGCCGATCTACAAGCCGCAGCGGCTTTCGATGTCGGATGAGAAGCTGAACCGCCAGTACCTCATGGCGATGACGCCCGGGCCCAGCGCCCAGGACGACCGGCGCTTTGCCGCACGGGTGCTGGCCGATGTGATCGGCGACAGCGAAGGCAGCCGGCTCTACTGGGCCCTGGTCGACAATGCGATCGCCGAGGAAGCCGATTTCGGCTTCTACCCTCACGACGCCTGCGGCAGCTTCTACCTGGCCCTGACGACCGCGCCGGAGCGAAGCGAGCAGGCGCTCAAGATCGCCCTGGCGGAGCTGGAAAAAGTGAAGCAGGACCTGGGCGACGAAGAGATCGAGCGGGCCAGGAACAAGATCGCCAGCAGCCTCGTGCTCCAGGGCGAAGTGCCGCTGGGACGGATGCGATCCATTGGGGGTCAATGGATCTACAATAAGGAATATCGCTCGCTGGAGAAGGACATGGCCACGCTTCAGTCCATCACCCGCAATTCCCTCGGCGAGCTGATGCACCAGTTCCCGTTCGACCCCATGAGCATCGTGAGCCTCGGCCCGGGCAAGTAGTGGCGTGGTCGCTTTAGCGGCCATGCCGTTAGCTTAAGGATGCTTTCAGGTAGAAGCGGGTTTAGGGTGGCTGAAGCGACGACGCCAATGTCTTCACCGCTGACGCGAAAGTTCACGCTGAACGACCTGCGCCGGGCCCGCGAGGGCGGGGCGAAGGTCGCCATGCTGACCTGCTACGACTACACGACGGCCCGGCTGATGCAGGAAGCGGGGGTGCCGGCGCTGCTGGTGGGGGATTCGGCCGGCAATGTTGTGCTGGGTTATTCGACTACCCTTCCGGTGAGCCTGGCGTTCATGATCGAGATCACGGCGGCGGTCCGCCGGGGCGCGCCCATGGCCTTCCTTCTCGCCGACATGCCATTCGGCTCATACCAGGGCTCGGTCGCACGGGGAGTGCGCAACGTCGTCCGCATGGTCCAACGAACCGGCTGCGATTGTGTCAAACTGGAGGTGGCCGAGGTGCATCTCGATCTGGTTCACCAGTTGTCCAGTGCCGGCGTCGCGGTCATGGCGCATCTGGGCCTGCGGCCCCAGTCGGTCGGCGTGCTGGGCGGGTATCGCACCCAGGGCCGAACCGCCTCTGAGGCACAGGAAATCGTGGCACTCTCGTTGCAGATGCAGCGCGCCGGCGCCGCGGCAATTCTTCTTGAGGCTGTACCGGCCCAGGTCGGCAAAGCGGTTGTCGACGCCACCGATGTCCCCGTCATCGGTTGCGGCGCCGGCCCGGACTGCCATGGGCACGTGTTCGTGACTCATGACGCAGTCGGCCTGACGCCCGCGCGACCGCGCTTCGCCCCCGAGTTGGGCGATTTAGCGACTCCGGCCGTGACGGCTTACGCAGAATATGTCCGACAGGTGGAATCCGGGGAATATCCCGCTCCACAACACCAGTATCCGATGCCCGCAGAGGAACTCGCAAAATTTTTGCACGTCCCCAAAGCCGGCGCGGTAGTAAAGACGTAGTGACTGTATGACTGTATTCCAAGGAATATCGGGTGCGACCGATGCGTTGTACCCGATGGCGGCACGATGGCACCGGCCACGGCCGTACGCGAAAGTTTCTGTCCAATTCAGGAGACTCTGATGAAGTCAATGAAACCTTTGAACAAGTCCGTCGCCGCCCTGATTCTGGGCGGCGGGGCCGTCGGCGCTTTTCTAGGCGCGGACGTCCTTCGTAATCAATGGGCCGGCGCCCAGCAGGCCACCGAACAGCAGCGTTCGCAAGCCGAGGACCTGGCCACGGTGTTCCGCGACATCGGCAAGAAGGTCGAGCCGTCGGTCGTCAAGATCGAAGTGCGCAAGACCGTCAAGGCGCCCAGCGGCGTCCCGCTTCCCGACGACATGCTCCGCCGGTTCTTCCCCAATGGCCCGCAGGGAAACGGTCCGCAAGGAAACGGCCCGCAGGGGCAGGATGACAACAACAATGGCGACGACCAGGGCGATCAGGGCGGTGGATCGTTCGAGCAGGTCGGCACCGGCAGCGGTGTCGTCATGGAAGTGAACGGCCGTACCGGCTACATCCTGACCAACAACCACGTCGCCGGCGGCGCCTCGGAAATGACCGTCTATCTTGCCGACGGCCGCAAAATCGAGGACGGCAAGCTCGTCGGCGCCGATCCCAAGACCGATCTGGCCGTCGTTCAGATTCAGGCCGATGACCTTCAGGCCGCCAAGTGGGGCGACAGCTCCACCCTCCAGCAGGGCGACTGGATCATGGCCTTCGGCGCGCCCTTCGGTTACGTCGGGTCGATGACCCACGGGATCGTCAGCGCCCTCAACCGCAACCGCGTCGGCATCCTCGGCCAGCAGGGCTACGAGGATTTCATCCAGGTGGACGCCCCGATCAACCCGGGCAACAGCGGTGGACCGCTGGTCAACCTGCACGGCGAGGTCGTTGGCATCAACACCGCCATCGCCTCCCGTAGCGGCGGCTTCCAGGGCATCGGCTTCGCCATTCCCGTCAATGAAGCCAAGTGGATCTACAACCAGCTCAAGGAGCATCACAAGGTGACCCGCGGCTGGCTGGGTGTCGGAATCAAGGATGTGACTGAAGATCCTGAAGTTGCCAAGGCGGTCGGTTTCACGCAGCCGAACGGCGTGCTGGTCGAGCAGCTCATCGCCGAGTCCCCGGCCAATGGAAAGCTCGAAGTCTACGACGTCATCACCGCGATCAACGGCAAGCCGGTCCGCAACGTCACCGAGCTTCGCAACCTGATCGCCGAGCAGGCGCCGGGAACCGACATTCAGATGACCGTGTTCCGCAATGCCAAGGAACAGCAGGTGACGATCAAGCTGGGCACGCAGCCGGAAAACCTGCTGGCCAGCGAGAACCGGATGGTTACGCCTCCGGGCCAGGGCAATCATCGCACCGCCGAGACGCTGGGCATGCGGCTGGCGACGCCGACCCAGGACCTGACCGAGAAATTCGGCCTTCCTGAAAACGCCCACGGCGCCGTCGTGACTTCGGTGCAGCCGCGTTCCGCGGCGGACCACGCGGGCCTCCAGCCCGGCGACGTCATCACCCAGGTCGACCGCAAGCCCGCCGGTAGCGCCGAAGAGGTCAGCAACCTGATCTCCAAGCACTCCGGCAAGACGCCGATCCTTCTCTACGTTGAGAGCGGCGCCAACGGCGGCCACATCGTCGCCATCGAACCCAAGAAGTAACTATTTCGATCCTTTCAGATCGAAGCAAAAACTCCGCGTCCAACGACGCGGAGTTTTTCTATTGTCGCAAACGTCGCCGCCCTTGTTCGAGCTGATCACGCCGCGGATTTCCCGGTCGGTGCATGACCCTCGCCGAACGCGAGCGGTTATCAACTGCCCCCGACGCAGAGAGCATACACCAGATCGCGATGTTCGTCGCACTTCGCCGCTCGCACGGGCTGGAAGCCGGCTGGAAGCCCGTGCCACAGGTGACGCTATAATGCGCCTCTCCAATGAGCGTCTCCTGGGAAACATTCGAGCGGTATCGGCAAAAGGGGCTGGACGCCCGGCGGGCCGGGCAGTGGGAACCGGCGCGGATCTATCTGCTCGAAGCGGCGCGCTCGATGGCGGCGCTGAGCAAGGAAGCGCAGGGCGAGGAGCTTCGGGAAGCCCGGCAGGCGATCGCGCAGCGGCTGCTCGAGCTGGCCCGCGACTGCACGACGGCGGCACAGCAGGGCCGCAAGGCCGCGCCGCCGGCCCGGCGAAACTCGAGTGCCAACTCCGCTCCCGCTAGCGAGGCTGAGGGCGAGCAAAGCGCCAAGGACTGGATCGTCCGCGAAAAACCCAACCTGAAGTTCGACGACGTCGCGGGGTTGGAGGACGTGAAGCAGGACATCCGCCTGAAGATGATTTATCCCTTCGAGCACGCGGACCTGGCGCAGCGGTTCGGCATTCGGCCCGGCGGGGGAATCCTGCTCTACGGGCCGCCCGGCACGGGAAAGACGATGCTGGCCAAGGCGACCGCCGGGGAAATCGACGCGACGTTTTTCCGTATTTCACCCGCGGACGTTCTCAGTAAGTGGGTGGGCGAAGCGGAGCAGAACATCAAGAAGCTGTTCGACACCGCCGCCGCCGAGCCGCGCAGCATTATCTTCATCGACGAGATCGAGGCGCTGGTGCCGGCGCGGCGCGATGAAGGCTCCAGCGTGATGCAGCGGGTCGTTCCGCAAATCCTCCAGGGTGTGGAAGGGTTCGACAAGAAGGCGGGACGGCCAATCCTGCTGATGGGCGCGACCAATGTTCCCTGGCAGCTCGATCCGGCGATCCTGCGGCCGGGCCGGTTTGATGAGAAAGTCTTCATTCCGCTCCCGGACCTGCCGGCCCGGCGGAAAATGCTCGAGATGTACTTGAGTCACCGACCGTTGTCGCCGGACGTCAATCTCGATGCCCTGGCCGGACGGCTGGAGGGATACAGCGGCGCCGATATCAACTACATCTGCGATCGGGCGGCGGTGATTCCGTTTTTGCAGAGCGTCGCATCGGGCCAGGAAGGGCAGATCACCTCGGGGATTCTGGACGACGTGTTGCACGACACGCCAGCCTCGGTGACGCGGCAAATGCTCGAGCGGTTTGAACAGTGGGGCAATGGCCGGCTTGCCGAGTGACCCCTTTCTCCTCCCCCGGTGGGAAAAAGATGCCCCTCGCCCCGACTCATCGCCCCCGCTACACTGACCGATGAAGGAGGATGAAGCGCAACGGAGGATCGCCATGGATTATCGAGGCGCCCTGGTGGCGGCCGGCTATCAGGTCGAAGAAGACGCGGCCGTCTTGAATCTCAGCCCGCAGGTCGAAGTCCGGGCCAACGGCCTGGCGCATCTGCTGGAACGCTGCGCCTCGCACAACCTGAACCCGCTGACGGTTCTGGGCTCGATCGTCGAGGACATCAAAACGCAGCCGAGCGTCAAAGAAGCGCTGGAATCACCGCCCACCACCAAGTGCCACATCAACGTCACGCTCAAGAACATTCGCTTTGAGGGGCAGTCGTGATCCGCGCACCCGAGTGATTTCACAACAGGGGTGATTTCAGAACAGCGGCCGCACGCCAAAATTCCGATCGATCAACGGCGTCAGCAGACTGACGATCAACAGTGCCAGGTACGGGCCGTTGGCGACGGAGATGTATAACCCGAACGCCGCGCTGGTCAGGCCAACCATCACGGCAAAAATCACCCGTCCGCGGCCGGTCATCGGGCGGATCATCGGCGCCGAGGCGAGGAAAAACGCCGTGAAAATCAGCGGCGACGCCATGATCTCGTAGTTGACGAACGTGATCGCCACCGACCAGCCGATGTCGGGTTGGCGGAACGCCAGCCAGTGCCACTGCGGGGTGGCCGCGATCACCGACGGGATCGGCAGGATGAGCATCGCCATATAAGCCGAGAGAATCGATACCAGGGGAA
>DATHPP010000185.1:0-8863 GCA_035483795.1 Tepidisphaeraceae bacterium | reverse complement strand
TCATCCAGCCGCTGCTCCGCGGCGGGGGACTCTACGTCAACACCCAGGGAATCCGCATCGCTTTCTATGAATTCCAGCGCAGCCAGGCCGCCACCAAGCTCGAAGTGATCCGCGTGCTCACGGATGTCGACCACGCCTACTGGCAGCTCTACGCCGCCCGCGAGGCGCTCAAGGTGCGCAAGAAGGAATACGACTCGGCCTACGCACAGCTCGAGCGTGCTCGCCGCCAGGCCCGCGCCGGCGTCGCCGCCGAGCCCGACGTCGTCCGCGCCGACTCCGGCGTCGCCGACACCGTCGAAAACATCATCATCGCTGAAAACACCGTCCGCCAGAACGAACGCACCCTCAAACGCCTGCTCAACGACCCTTCCCTCCCCCTGGACGCGCCGACGACGCTGGTTCCCACAACGCTTCCCGCCGCGTTTCCCTACGAAGTCGACCCCGCCCGTCTCACCGCCGCCGCTCTGAACCAGCGCATTGAAATGCTCGATCTGGAGTTGCAGCTTGCCGAGCAGACTTCCAACGTCGCCGTCGCC
The DNA here is from genome assembly GCA_035483795.1 of Tepidisphaeraceae bacterium. Taxonomy (GTDB): domain Bacteria; phylum Planctomycetota; class Phycisphaerae; order Tepidisphaerales; family Tepidisphaeraceae; genus DASXMX01. Next base: position 8,327 of record DATHPP010000185.1, on the reverse strand, counting down.
CGTAACGGCCTGCTGCCTCTGGTGACATTGCAATACACGTACGGCGTCTCCGGGCTGGGCCGCTCGGAAAGCCAGTCGTGGAACATGATCTGGGAAAAGACCCCCGACTCGCACCAGCTCAGCTTGCAGGTGCAGGTGCCGATCGGCAACGAGGCCGCCCGCAGCAACCTTCGCGCCGCCATCCTCCGCCGGATGCAACTGCTGGCTTCGCGCCAGCAGGAGACGCTCCAGATCCGCGAGGAAATCGCTGACGCCGCCGATACCCTGACCACCGACTGGCAGCGCATCATCGCCGCCCACGAGCGCGTCGTCCTCTCCAGCCGCACCTATGATGTCGAAGTCCGCCAGTTCGGACTGGGCCTGCGAACCTCCACCGACGTGCTGATCGCCGAAAGCGACCTGGCCGACGCCGAGCTGGCCGAGGTCTCCGCCATCAGCGATTACCAGATCGCCCAGGTCGACATCGCCTTCGCCACCGGCACGGTCCTGGGCGCCTCCCACGTCGATTGGCAGCCGGTCAGTGAGCCGAGCGTGCCGCGATATTGAAAAGATCAACCTGGTTCGTCGCAAAGCCGGAGTCGTGCGATTTCCTCTTTCACAGGGAAATCGGTCAGGAGCCGCGCCATCATCTTCCCATCATGTTGCTGCCGTATATTTGTTGTGTCGGCGGCCCATTCCAGCGGTCTCCCCACCGCTTGGCAACGGCAAAGGTTCCCCCATTCCCCTTTGCGGCCGCCGACACTTTTTTTCACACCTGCAAAATCCTGCGGATGAATATCGTCACACGACTCGGAGCGCTCCGTTTAACACAGGGATCCACAGAGCACGCAGAGAGCACAGAGAAAGACCATTTGATCCAGAGATTTCACAGATTTGCAGATTAAGAACCACCTAATCTGCGTAATCTGCGAAATCGGTGGATCAATACGGTCTTGTTTTCTCTGTGGTCTCCGTGTGCTCTGTGGCCTCTGTGCTGAATCGACGTCCGGTGTTGAAAACCGGCGGCCTGTGCGAGATGCTGGCGTTCTAAACACCGCCTGTCAGGCTTCTCGCGGGTTTTGCTCACGAAGGGAACAATCATGGTCCGCGTCGGCATCATTGGGCTGGGCTTCATGGGGCGGATGCATTACGGGGCTTATCAGAGCGTCCCCGATGCGCGGATCGTGGCGGTCTGCGACGCCGACCCGCGCCGCGCCAGCGGCGACCTTACCGACGGCTGGTCCAACGTCCCCGGCGCCGACGTCAAACGCCTCCCCATGACCCAGATCCGCGGAACCACGAGCTGGCAGGACCTGATCGGGTGGGACGATGTGGACGTGATCGACGTCTGCCTCCCGACGCCGCAGCACCTGGAGGTCGTATCGGTGGCCATCGCCACCGGCAAGCACGTCCTCTGCGAAAAGCCCATGGCCCGAACCCTGGCCGAAGGCCGGGCCATCGCCCAGGCCGCCGCCAAATCAAGCGGTTTTTTCATGCCCGCCATGTGCATGCGCTTCTGGAGCGAATGGGAGTGGCTCAAGAACGCCGTCGCCGACAACCGCTTCGGCAAAGTGCAGTCCGCCACCTTCCGCCGGGCCAGCAACACGCCAGGAGGCTGGTTCCGCGACGGAAAACTCTCCGGCGGCGCGCTGCTCGACCTCCACGTTCACGACGTCGATTTCGTCTACCACCTGTTCGGCAAACCCAGGGCGGTTTTCAGCCGCGGATACTCGCGCGACACCGGCGAAATCGATCACGTCGTCACCCAATACCTGTACGACTCGCCAACGATCGTCTGCGCCGAAGGCGCCTGGGGCATGGCGGATGGTTTCGGCTTCCGCATGCAGTTCACCGTGAACTTCGAGCGCGCCACCGCCGAATACGACTTTGCCCGCCAGCCGCCCCTGCATCTCTATGCCGCGGGAAAGAGCGAATCCGTCAACACGTCCGCCCAGACGGGTTACGTCGGCGAGCTGCGCTATTTCATCGACTGCGTGAAGAACAACACCCGCCCGACGCGCGTCACCGCCGACGACGCCGTCGCCGGCCTCGCCATCATCGACGCCGAGCGCCGTAGCGTCCAAACCGGACAGCCGGTGCCGGTAGGGGAGTGATCTGCAATTTGCAATTGGCGATTGGAAAGGCAAGCTTTTGGTGGCACGGCTTTCTAAGCCGTGGACAAGGGGGACGAAAGCCCAGAACGGCATTGGTGTGGGAAAGCCGGGTTTCCCATCGCGAACAACTTCCTGCTTTCCCAACCAAATCGCGTTTCGGCAAGGCACGTCGGCTTTCCCACACCAAGACCGGCGCAGGTTCAACGGCTTGGTCCGTCCACGGGTTAGAAACCCGTGCCACATCATCCCATCAGTAGATCGGCAAATCCGCCTGCACCAGCTTCGCCCTCCCCGCCGGCTCGACGAATCGCGTCCGATACGTTCTGATCGTAACCAGGGGCGCGTCGCGGAGCTGGCCGTTCTCCAGGCGAAACGCCCACGCATGCCACGGACAGACGACGCACCCGCCTACGATTTCCCCGCCCGAGAGGCTGTGGCCCGCGTGTGGGCACGTGTTGTCCGTCACGTACACCTTGCCCTCATTCAGGAACACCGCAAGCTGGAATCCCCCGATCTCCACGTATTTCCCCCGCCCCTCCGAAAGCTCATCGAAATCGCACAACGACGTCCACGACATGAGAACAGTTTACCGCCCCCAGAAGTTTACCGCCCGGTCGCCTGCGTTGCAGGCGGCGAGGCGCTTTGCGTGGCCGAGTTCTGCTCGCTCAATCGCTGCCCCAGAATGTGCGACATCTTCGTGATGATCTGGCTCAACGTCGCCACCGCCTCGCCCACCTCCACCTGGTGCAGCGGGCCGCGAACGGTGTCCAGCTCGTTGAGCTTGGCCGAAAGCTGATCGAACCGCGGTGTCAGGTCGCCGCGCTCGTAGAACGCCGAACGGGCGATGTTCGCCAGCACGTCGCGCGCGGCGCGCAGGCCGGTGTCGATCGTCGGCTCGGGCGAAAGGTCCTTTGGCCCGGTGGCCAGCTCCGCCTGGGCGTCGGAGATGACCTGCATCTGCTGGCGAAACTCGGCGCCCGGACTCGGGCCGTCGAGCATCGGCAGGATTTCCTGGAGCTGCGCGAACGCTTGCGACATCAGCGCCCGGTGTTCGTCCTCCGAGCCTCCGGGAAGCTGGTTGCTCAAGCGGGCGAAGCTGTCGGCCAGCCGGTCCAGCGTCTGCACCCGCGTCGCCGCATCGGAAGCGACGCGTGGCGCCGGGTTCGGCTGCGCCGCCGGGGGCGGCGGCAGCGTCGAATGCTGCTTGGCGCACCCTGGGGCCGTCGAAAGAAGACAGAACACAGAAGCCAGAAAACACAAGCACGCCCGCAGGGCCATAATCCGGGAGGGCGAGGCTCCCGCCGAGCCGCATTCCTGCCTGTCCGCAAGCCTCCGCTCGGCAGGAGCCTCGCCCTCCCGTTCGAGTTTGCGGTTACCCTGCATCCCGGCCTCACTTCACTTCCGCGACCTTGACCGGCCTTCGCTCCTGCGCGCTGATCATCGCCGCCTCCAGAACCTGCTGCGTCTTGTACGCATCCTCAAAGTCCGGCAACGGAACGACCGGCTCGCCGCCGCCCAGAAGCGTCAGCATGTCCGCCGCCTGGTTGATGAACCCGTGCTCGTAACCGAGCACGTGCGCATCGGGCCACCAGTAGTTCGCATACGGGTGGTCGCCCCCGTGCGTCACCATGATCTGCGTCCAGCCCTGCTGCTTCCGCGGGAGCGTGGCGTCGTAGAAGCCCAGGTGGTTCATGTCCTCGAAATCGAATTTGATCGCCCCCTTGTCTCCGTTGATTTCGATGGAGTTGCGATTCTGGTTGCCGGTCGCAAAACGCGTCGCCTCGAACGATGCGACCGCGCCGCCCTTGAACCGCGCCAGCATCAGGACCGCGTCGTCCACGTCGCTCTTTCCCTTCTGTCCGCCGCCCCGCGTTCCCCCGGCGATCCCGCCGCTGGGGCCCTGGCTCGGAAGGTTCCGCTCCTTGATGAACGTCTCGGTGATCGCACCGCTGATCTCCGCGATCTCGTCACCGGTAATGAACCGGGCCATGTCGATGATGTGGGCGTTGAGGTCTCCGTGCGAGCCGCTACCGGCGACCTTCTTCTGGAACCGCCAGATCAGCGGAACGTCCGGCCCCGCCCAGTCCTGCAAATACACTGCCCGCACGTGGAAGATTTTCCCCAGCCTTCCCTCGCGCGCCAGTTGATACGCCAGCGCCACCGCCGGCACCCGGCGGTAGTTGTACCACACGAACGTCTTGCTCTTTTTGGCCTTGCGCGCCGCGTCCCGCATCTGCCGGGCCTCGTCAATCGTCCCCGCCAGCGGCTTCTCGCACGCCACGTGCTTCCCCGCCTCCAGCGCCCCGATCGCCATCTCCGCATGCATGTTGTTCGGCGTCCCGATGTCGACCAGCCCGATCGACGGATCATTCACCGTCTTGCGCCAATCGGTGCTGGTGTTCTGCCAGCCCCAGCGCTGTGCGAACTCCTTCAGCTCGGCCTCGTTCCGCCCGCACAACGTGTGCATCACCGGGACCAGCGGCAGGTCGAAAAACTTGTTCACCTTCATGTACGCGTTGCTGTGTGTCCGGCCCATGAATTTCTGGCCGATCAGACAGACGTTGATGCTCGGTTTGCCCATGAACCAAACCCTCTCCAATGCCCCGCGGCCAACCGCCGCGGCACAAGATTCAGACGTGCGCGAAGTGTATTCCCCCCGCCTGCGGATGCAAGCAGCGGACACGCACTCCAAAGCCTGGCCCGCTCCGGTGTTCCAACGCCGATGGGTGCGATCTTGGGCAGTAGATGGTGCATCCCCGTGACACGGGTTTTCAACCCGTGCTTGCGATGCAAATCGTGCGAAATCTCGGCCTGGCAAATCTTCCTCGCCCCGCAGATCGTCAGCACGGGTTACAAACCCGTGTCACAATCGACACCGCTTCCCGCTTTTCTTCGTGCCCTTCGTACCTTCGTGGTTCAATTCTTCTCCCCGTGCTAAACTCCCCACAAATGCCAACCGAACTCCGCATCCCAAGTCGCATCCTCCTCGGCCCCGGCCCCAGCGACGTACCGCCGCGCGTCCTGCTGGCCCTCGCCCAGCCGACAATTGGCCATCTCGATCCGGTCTTCCTCACCCTCATGGACCAGATCCGCACCGGCCTTCAGCAGATCTTCCGCACCAAAAACGAAATGACCCTCGCCCTCAGCGGCACCGGGTCGGCGGGCATGGAAGCCGTCTTCGTCAATCTCGTTGAGCCCGGCGATCGCGTCCTCATCGGCGTCAACGGCGTCTTCGGCGGCCGCATGAAAGACGTCGCCTCCCGCTGCGGCGGACAAATCCAGACCGTCGACGCCCCCTGGGGCCGCGTCATCGAGCAGGACCGCATGATCGACGCCATCCGCTCCTTCAAGCCGCGCGTCGTCGCCATCGTCCACGCCGAAACCTCCACCGGCGTCCATCAACCCGTCGACCGTATCGGCGCCGTCGCCCACGAGCACGGCGCCCTCTTCCTGCTCGACTGCGTCACCAGCCTCGCCGGGCTGCCCGTCGCGATCGACGGCTGGCAAGTCGACGCCGCCTACAGCGGCACGCAAAAATGCCTCTCCTGCCCGCCCGGCCTCTCGCCCGCCACCTTCTCCCCGCGCGCCATCCAGCGCCTCTCAGAGCGCAAGACGAAGGTGCAGAGCTGGTATCTCGACATCAACATGCTCCGCCAATACTGGGGCCAGGAGCGCTTCTATCACCACACCGCCCCCATCAACATGCTCTACGCCCTGCACGAGGCCATCAGCGCGGTGCTGGAAGAAGGCCTCGACCCGCGTTTCGCCCGTCACCGCGCCATGCATGAGCTGCTGCGCTCAGGCTTGAAGGAACTCGGCATCGACTACGTTAGCCAGGAAGGCCATCACCTGCCCATGCTCAACGCCGTGCGCATCCCGTCGGGCGTCGACGACGCCAAAACCCGCCGCCGGCTCCTCGAAGAATTCGGCATCGAAATCGGCGGCGGCCTGGGCGATTTCAAGGGAAAAGCCTGGCGCATCGGCCTCATGGGCAGCTCCTCCACCCAGCGAAACGTAGCCCTGCTGCTCACCGCCTTGCGCCAGGTCATGTAGGGCGGGCACTGCCCGCCGTGGCCGCGAACCATAGGGGCACGGAGGACACCAAGGCGGAATGACGAAACTCGAATGACGAATGACGAATCAAATCCGAAAATCGAATGACCGAAGCTCGAAACACTTACGGGCCGAGGCACTTTGTCTCGTCATTCGCATTTCGGTCATTCGGATTTGATTCGTCAGTCATTTCCCCTCCGTGTCCTCGGTGCCTCCGTGGTTAATCGCTCTTCGCATTTGCCCGTCACGTGTCACTTTTTACGTTTCACGCGCTTCGCCGCCGCGCGGTATACTCCCGCGCAAACCCATCCCAACCCCCGGAGGTCCAATGGCGCTCAAAGTCTCCCAAGTCGACGTGTGGGCCGTTGAAATCCGCGACGAGCCCGGCGCGCTGGCCCAGGTCCTGGAAACCCTCTCCAAGGCCGGCGGCGACGTCGAGGGCGTCATCGCCCGCCGCCAGGCCGACAAGTTCCAGGCCGGCGTCGTCTTCCTCACCCCCATCAAGGGCAAAAAGGTCGAGGCCGCCGCCCGCGCCATCGGCGCCGAGCCCGGCGACAACCTCGCCACCCTCCGCGTCGAAGGCCCCAACTCCCGCGGCCAGGGCGCCCGCATGATGCGCGCCGTCGCCGACGCCGGCATCAACCTCCGCGGCCTCTCCGTCACCACCTCCGGCAAAACCTTCGCCGCCTACATCGGCCTCGACTCCAGCGCCGACGCCGTCAAAGCCGCCAAAATCATCAAAGCCGCCGGCGCAGCCAAAAAACCCGCCAAGAAACGCAAGCTCGCGCGGGTGTAACGGATACCAATTCAAACGCCACAGATAGACACGGATCAACACAGATAAGACCCGAAATCCAGGAGTTCAAACTCTGGAGTCTCATCTGTGTGCATCTGTGGCGTTTTGCTTTCTATGCCGCCCTCGGCACGCGCACCGCTCCGTTCAAGTGCCGCGTATGCCGAACCTCCCCATCCCCCAGCGCAATCTCGCGTACCGACGGTGCAACCCGCCTTTGCTCCCGCAACCGTCTCAAATTCCGCCGGGCCGGCCCGTAATCCCCGTCAACCGAGGTCGCGATCTCGTAGAACCCGACCGCCGTCTCCAGTTCCCCCCGGCGTTCGCACACCGCCCCGCACAGGTTGATAAACCCGGCGTCCCCGGTCAGCCCGCCCGTGCACGCGTTCAGCTTTCGGTCCGCCTCGCCAAGCCGGCCCATCTTCATCAGCGCCGCCACGTCCAGGATCAGCGTATCGCGCTCCGCGGCCGACAGCCGCCCGAACAGCGACCGCCTCACAAACCGCGCCGCCCCGACCGCCCGCCGCCAAAACACCGCCGCCGCCAACTGAACTCCGCGCTCAACAGCTCCGTCGTGCGAATCCTGCGAATTCATGGCCGCTCGCTCCTGCTCTGTTCCCCCAATCCTTACCGCAGATCGCATCAAGATCGTATCAGGATTTCGGCCGCAGACTCAGCAGGATGGCCGCGGATTTCCGCCACAGATGAACACAGATGAACACAGATGGACACAGATGGACACAGATGGACACAGATGAAATGCAGTTGCAAGATGTCTTCCTGCATTCTATCTGTGTTCATCCGTGTTCATCTGTGGCGAACGTTCTTACGTTCACCGGGACTCGCCGTAAGGGACAAGCTCATTGAGGTTCGCCCTCCGCTGCTCGCACCCGCAATCTCTTCCGCTGACTTTCTCCCAGACTCCCGTCAGCGCCGACAAACCCGTCGCGTCGGCGACCTTCGCCAGCGTGTCTCCCAATCCCCGCGCCGCAAACCCAAATCCCTCCGACCTCAGAAATCCCTCGTGCTGCAAATTAGGCTTCCCCCGGTTCATCAGGTTGTGATACGGCAGCAGCCAGTCGCGCTTGTCGAACCCATCCACCAGATTCCCCCCAACCCACACAGGCGCTGGCATATCCATGGCGCAGATCGCCGCCGGCTTGCCCTTCGCGACCTGCGTCGCCCTCATCTCGAACCCCCACGCCGACGCCCGCCGATCGATCGACCCCGCAAGCTCGAGAAACCACCTTCGCCTCCAGATCGCCGCCTGGAGAAGAATCGGCGCTCCCACGAGCGTTACAACCCCCGGACAATCCCCCCGCCCGATGCGCCGCGCCGCAGGGTACCAACACAACGGAAACATCCCCACCGACAGATCGCGCCGCATC
>DATHPP010000184.1:0-17162 GCA_035483795.1 Tepidisphaeraceae bacterium | reverse complement strand
CGAGGTGTACTGGCGGACGACGCCGATGGTGAGCTGGATGCAGGATTGCGTGGGCGATCCGCTTTACCTGCCGTACAAGCGGAACCCGCCGCTTCGGGTGGAGGATTTGCCTTCCAACCTGCGGGGAGCGGTCGAGGGGTTCTGATAAAAACGCCAATTCCGAGGGCATAACTCGAACATATTCAAGCGGACCGGTTTCAAAGTCGATAACAAGCCATAGAGCGTTCGTATGCCCGTCCAGTTGATTTGCCCCAATTTGCGCTGCCGCAAGTTCCTTTCGGTGCCGGACGAGGTGCGCGGGAAGCTGGTGAAATGTCATCATTGCCAGCAGATGTTCCGCGTGCCGGAGGCGAAGAAGCCGGAGCATGCGGTTGCCGCCGCCGGCGCCGTGCCCCCGACCGCCAAGCCCGCCCATTAGTTAGCCGTCGCATATCATTCTGCCATGGAGCATCTGGAAGGCCGGCAGTCGGTCCTCGCTGCGCTGGCGGCGCGCCAGCGTACGTTTGAGGTGATCCTCGTCAGCCACGGCGCGCATGCGGAAAAGGTGCAGGACGTGATTGATGCTGCCGCCGCACTGGGCGTGGCGATCAAATACGTCGATCGCCGCGAGCTGGATGCCATGGCCCACGGCGCGACGCACGGCGGGGTGCTGGCGATCGTCTCGCCCAAGCCCAGAGCCATGCCGGCGGAATTGTACCGGATCGTGGAGTCCGGCCCGAAGCCGCCGCTCTTGCTTCTGCTGGAAGGGATTGACGATGCCAGGAACCTGGGTTTTGTGATCCGCACCGCCGAGGCGACCGGCGCCGATGCCGTGCTGATCAAAAAACATTTGTGGGACCTGGATTCCGTCGAAGTGGCGCGTCCGGCAAGCGGCGCCTACGAGCGGCTTCCACTGGCCCAAATCGAAGATGTCGAGCCGTTGCGGGAACTTCAGCGTCGCGGGCTGCGCCTGCTGGGCTGCATCGCCGGCACAAGGCAAACGATCTTCGAAGCCGATCTCACAATCCCGACGATTCTGGCAATCGGTGGGGAAAAGCGCGGGCTATCGGGGGCGGTTCGTTCGATCTGCGATCAGTTCGTCACAATTCCGACAACCGGCGGCGCAAGCTCGCTGTCGCTCTCCCACGCCGCGGCAATCGTTTTGGCGGAGGCGATGAGGCAACGCCGGGCGATCGATGTCGGCCGAGCACCTGCTCCCTCTCTGGAGTGAGAAGGGGATGGTGCCAAATACTGCGATGTTACAAAATGTTACATCTTCGGGCCTCTTGCGGTGCGGGTCACTTCCAGATCCAGACGCGGGGTTTTGAGGCCTCAGCGACGGCGGTCTGGTCGTATTTCCCGCTCTTCACGTCCGCTTCGATCCGCAGGATTTCATCGCGCACGTCGCGGGCCGTCTTGAAACGGGGCTGATTGGGGTTGGGCGGGCGAAGAATGGCTTCAGTCAGCCCAGCAAGACCCACCGCCTCGGGGCTGAATTTCTCGAATTTGATCAATTCGCGGATGTCGGGGTTGGCGGTCGGCTGGCTGATCTGCACGGCCAGGTAGAACAGGTCCACCGCCTTGTCCACCCGCTGATAGGCCTCGCGGATGATCCGGCTGGTGACGGAGCCGGCGGTGCTCATGCGGTCGAGCATGCGCTGGATCTGGCTGGTGCGCATCAGCTCGCCGAACAGCGTCGAGAGCACCGCGTTGCCGTGGATGTTCTCGTTGACGCGGACGGCCGAGCCGAAGTCGACGAAGCCGACGCCGTGCTCGGTGATCACCAGGTTGTCCATGCGAAGGTCGAGGTGGATGATGCCGATGCGGTCGTGCAGGATGTGAACCAGCTCGGCGGCCTGTCGGGCGAATTCGAGCTGCGACAGCGTTCGCCCGCCGTTGCGGAGCCACGTTGTCCACATCCGCTGCACGTAGCCGTTCTGGTCCTTCTCGAGGTCGACCACGCGGGGGAAATGGTGCAGGAACTCCCTGGGGCAGTCGCGCTCGATGATTTTGAGCATCGCCGCCTCGCGGGTGAGGAACAGCGGGAAAATCTGCTCGGAGAACTTTTTCGCCCGTCGCTCGAGCGTGGTAAGGGGAAGGTCGGGCGCCTTGGCGCGAAGCCGCGTCAGGATGCGGTCGTACGCCGGCACTTCCTTGCGAACGACCCAGTGCTCGGTGCCGGGCGGTCCCTCGGCGTGGGCGTTCTCGCGCCGCTCCAACTGAACGTGGTACGTGAAGCGGTCGGAGAATTCGCGCGGGCGGACCAGCGTCGTCTTTCTGGCGACAAAATAGTGCGCCTTGGGCGAGATCAGCGGCAGGCCCCACTCCGTCCGCACGTAGGCCGGGTCCCGCTCGACCAGGAATCCGACTTCGCTGAATTTTTCCGGGAGCGCAGTAATGTCTGGCTTGCGGCTGGAAACGCAGACGTATTGACCGCCCCAGCGCAAACGGTCGAACGCTACGTCCGGGTCGTGCGATTCGCCGTCGGTCGAGATCAGGCAGTTGACCAGCCCGTTGCGCTTGGCCAGCGAGCTGGTCTGCTCGAAATAGCGGAATTCAGGGTCGCGGTCGAGGACCTTTCGTTTGACGGCGGCCAGTTCCTCCGTCACGACAGCGCCCGCTTCCGGGGCCGGTTGAACGTCTGGGGGCGCGGGCACGGGGGAATTCATTTGGAGCATACTTCAAGCGCTGACTGCAATTAGGCGCTGACGGCGTTTTCCGCCACATCATCCATACACGGGGAATGAAGGGCAAGGAGTATTATCGGGATTGCACAGTCCGGTAAGGCGTCATGTCCATTTGCGGGTAGCGTTCCGCGACGGCCGCGAGGGTTTGGGGGTTCCAATACGAATGGCCGGGCGGGGGAAAACCGAGCACTTCGCGCTGCCGCGGCAACGCCCGCTGCATGAAACGCTTCATCTCCGGCTTCTCGCCAAACTGGCTGTACTGATGATAGCCGTTGAACGGGCAACAAGCTCCCCGATAGACCAGGTGGTGGGAAAAACGAGCGCCTGCTTCGGCGGTGATTTCGCCGGCACGGTGGAAAGTCTTCATGCTGAATACCAGCAGGCTGCCCGCTGGCGCGGTCATCGCCTGCTCATGCTTATACATCTCAGGGTATTTCTTTTTCGGGCGAAATGGCGGCCACAACCCTGCCCGCCGCGATTTGGCCTGCGAAACGACGAAGGTCGGACCCAGGTCGATGGTCACGTCGCTGTAGTACAGGATCATGTTCACCTGACGAAACGCGCCGTCGTCGCGCGGGACGACCAGGGTGTTTCCTTCGTAATCCAGGTGCATGGTCTGCTCGAAGCTACCGGTTCGGGCGTACTTGGCCCAGATCGCCGACTGCGAAAGCAGGACCTCGCCCGTCCCCAACAACTGCTCGACCAGTGAGACGATCCGCGGATGGGTCGAGTTGTGGTTCAGCGTGTCGGTGGCGAACGGAAATTCGATCTGGAGGTTTTCCGGATTGTCGAAGATCCAGCCGTACCGCTGCGGCGTGGCGGATAGCTCCTCGAAGGTCGGAAAGTAGTGAAGGAATTCGGCGCGGGCCGCGTCAACATCGCGTGCCGACATAAAGTCGGGAACGAGCACGTAGCCGTGCTTCAGTAAATGTTTGAGATCCTTGCCGGCGAGCATTGTGCTTTACATGTGACACGGGTGTTTAACCCGTGCCGAGAAACTAGCGGACACGCGGGTCGTTTTTCTCCGGTAAGCCGCCAGCACGGGTTGAAAACCCGTGTCACGGGGAAGGCCGTGGCACCTTAATCCAACTCACTGGCCCTGTTCGATGACGTTGACCAGGCCGACGTCGATGTATTGGCCCCCTCGAATCTGGTGGCAGTGGATGGCCAGGGTGTTGGCGCCGGGCCGTAGCGTCTCCAGGGCGGCGGGGCTGATCGAGGCCGGCTCGTACCCGGTGACATATCCCGGAAGCCTGGCGGCCAGGACGCCGTTGAGGTAGACCTCCGCATCGTCGTCGTGGTGGACCATGAGGTGCAGTGACGGCGTCGGCGTTTGCGTCAAGTCGAAGTCCCGCCGTGCCCAGATGTCGTCGGTCTTCCAGGTCGTGCGGACCACGGCGCCGGGTGTCCCGCGCGTTCCAAAGCCGGCGGGGCCCTGCTGCCACGGAGAGTCGTCGAACTGCCGCCGGAACCACCCCGCCGGCGGCGCCGTGGTCGTGTATCGCCAGGTGACCACCTCCTTCTCCGACGTTGGCACCACGGTCTCAATCCGCGGCGGCGGTGGGACCGGCGCCCAGTGCGAAGCCTTCGTCTTGTCACGCGAGGCCCACTTCCGCCAGATCGCCGGGTCCGAAAGCATCTTGATGAACACCCCACCGATCACCGGCCGGGCGTGCATCCCGGCGTCGCGACCGGTTTGCGTCCAGTAATAGTCGGAGAACGGCACGCGGTCCGGCGTCTGGTTCACGAAGTCGAGAATCGGTGAAATCAGCGCGGCAAACTCATCGGGTGATTGGGTAAGCGTTGCCGTCCAGAGCGACCAGTCGGTCTTCGTGTAGGGCTTGCGATTGTCCAGCGGGAGCCCGTACTTGTTGAGGTGCTTGAGGTAAAACGCCATCTCCTTCCTGGCCACGTCGGGGGGAAACAGATTGAATCCCAGCAATCGGTCCCAGACGAGGTTGTACTTCTGGCTCCAGGTGCCCGGTTTGTCGAAAGCCAGGCGGAAGTGATCGCCGTCGTCGGCGGCCTTGACCCATTTGCCGGCCAGATCAACGGCGAGTTGATGGTATTTGCGTGCATTGTCGTGATCGCCCCGCATGTCGCACAGCAACCCGTACGCCGCCAGCGCCTCGATCGCTTTGATCGACAGGTTGGAATTGTGGGCCAGATGACCCGCGAAGTCGTCGGTGCAGAGCTGGTTCTCCGGATCGAACCCTTTCTCCTGGAGGTAGTTCGCCCACTTGGTGACCTGCGGCCAGTATTCGGAAGCGAAATCGGCGTTGCCTTCCACTTTGGCCAGGGCGGCCAGAAGGATGATCATGTTGCCGCTCTCCTCGACCATCATCTGGTTTCGCTCCGTCCGTTCGCCGCCTCCGTAGACCTGCCCGGTGGCGCGCGGATAAGTGCCCAGGTCGTGCGGGGCGAAGGGGAACTTCCATCGCGAGGAAGCGGCGTAGTTCAGGTCCGTTGCCAGCGACGCTTTGGTGAGCGTCGGGCTGAACAGAAGGAACTGAGGGTCCATCGGGTAGATGACGTCGACGGTGGCGATGCAGCCATTGCTGGTGTTTTCCTTGGGAAAGAGCAGCGGCTGACCGTTGTCGTCGGCGACGAGCTTGTTGCCCGCCAGGCACTGGCGATAGGCCAGGGCGCCGATCTGGGCGTACTTTTCGCCGCCGATTTTGGTCAGGTCAGCCATGAGCTCGTCGTCGAAGGCGGCGCATTTCTGAACAAGCTGCGGATAATCCCTGGCTGCCTTCAGCAGCAGATCGGCGGCTTGCGCGCCACCGCGCCGCCAGTAGCCGCGCAGCTTTCGTCCGAAGTAATTGATGCTGTAGACGTCGTCGTACGCCACCATGAGCCAGCCCGATTTGGTCCGGGAGCCGACGTTGTGAAAATCCAGGACCATCGCCTCGACGGGCTGATCGTCGCTGACGGCGCGGGGCGCACCGCTCTCGTCGCTGACCGGAAGCTTACCGGTTCTCACGAAGGCGGTGGTGCACGCTTCGTCGGCGCCGATGGCGGCGGCGGGGGTCCCCGGTGCGGCCGTGTACGCATAGCCCCAATCGATCCGCATGTTGTCCCCCCTCTTCTGGAGGACCGGCTGATCGACCGTCCCGATCGCAAGCGCGACTAATCCGTTGATCTGCGGCCGCGACCCGGCGACTTTTTCGTCCGGCGTGTTCACCGCAAGCTGGGAACTGGTGCTGTAATACACCGAAACCGCGTGTTCTTTGCCGTCCACCGTCCGCACGTCCCAGGTCAGGTAGGTCAGCGGGCGGGATAGCACGTCCAGATCATCCGGAAGGGCGGGCGTCAGAAACGTCAACGTCACGTGCACGGCCGGATTCTGAAATCCATAGATGGTGCGCGTCGGCAGCACCTCCACCGAAATCTGCGGCAGGGCGGGCACGTCCTTGGGCTCGTTGCCCATCAGACGAAACGCCTGGTCGTCGACGCGGATCAGGCTGACCAGCGAATGCTCCGCCCGGGTCCAGTGGCGGGTGACGTCGTCGGTCAGGTGATCGGCGCAGGACCAGACGCTCAGATAGGGGTCAGCGGTGACCAGTGGGACCGCCGGGGGGCGGAGCGGCGGGGAGGTCGCGGCTAGGCCCGGCGCCGGCGAAAGCAAAACAAACCAGCCCGCAAGGGCGGTGAGAGACCAGAATCGCATCATCGAAAACTCCGAAATTCAGGGCACAGTCAAAGCCCCACAAACAATAGCGGATTCTGGCAAGAAAGTTGATTCGCGTGATGGGTCTCGGGAGGGCGAGGCTCCTGCCGAGCCGGATGCTTCGTTAAGATCCGCAACTTCGGCTCGGCAGGAGCCTCGCCCGCCTCGCCCTCCCATACGACCTGGCGTTTCCCCAATCGCTACGTCACCTCACGTGCGGATGTGCCCGTCGCCGGTGACGACCCATTTGTAGGTGGTGAGGTCGGCGGCGCCCATAGGGCCGCGGGCATGCAGCTTGTCGGTGCTGATACCGATTTCCGCGCCCAGCCCGTACTCGCCGCCGTCGGCAAAACGCGTGCTGGCGTTCACCATGACGCTGGCGCTGTCGACGCGCTTGACGAATTGCTCGGCGTTGCGGAGGTCGGAGGTGAGGATGGCGTCGGTGTGCCGGCTGCCGTACCGGTTGATGTGCTCGATCGCGGCGTCGAGCGAATCGACGACTTTGACCGCGATCGTGAAGGCCAGATATTCGGTCGGCCAGTCGGATTCGGCGGCCGGCGTTGCCTGGGGATAAATGGCACGGGCCGCATCGTCGCCGCGAATCTCGACGCCTTTAGCGGCCAGGTCGGCACAGACCCTGGGGAGCAAGCGTGACGCCGCGTCCTTGTGAAACAGCAGCTTTTCGACGGCATTGCAGACGGCGCCGCCGGGGTAGCTGGTCTTAGCATTGACGCAAACGTCGCGGACCTCTTGCTCCATGCCTTCGGTCGCGGCATCGATATAGATGTGGCAGTTGCCGGTGAAATGCTTGAGCACGGGAATGGTCGAATCTTTGACGACGGCCCGGATCAGGCTCTCACCCCCGCGGGGAATCACCAGGTCGATATAGCGGTCGAGCTTGAGCAAGTCCGGCATGAGCGCGCGATCGGTGGATTCGACGAATTGAACCGCATTGGGATCAACCCCCTCAAGACCGAGCGCGTCCTTGATGATGGTGACGATCGCCCGATTGGACTCGAACGCTTCCTTTCCCCCGCGAAGGATGACCGCGTTGCCGCTCTTGAGACACAGGGCCGCGGCGTCACTGGTGACATTCGGCCGGCTCTCGTAAAAAAAGAGCACGACGCCCAGCGGCACGCGCATTTTCTGGATGCGCAGTCCGTTGGGTCGGACGTAGCCTTCGATGATCTGGCCGGCGGGGTCGGTTTGGGCCGCGATCTGTGCGACTCCATCCGCCATCGAACTGATCCGCTTCTCATCGAGCTTCAATCGCTCGACCAGGGCTGGGGCGAGATCGGCCTTCTGGGCTGCTTCGACGTCCTGGGCGTTGGCGAAGAGCAGGGCGTTGCGATGTTGGCGGATGGCGTCGGCGATGCGGCCGAGCGCCGCGATTTTCGTCGCGCCGTTTAGAGTAGCGAGCTGTTCGGAAGCTCTGCGCGCCGACTTGCCCAAAGCCTCGACGTAGGAAATCCGATCGACAGCCATGCCGGCATTATATTCGGCACGGGTCACAGGTGCGCGGGACGCTAGGGATTGGTCTTGGGGCGGAGTTCGAGCGTGTAGGTGACCATTCGCTTTTTGTCCTGATCGGAGGGTTGGACGCCGTAAGGCAGGGCAAAAACGACTTCCGCCGTGCGATTGGTGTTGATGTCGGGATTATCGAGGTCCACCGGGAAGAAGGCGACGGCGACCGTTGCCCCGGAATCCAGTTTTTTGATCTCGTCGGCCGGCCCGGTCACGCGGACGCCGCGTAGGGCGTTGTCGTACTCAGCGCGATATTGATCGGCTTTGGGGACCTTGGGGTATCCCGCGAATACTGTGACAACAGACAGTACTATGGTTTTCTCTTTGGAGGCCTCGACCTGCGCGCTGACGACCACCGGCGCGAACGTGATTTCCGCAGCGTCGAGTTCCGTGGGCGGCATGAGGGGAACGTTGCGCAACGTCTGGGTACCGCCTGCGGCGAGCTGGGAGGCGAATTTATTCAGGTTTGCGTAGGCAACCAATTGGCCGTTTCGCGACGCCCGCTCGACTTCCGACTCGGGGCCTCGGAGCCTGACCCGCGTCGGGGTAAAGACAGCCGCGGCCCCGGCAAAATCCGGTGGGGCTTTCACGTCGACTTCTTTTTCCACGATCGGATCGATGGAAATGCGAAGGCCTGACGACCTCTCAACCGTCACTCCCTTGTTCGCGACCTCGGGCAGCTTGTTGAGCTGCGAAGTGATGTCAATCGGTTGTTCGCCGCGGGTAAGGGAGCGGTCGATCTCGATGGGAATGGTCGTGTTTTCGATGTAATCCTTGACCTGGTCGATAGACGCTTGCGGTCCGCGGAGGTCGGCGTGAACAATGTTATCGGTCGCCGGGACGAAACGGATGACGCGCCCCGGATCCTCCGGGGCCTTCACCCGGATCGCCACATTGTTTGCCGTCACCACCTGCTCGCGCTCGGCATAGATCCAGATCAGCACCGTCAGCGGCACGACCCACAGCAGCGACTTGAGGCTGGTGACGTAGGACTCGCGGGAGAAAGTGGACCGCGCCCAGGAGCGAATCGTTGAGTTCAACCGGCGTCTCCAGGTTCGTCGCGGCGGGGCGTAGGTCAGTTCCACGGAACTGCGTTCAGACACGGATTGAACGGGTACGTCGGGCATGACGTTTACAATATCGGCTTAATCTTCGTCGTCAGGCCGCTTGGCGAAAGGAGCGGTCTTCTTGCCGTCCCAACAGTTCGAACAGCAAGCCTCGAAGTCCTTCAGGAGTCAGTTTGCGAATCAGCCTTCCGCGCTCGGCGATGCTGATGTCGCCGGTCTCTTCCGAGACGATCAGTATGACGGCATCCGTCTCCTGGCTCAAACCGACGCCGGCACGGTGTCGGGCGCCCAGCTCGCGTTCCAGCTCGCCGCCCTCGGCCATGGGGAACTGCACGCCGGCATAGGCAATTTTGCCCTGGCTGATAATCACGCCAAGATCGTGCAGTTCGGTATTGGGAAAGAAGATCGTGTTGAGCAGCGCGGCGTTGATATCGGCGTTCAACCGCGTGCCTTTGCTTTCCTCGGCCAGGCCCGTCAGTGGGGTGCCGCGCTCGATCGCGATCAGCGCCCCGATTTTCCGGCGCGAACAATACGTGGCGGTTTCGACCAGCGAGGCGATTTCCTCGTCGATCTGCTGGGACCACCCGCGGAAGAGCCGCGTCTCGCCCAGCCGCATCAGCGCCCGCCGTAATTCCGGCTGGAACACCACGATGATTGCGAACGATGCCAGGTAGAGAAATTCGCGATAAAGGAACTCGATCCGCTGAAGCCCGAACCCGGTGCCGAGCAATCGGACAATGATGTACAGGCTGATGAGGACAACCGAGATCCCTTTGAGCAGGCGGGCGCCGCGCGTTCCCCGCAGGAAGCGCACAATCCAGAAAACAAACAGTCCAATCAGGAGCATTTCAATCGCGATCACCCACCAAGGGATGGTGGACAAAGCGCGAAAGAAGCCGGAAAGGTTGAGGAACTGGTCCATCGTCGCCCCGATCAAGCCGCCGGGCGCGTGCCTGCGACCTCGGTCAGACAAACGTCACGAACTGATATATCCGACTATACCGCTGCCGAGCGCCGGATTCTATTAAACGCCGCCGAAAACCATATTGTGGCGCGGGCTTCCAGCCCGTGCTGGCGGGCTTCACCTCATGGAGACCCTGAACCCCAACAGGTTTTTTCGACACCGGAAACCACCAGCACGGGCTGGAAGCCCGTGCCACGAGAATCCCGAGGCGGCCTAAAGCCCGCGAAAATCGGGTGCTCCCGAACGTTGTATCGCCTCGACTACGCGAACCACTTGAGACATCGCACCCACATCATGGACACGGACCATGTCCGCGCCGTTAGCGATGCACCAGGCGACCGTCGCCGCTGAGCCGAACGGCCGGCCGGACTCGATGCTTTCCCCGGTGATCCTCGCGATGAACCCTTTGCGACTGGTCCCGACCAGTAGCGGTTGGCCAAGCGACTTGAGCTCCTTCAATCGCCCAAGAAGCGTCAAATTGTGCTCGCTGGTCTTCCCGAAGCCGATTCCGGGATCGACCAGAACCCTGTGGCGGTCGATGCCCGAGTTGACGGCGGCATCGACGCGTCCCTTCAGGAACGCCGTCACTTCGGCCATCACGTCGCTATATCTCGGGTCAACCTGCATGGTGGCTGGCCGGCCCTGCATGTGCATGAGGATTACCGGAACTCGCGCCTGCGCCGCCAATGGAAGAAGTTTCGGATCGAGCAGTCCGCCATAGATGTCGTTGATGATGTTCGCCCCGGCGTCCAGCGCCGCCTCGGCCACCCGCGCATTGCCCGTATCGATTGAGATCAGCGACCGACCGGCCAGGGCCCGAATAACCGGCACAACCCGTCGGATCTGCTCGTCGGCCTGGACCGGCTCCGATCCGGGGCGGGTGGATTCCCCGCCCACGTCGAGGACCGCCGCCCCCGATTCGATCATCGACTGGCCATGGGCGATTGCGGCGCCAGCGTCCGAGAACTTTCCCCCATCGCTGAAGCTGTCGGGAGTGACATTCAGGATCCCCATGACCAGCGGGCGCCGGTGGGGATCGCCAAGCCAGAGGTCAAATTCGGCGGGGGTCGCTGAGGCCAATGACGAAACTCGAATGACGAATGATGAATCAAATCCGAATGACCGAATGAACGAATGACGAAACGGGTGCCTCTGCTACGAGAGGTTTCGAGCTTCGGTCATCCGTATTTCGAATTTGATTCGTCATTCGGATTTCGTCATTCGACAAGATTCTTCTCAAACACAATCAGATTATCCGCATGGGTCGAGTCCCATCGGATGCCGACGATGTCGTATCCCAGGGCGACGGCAAAGTGGATGAACTCGCGCTGGTGATTCATGCACTCGCAGCGGATGTACTCGTAGCCGTGGTCCTTGGCCCAGGCCTGCTGGGCTTCCTGGAGCTGGCGGCCGACCCCGTGCCTGCGCACGTCGGGGAGCACGGCGCCGAGCCAGTGGTAGAACATGCCGGGCTTGAGCTCGAAGCCGATCCAGAACCCGACCGGCTTCTCGTCCATCCGCGCCAGCAGCGTCAGCGTGTTGTACCGCCCCATGAAGCGGCGTTTGAAGAAATCGACCTCACGCTTGGGCCGGAAAACGCCGTTGTACAGCTCGACCGCCCGGGGCAGGAGCTTCTCGTCGACAATAATGATGTCCGCCTGGGCCACAGTCACCAACCTTCAAGAGCGCGCGCCGCGATTATATCGGGTAGCCGCCTCAGCACCAATGCGCTCGCGGTCAACGGGAAACCAGATGGATCGACGGGGCCTTGACCAGGGCGGTGACCGTTTCGCCCTCGCGCAGAAGTAATTGTTCGCTGGCTGGTCGGGTGATCAGCGCCGTCAGGCGGAAGCCGCAATCGAGCCCCACTCGAATCAGCGCCCCTTCCGGCGACATCCAACTCACCTTCGCGACCAACTGGTTTCTCGCGCTGCTCTGCGCCGGCTGCCCGCGTTCAAGAATGACTTCCTCGCCGCGGATGCAAAGGTAGACCGGCCCGGGGCGAACGTCCCGGGCGACCGCGACCAACTCCACATTTCCCGCGCGGACCGTCGCCAGCCCGTTCTGAACCCGCTCAACGGTCGCCGGCTCGATGGTCTCAATCCCGACGATGCGGGCGACCTCTGGGCTCGCCGGGCGGGAAAATACTTCCGAAATCGGCCCCTCCTGCAAGACATGCCCGTCCGTCAGAACGACCGCCCTGTCCGCGAGTGCCACCGCTTCGATCGGGTCGTGGGTGACGACGACTGCGGGTGTTGCCAGTTGGGTCAGAAGCCGGCGCAGCTCTCCCCGCAACGACTGGCGTGTCGGCGCATCCAGTGCGGAAAGCGGCTCATCCAGCAATAGCAGTTTGGGCTTAGGCGCCACCGCCCGCGCCAGCGCCACCCGCTGGCGCTGACCCGCCGACAGCTCATGCGGGTATCGATCTTTCAGCCCGCGCAGACCCAGCAGCTCCATCAGCTCCCCAACACGGCCGTGACGCCCCGGACGCGACAACCCATATCCGATGTTCTGATCGACCCTCAGGTGCGGGAACAGCGCGTATTCCTGAAAGAGGTATCCCACCCCGCGCTGCTGGGGGCGAAGGTGAATGTGATGGGCGGAGTCAAACCAGACGTTGCTGCCCAGGCGGATGATCCCCGAGTGCGGCCGGTCCAGCCCTGCCAGGCACCGGAGGATGGTCGTCTTACCGCTTCCGGAAGGTCCGAACAGCACGGTGATGCGTGCCGAGTGATCGTCCTGTTGGAGCCTGGCGCGGACGATCGTCCCCGAGTCGTGCCTGTGTTCGAAGTCAGCAATCAGCGCGTGGCTCATACGGCCAGCACCCGCCGCTGGAGCCCATAGGTCGCGCACAGGACGATGAACGCAAACACAACCAGGACCAGCGAGGTATGTCCCGCGGTCGCGTAATCCAGCGATTGCACGCTGTCGAAGATCGAGACCGCGAGGGTTCGGGTCTGGCCGGGGATGTTTCCTCCCAGCATGTACACCACGCCGAATTCGCCGACGGTGTGGGCAAAGGAAAGGACGATCCCCGTGAGAATTCCCGCCCAGGAGAGTGGAATGATAACTCGCCAGAATGTCCTCGCTCTTGAGACACCCAGGCACCACGATGCTTCGATAAGGCGCCGATCGACTGCGCCGAATGCAGCGGTAAAGGGTCGGATTGCAAATGGAAGATTGTAGATGACGGAGCCCAGCAGGATGCCGCCGAACGAGAAGGGGAGCAGATGTCCGATCAGGTCCTGAATTGCCCGACCCAGGGGGCTGCGAGGTCCGGTCGCGACCAGCAGGTAGAACCCGAGCACGGTGGGGGGCAGCAGGATGGGCAGGGCGATCGACGCTTCGACAATCACCCGAAGCCAACGACGCCGCGTCGTCGCGATCCAGTATCCCGCGGGTAGTCCGAGGACAAGGAGAATGAGAGTCGTCGAAATCGCCAATTCCACCGTGACTCGAACCGCGACCCAGTCCATCGGCTCAGGTTAACCGGGTTTCCCCGACGGCTAAAGCGTCGAACGCTCGGATCGAATGTGAGTAATCAGAAAATTCTGCTATGATGCGTGGAATGCGCGGAGCACGCTGACTTGAGGTGGCACGGATGCCTCCCACCGAAGTTCGACATATCCTCAAAGCGGCGCTGACGCGCCGTTCGTCTGGACGATTTGTTGAAGCAGCGAGGCTCTACCGCGAGGCACTCGACCAGGCCCCAGCCGATCCTGACACGCTACATCTTCTGGGAGCGTTATATGGCGAACTGGGTCGCAGTTGCGACGCGATTGAATTGATTGAGCGGGCCATCTCGATCCGGTCCAACGTCGCCCGTTACCACAGCGATCTGGGAAATGTATTGGGCGATCTGGGACGACTGACGGAAGCGATCGCCTCTTATCAACGCGCGATCGAGCTGGAGCCGTTGGGCTCGATGTATCACAGCAATCTCGGCACCGTTCTGCGAGACAGCGGACGTCGTGCGGAGGCGATGGCAGAATACCATCGCGCGATTGCCCTCGATCCGCAATCTGCACAAGCCCACAACAACCTCGGGGTCGCGCTTACAGACGAAGGCAGGTTGGAAGACGCCGTCGCGTGTTTTGGCCGTGCCATCCACCTCAAGCGCGATTATGCGGATGCCCATACGAATCTCGGCATCGCGCTGTATGCGCTGGGCAAGGGTGACGAAGCGGTGGCTGCGTGTCGCCGCGCGGTTGAGCTGAGCCCGTCATTCGCCAAAGCCCATTCCAACCTCGCGCTGATCCTCCTGGGCACCGGAAACTACCGTGAAGGTTGGAGAGAACACGAATGGCGGTGGAAATGCAATCCGGCGTTCAGGCCGCGAAGCTTCCCGCAACCGAATTGGGACGGCGCACCCCTGGAGGCCAAGACGATCCTTCTCCATGCCGAACAGGGCTTCGGCGACACGATTCAGTTCGCGCGATACGTTCCGTTGCTTGCGCAACGCGGCGGTCGAGTTATCCTCGAATGCCAGCCCGCACTGGCGCGTCTCTTTCAGAGTCTCCCAGGACCCGCGACCGTCATTCCGTCCGGGCATCCGCTGCCGGCCTTTGACACGCACTGCTCCCTGATGAGCCTTCCTCATGCACTGAGAGAAGATGCGATCCCGGCCGATATTCCCCACCTCCGACCCAGCTCCCGGCTGGTCCGGGCGTGGGAGGAAAAGCTCGTGCCTTCGCCAGGGAAACGGATTGGTCTCGTTTGGGCCGGCCGCCCTACGCATTCCAACGACCGCAATCGGTCGGTGCCGCCTGAACATCTTGCGGTTCTTGCAACCGTGCCAGAAGTCGAGTGGCACAGCCTTCAGAAGAACCCACCCGCGGGCCTCGCGCCGGAGCTGCGAATCATCGACCACAGCTCCGATCTGAACGATTTTGCCGATACCGCTGCCCTGATCGCCAACCTCGATCTGGTGATCTCCGTCGATACCGCGGTGGCGCACCTGGCCGGCGCGATGGGCAAGCCGACCTGGCTGCTGCTTCCATTTACCGCGGAGTGGAGATGGATGCTGAATCGCGACGACAGTCCGTGGTATCCGACGATGCGGTTGTTTCGCCAGCCGGAGTGGGGAGACTGGCCCGGCGTCATGCGCCGGGTTGAGGCGGCACTACAATCGATACCGTGATCCCGAATTCGTCCGTCATTGCGCTCCTGGAAGAAGCGATTCGCCGCCACCAATCGGGGCAGCTGCGCGACGCCGAGGCGCTCTACCGTCAGGTGCTGTCGCGCCAGCCCGACAACCCCGATGCGCTGCATTACCTTGGCGTCTTGGCCGGCCAAGCGGGCCACCATGACGCTGCCATCGATCTGATCAGGAAATCTCTTGCGCTTCGCCCTGGCGACTCGGACGCCCGGCTCAACCTGGCCAGCAGCCTCGCCCTTCATGCCCTGTCGCTCCAACGTGCCGGTCAATCCGAGCAGGCCATCGCGTTGCTGCGAGAATCTTTGTCATTGGAGCCCCAGAATGCCGACACCTGCATGCACCTCGGCATCGCCTTGCGCGACGCCGGCAAATTGGACGAGGCGACCGCCGTTCTGCGCTGCGCCGTCGAGCTCAACCCGCAATCGGCCGACGCCCACAACAACCTCGGCAATGTCCTTCAGGAGAAAAGGGAGCTGACCGAAGCAGTCGATTGTTTCCGAAAATCGCTCTCCCTTCGCCCCGATCATGGCGAGGCTTTGAATAACCTCGGAAATGCCCTGCGCGAGCAGGGCCGGCTCGACGAGGCACAATCGGCATTGCGCCGGGCACTGGACCTGCGTCCCAACGTCCCGCAGATTCACAACAACCTGGCCAACGTCCTTCGCAGCGACGCCCACCTGGTTGAAGCGATCCAGGAGTATCGTCGCGCGGTCGCATTGGAACCTCGTTACGCCGAGGGTTGGAACAACCTCGGCGTCGTGCTCCGCGAGACGGGCCAGATCCAGGAATCCATCGATGCCCATCGCAAGGCGATTGCGAGCGATCCCGCATTTGCCGATGCCCATTTTGCACTGGCGTTCTCGCTGCTGCTGAGCGGCGACTTTCACAATGGCTGGCGGGAATACGAATGGCGCCTCCGGCGAAAGACCGGATCACAGGTTCTGGAGCGGAACTGGGACGGTGCCGATCTGGACGGGCGAACGATCCTGCTCCACGCCGAGCAGGGCTTTGGCGATACGATCCAATTCGCCCGTTACGTTCCGCTGGTGATGCATCGGGGAGGCAAAGTGATCGTGGCTTGCCAGCGCGAGTTGGTTCGTCTGCTTGGGCACCTGAGCGGTGTCGAGCGGGTCATTTCAATCGACGAGCCGCTTCCCGGTTTCCACGTCCATTGCCCGCTCATGAGCCTTCCGCTGGTTTTCGGGACCGGCCATGAGTCGATCCCGGCAAACGTGCCCTACCTCGCCGCCGATCTGGCCTCCGCTGCGACATGGGCGAAGCGCGTCAGCCCGGGGGCGAGACTCAATATCGGCCTTGCCTGGACCGGCCGACCAACTCATCCGGACGATCGCAATCGCTCAATCCCAGCAAGCGCCCTGGCGCCGCTTGCCGCCGTGCCCAATGTCAGCTTTCACAGCCTCCAGCCCGGCTCTTCAATGTCGGGCTTGGAGTTGGACATCATCGACCACACGGATCGCCTGAGGGATTTTGCCGACACCGCCGCCTTGATCGCCAACCTCGACCTGGTCATCACCGCGGACACCGCCGTCGCCCATCTGGCCGGGGCGATGGCCAAACCGGTCTGGCTCATGCTCCCGTTCGCCCCGGATTGGCGCTGGATGCTCTCCCGGGACGACAGTCCCTGGTATCCGACGATGCGGCTGTTCCGCCAACCCGTCCCCCGCCACTGGACGAACGTCATCGCCAACATCAGCCGCGCGCTCGCAAGCGGAACGCCCCCGACCACGCTTGACCATCAGCGGTGATCGATCGTCACAACCGTCTCTTTTGTCTCGAGGTGTCGCTTTTCGGCTGCTCTGCTCGATCGCCGGCCATGTCCCAAATGTCCCAAATGTCCCAGAATGTTAATCCCGTTCGGCACACGGTTCAGCGCAATTAGCAATACTATGCATTTCAGTTAAATAGCAAGAATATGAATTGCGCTTCTGTCGGCTTGGCGGCATGATGCTTCTCGACGTGGTGCAGCAGGAGTTGAACGACAAGGACGTCCAGGGGCTCAAGCACTTCAAGCGGCTGCTGCCGTTGCTGCGGCGGTTGCGCGATTCGGGCTGTGAGCGGGATCGGGCGGGCAACCGCCGGCTGTACATGGACG
>DATHPP010000183.1:0-2653 GCA_035483795.1 Tepidisphaeraceae bacterium | reverse complement strand
GACCACCACCTGTGAGTCACGATCTCCGAGCCACAAACGCCACGGAGTTCCGTCCTCTCGGAAATCAAGCACATCGAACAACGATTGTTCGATCAAAGCATCGAATACAACTTGATTAGTGGCGACGTCGAGAACGTAAGGATCGCCTATTTCCTTCCCGAACTCGGCAAGGATAGTTTGGCTGTCGGATCGGAATCGCTGTAAAGCGAACGGATGGGCGCTGCCCCATTGCCGCCGGAACAGCTCTGCCGCTTTGCCGATCTTTGGCCATGTTATTTTTCGGTTTCGCAGGCTTACGGCCATCTGAATTTCGATCAGGTCTAGAAAGCTCATAAGCAGCACGCCTTCGACTTCCCCCGCAGAAGGACCGAGGCGCGGAGCTCTCGTGCGCGTCGATCCCTTATATCGGTAGGAATAGCCGGTGACCCACCGCCGCGCGCTCGCGGGATTGACGCCTGCTATGCGCGAGGCATCAGCGGTTGTGAAGATCCGCCGCGAAATCGCATCCTCGACCATTGTCCCCCCTTCACCGGTGTCAGGAGCCCTCTCCAGTACGGGTATTATATTGGGCGATTATGGCTGGTTGGGGACCAAGTGGCCATCGGCCCCTGAGAGTGGCGCTGCTGGGCTTGCGATCCGCCGCTTCCGGGGTGGCAGGCGGATCCGGACTGCCGCCTCGCGAACACGCACGACGGCTGACCGCCGCACAGAAAGCCGCCCAGCGCGGCTCCTGCTTGTGCTATGTGTGGGGTGACGGCAGGGCACGAACCCTGCGCGCCGGAGATGCTGGCCAGCCATGGCCCGTGCAGCCACAGAGGTAGCACGGAACGGAGGCGGTCGTCATCATGCCCGAAGGACTTACACAGATCACGCGTCGGCGCAGGCGGGATCGGTCCGTCACTTTGACGAAGGCTGATTCCGATAGGCTAGAAACCGCAGTGTTGCGGCGTATCTCCGCCTCTCTAGAAAAAGCGCTCTCCTCCGAGCCTGCAAGCGAGTCGCCCCCAAACGGCGGTTGTTGGGACCCCAGAGGCCTTCTCTAACCCTTTTGATGAACTCGGTTTCGATTCTGGGTCTGGTACTTGTCTGTTCCGCACGAAGCAGAACCTTCAGCAACTGCTCCGGTTGCACCAAGCCGTTCGTCATCATTATCTGCAAGATTAAGATGATATGATGCTCAGGTCCGGCTACTAACTCCCGAAATTGGCGGCGAAGAATATCATCCTCAGCCGACATCGGCTTGTCTTCTGCTGGCATTGATTTTCGCTCCTGGGTTGGTTGGCACCTTCCAGGATAGCGAACGGCGGGGCGGACCTGTTAGTCCGTCCCGTCATTTCTCAGCCGGACCCGAGCGTCGGCCGCTGGCGGCGCAGCTCATCGCGTCATGCCCAAGGAATGGAGATTCCGCTTAGGTGGCCTCATCCGCAGCACGACCGGGGGGCTACCGGCTGTGGCACGACACAACTTGCCATATTCTTGCGTTGTTTTTCATTGACGTTGAAGCCGGGACGGGTGTGGACTGGCTGCAGGCGCCGCGAATACATGGCCGCGCCTCAATCACTTAGTTTCCGCCGCGACGCGCCTATGACCGGCAAGCCAAGAACGCCGGCCTCTCTGAAATAATCAATCACCGTCAGGAGGAAGTTCAATGCACGCGCAAAGGCTTACAGCAACAGTCTTCTCCGTTGGTGCCGCCCTCGTTTTCGGAACACCGGCGATGTCGGCTGATCTGCCGCAATCGGGTACCATCAAGGTCCACAGCACCCTCAAGGGCAACAGCCAGATCGTCGATGTCGGAGAAAAGCACATAATGGGCGCTGGCAACGGGTGGGGTGTGACGTTCAACGACGCCGGAAGTGGGCCACTCCATATGGGCGCCTGGATGTGCACTTGGACGTTCCAAAATGTGAGCAGCCCGCAGCAGGAGGGCGGCGCTTGCGAATTCGGCGATGCCGCAGGCGCGGACAAAATCTTTATCGTGTGGTCCGGGACCTATACCGAAAGCGCAGGCGACCAGGGCACTGGTACCATCATTGGCGGGACTGGGAAGTATGCAGGGGTGCAGGGTAAAATGACGTACCAATGCAAAGCCATCGACCAAGCGCAGGGCCTCGATGCTTGCACGCAGCAATTCGACTATCAGTTGGCGTCCGCCACTCACTAGCCGAGTTGAGCGCCCCGTTTAGTTAGCCACGTTTATCTACAAGCTGTGCGCACTCGAAGCTGGGCTCTGCCTTAGATCGTCAGCAACGGCGGCGCCTGCCCACCGGTTGGCAGGCGCATAGATCCGGCCGCCGCGCCGATCGACGGCGGGGAACAGCGTCGCAACGGTCAAGCGGCGGCTACACTTTGGCTTTCCTGGGCGCCCCCTGGCCATTGCCATTCAGTTCGTCTTTGGCTGCTTTTCCCGCACGGAACCGCAGCGACTTGCTGGCCGGTATGTTAATGCTTTCCCCAGTCTGCGGGTTGCGCCCTGGCCGAGCCTCACGCGTGACGACGTCGAAGATGCCTAGGCCGGTCACACGAACCTCGTCGCCCGCCTTGGCGGCGTCAATAATCGCTTGCACCACCGCCTCGACCGCTCGACTCGCAGAGGCTCTGGGCATCTCGATGGCCTCGGCGACCTTCTCGACTAATTCGGCATGGTTCATGG
>DATHPP010000182.1:0-4812 GCA_035483795.1 Tepidisphaeraceae bacterium | reverse complement strand
CGCCGTTGACGCTGCGCGGCACCTTCTGCCTTCCAAGCCCCATCCCGGCACCCCAACCCCGGACAATCACCCGCCTTGATACAGGAAAGGCAAATTTACGAAATCTACTCAGGCAAGCGACCGCCGGGCCGAACGGGATTATCCAAATGCATCACTTTTCGGGCTTTTTTTATTTTGATGCATCGGCCGTTGGACTTGGGTCGGTGGTGACTACCCGCCGGCTGTCGGCTTTGACGCGGCGGCGGACCATTGGGCGGCCTTGTCGGGTTTGTCCCAGGCGCGATAGAGATCGACCAGCATCTGGCTGACTTCCTGGCTGAAGCGGGCCTCGTTTTGGCGCGTGCTCCATTGGTAGCGGGGCAGGAGCATCGACTCGGCGTCGGGGAACTCGGCGCGGGCGATGAAGACGGCGACGAGGTCGCGGACGACCCAGCCGACTTCGGGGGCGTCTTCGCCGAGCGTCAGGCGCAGCATGTCCAGGGACTGGCGGAGGATTTGCTCGGCCTGCGGCCAGGCCTTGCGGCCCAGGTACAGCTCGCCGAGGCGCTCGAGGCTGCGGGCGACTTCGCCATGGCGTTGTCCGAAGGTCTGGCGGTTGATCCGCAGCGCCTCGCGGAGCAGGGATTCGGGCTCGTCGCCAAAATTGTTCAAATCTTCCATTTTGCGGGCCAGGAACGTCAGCGTGATGGCAATCCGCGGATGGTCGGGGCCGAGGAGTTGTTTCTGGATGGTCAACGCCTGCTGATAAGCGTCAACCGACTCTGTAGTGGCGCCGGAGACGGAGCCGAGCACGACCAGCGTATCAGCGACGCGGAGGTCCTTCTCGCCGAGCAAACTTCTCTGGATTCGCAGCGCTTCTTCGATGAGTTCTTTGGCCTGCGGTTTTTTCCCGTCGTCGCGATAGAGCATGGCCAGGCCGACCAGATTATTTGCCGTTTCCAGGCTGTTCTCGCCCAGGAACTTGCGGCGGATCGCCAGGGCGCGCTGGTAGTTTTCGTAAGCGCCTTTGTAGTCGCCCTTGCCCTGGAGCATGTTGGCGACGCTCTGCATACTGGCGGCGACCTCGGGGTTGTCCGGGCCGAGCAGCGTCTGGCGTATTTGTAGCGATTGCCGGTAAAAAGGCTCGGCGGCGGCGTACTGGAGATCGTCCCACAGCGAATTGGCCAACTCACCCATGGCGCGGGCGGCCTCCAGGCTCGTCGGGCCGAAGCGCTGGCTCTGCAATTCCAGGGAGGCGCGCCGATGCTGGGCGGCGATTCCGTACAGGCCCAGCGCCTGATAGGCGCTGCCGAGCGTGTGCTCGATGGCCTGGTGGGTTTCCGGATCGGCGGGCGGGCTGAGATTCACCTCTTGCGAAGCCTGGTCGAGAATGTCGCGGACCAGCACGTCCTTGCCCTTGGACAATTGCGGGTTGGCCGTGCCCAGCATGTGGAGCAGGAAGTTGTTCAGCGCCGCGGCCTTGGCGGCTTCCTGCGTCGCCTTGGTCTGGCTCCGCGTGCTGGCGTCGCGCTCGCGGATGGCGCGGAGCAGGCCGATGGAAGTTCCCACCGTTCCGAGAATCGACGCCGCCAGGACGATGCTGGTGGTCGCGATCAGGGCTTTGTGCCGGCGGACGAATTTGCGGACGCGGTAGGCGCCGCTGGGGGGGCCGGCCAGGACGGGCTCGCCGTGGAGGTAATGCTCGACGTCGCGGGCCAGGCCGCTGGCGGTTTCGTAGCGGCGGGCGCGGTCCTTCTCCAGGCACCGCATCACGATCCAATCCAGCTCGCCGCGGATCACCAGGCTGAGACGCCGGGCGTCAGTGCCGCGATGAAGTGAGATGGTTTCGATGTCGGCGCTGCGCGAGCTGATCGTGATGCTGGGCCGCCGCGGCTCGACTTCGCGGATCACGCGCTGGATTTCATCCTGCGGCGCCTGGCGGAGATCGCGCGAGTCGAACGGCGTGCTGCCGGTCAAAAGCTCGTAGAGCAGCACACCCAGCGAGTAGATGTCGGAACGGGTGTCGATGTCGCCGCCCTCGCGTCCCGCCTGCTCGGGGCTCATGTACTGCGGCGTTCCCATCCACTGCCGGGCCTCGGTGATCGGCGCGCTCTCGCCCAGCGACGCGTTGGTCGCCTTGGCGACGCCGAAATCGATGACTTTGGGGACTGGCGTGCCGTCGATCATCGTGACCAGCACGTTGCCGGGTTTGATATCGCGATGGATGACGCCCTTCTGGTGGGCGTGTTGCACCGCCGAGCATATTTTGACGAACAACTGAAGCCGCTCGCGGACGCTCAGGTTGACGGCATCGCAGTATTCGGTGATGGGCATGCCGCGGACCAGCTCCATCACGAAGTAGGGCCGGCCGGCTTCTGTGGAACCGGCATCGAGGACCTTGGCGATGTTGGGGTGGTCCATCATCGCCAGCGCCTGCCGCTCGGCCTTGAAGCGTTTGATGACCTGCCGCGTGTCCATGCCCGGCTTGATGATCTTGAGTGCGACCCGGCGTTTGACGGGCCGCTCCTGCTCGGCGAGGTACACCCGGCCGAAGCCCCCTTCGCCGATCAGTTGGAAGATGCGATAGTGATTGATGGTGCTGCCGGGATCGTGCGATTCGGGATGGAGCGACGGCGCGCCGTCGTCGGGTGTGTCGAGCAGGCCGGTCGTCGGGCAGGGGCGATCGGCCACGGGCGGGGCGAGGAATTGCCCAGCCTGATCGAGAACCGTCAGAAGGGATTCGACCTCCCGGCGCATCGCCGCGTCCTGACCGCAGGCGCGCGACAGGAAAACGTCGCGCTGATCCGAAGGCAGCTCGCTGGCCTGGGCCAGCAGGCTGCGGATGTGGGTGCGATCGGAAGCGGGCATGAATGTCCTTCACGGTCAAAAAGCGCCTCGATCGGGTCCGATCAATGCTGAGTTCTGAATGCTGAATGCTGAATGGAGGCGGGCAGGAATCTCTCATTCAGCACTCAGCATTCAGCATTCTGCATTTCCCTATTCCCGGTCGTGCCCGAGCCGGCGGAAGAGCCACGCGCGGGCGTAAGTCCATTCGCGGTTGACGCTGCGCGGCGAGATTCCCAGCACCTGCGCGGTTTCCTCGACCGACAGACCGGCAAAGAAGCGCAATCGCACAACCTTGGCGACGTCAGGCTCTTCATTTTCAAGGCGAGAAATGGCCTCGTCGAGCGCCAGGATTTCATCGCCATCGACATCGACGGCCACGTCGATCGCGTTGAGGGGGATGCGAAGGCGTGGGGTTTCGGTGCCGCCGCCGCGTTTGAGCTGTTTGCGCTGGCGGCCGCGTTCGATGAGGATTCGTCGCATGGCCTCGGCGGCGGCGTGAAAGAAATGCCCCTGGCTTTGCCAGTCCACCGGACTCGAGCCAACGATCCGGGCATACGCCTCGTGGACCAGCGCCGTCGCCTGGAGCGTGAGATCGGGCCTTTCCTGCGACATGTACTGGCGTGCCAGCCGCCGCAGCTGCTCGTAAACCTGGGCGATCAGCTCGTCGGACGAGCCGGCTCGGCCAGCGCCCGCGGCGGGCGCAGGCGCGGCGGTATTCACGAGCGCGTTTTTATCGTCCTGTCCCATTCTCACCGTCGCAACGCCAGTGCTCGAACTACATCGACGTGAATGAGCGGAATTATCGACCGCGCGTGCGGGCGGGGCAAGGACGTAGCAGATTCGGTGGCAGGGGCTTCCCCGTGACGCGGGTTTTTGACTCGTGCTGGCGGGATACGGATTGAGACGACTTTGCAAGGAGCGGCCATCGTCTAAGAACACCTCCCGCACGGGTTGAAAACCCGTGTCACGTGAAGCCCGTGCCACGAAAGGCCCGCTCGCAGCCCATCCAAAATAATTGGCGCTCCTGGCAATCGCATCTCGCATTCTTCGGTCGGACGACGCGAGCGACGGTCCGTGGGCCGGCCGCTGATCGGCCAGGGCTTCACCACCATCGAGGAATGTCATGAGCTATTCGAAACAACCCCGTTCCGCCGCCGCCCGTCGTCGCAAAAACGCGCTGGCCAATCCGCGTCCGATTTGCTTCGAGCGCCTGGAAGGGCGGACAATGCTGAGCACCATCAGCATCAACACCGACGCGCGCACGATCTCGGGGCCGTTTACCAGTGGCACGATCTATGGCGTGCCATATACGTCGGCGCTGGTGAATAACGTCGCGGTGTTTACGGTCAAGGGAAACCTTTACATTCCTCCAGGCGACAGCGTGATCGGGACGGGCCATTATCCGGCCGAGCTGCTGGTGGGTGGGGACGTGCAGATCGGGGCCGGCGCATCGGTGAGCTTCGCGAGCGGCGGGGGCGCGGGCGGGGCCACGGCCCAGGGCGGCGCCGGCGGGCCCGGCGGGGTGGCCGGGGCCGGCGGCAGCAATGGAGGGGGCGGAGGGGGAGGCTTCGACAGCAACGGCAACGACGGGGGCGCCGGCCAGCCCGCCGCGATGGTTGGGCCTGCAAACAATGGCGCGACCGGGGTCAATGGCGCAACGGGCAATGCCGGGCAGCCGGCCTTTGCCACCATTTCCGGCGGGGGCTCGGCGGGAAACTCGGGTGGAGGGGGCTTTGGCGGCAAGCTGACGCCCACCAGCGCGCAGGGCGCCGCCGGGAGCGCGGGAACGTTCGGCGGCTTCGATTCGTTCCACGCCGGAAACGGCGGGCCGGGTGGAAGAGGCTCTGACGGCGCGGCGGGGCAAACCGGCTTTCCGGCGTTTCCGGGAACACCGGGCGCCGGTGGTGCCAATGTCGGCAACGGAACGCTTTTGGTCGGTGGCGCAGGCGGCGGCTCCGGTGGCGGTGGCGGCGGCGGCGGGGGCGG
>DATHPP010000181.1:0-9590 GCA_035483795.1 Tepidisphaeraceae bacterium | reverse complement strand
GCGTCGGCGGTTGGCATACACCGCGTCGCGCTCGGCGTGCTTGTCCTCCCAGTCGCGGTTGTCGCGGTCGGGCTCGCTGACATAGCTGCGGATCTCCAGTTCGACAAAGTCGGTCATCGTCTCGTTCGAGTGATATCCTTTGTCGGCGACCATCTCTTCCACCGGATTGGGATGGACCCGGTCGGCGACACGCTCATCTTCCTTGACCGCGTTGAGGTTCTGGTAGGTCTCTTCCACCGTCTGCCGCCAGGTGGTGGTATCTCTCTGGTCGGCCGGCTGGATCGTCACCGCCAGCACCGCGCCGCTGTCCATATCGACCGCGTGCTCCTGCTTGTGGGCCAGGTGCGGGGGGCCATTGGGGTCAACTCCTGACACTTGATAAAATTGGTGCCCATGTTGTCAAGAGTCAGGAGTTGACCCCGAAACCCCGAAGGAGTTGACCCCGAAACCCCGACCACAAAGATGTTCGTCTGGTTGGCAGTTTTCTTTTGGTCGCTGGCTTTTGCTTTTTGCTTCATCTGCGGATGCCGAACCTGTGGAAATGATCATCTTCGCGCCGTAGTGCTGACGAGGTGGAACGACGAGACCTTCGCCAAGCAGGGATTTTATTCGGTTCGCGCCGCCAGCACGGGTTGAAAACCCGTATCACGATTCTGCCCGATCGGGGCGGCACACCTACGGTCAAGCGGTATCGCGGTTGAGGCGCTGGTCTGCCAGGCGGCGGACCAGGCGCAGGCTGAGGGCCGCGAGGAGCACGGATGCGACCGCGGGGATGAGCACGACGGCCATCATCAGCACCGAGGCCTCGATCATGGGGTCGTAGCGGGCCATGTGCACCCAGGTCATCAGCGTGGGCGTGAGCACCTGCGGGTTTTGCGGGAACAGCAATACCGTGGCGGGGACTTCGGTCATGGAAAGTGCGCCGACCATGAGTCCGCCGGCCAGGAGCAGGGGCCAGGCGAGCGGCCAGACGACGCCGGTCGCGGTTCGCAGGGTCGAGGCGCCGTCGAGGGAGGCCATTTCGCGGAGTTCCTGCCATGGCCGCGTCCAGGTGCCGCGGCCGGCGGCCAGCGCCAGCCAGCCGAACCTGCCAAAATACGCAAAGACCGGTGCGGGAAAATAATCGTACGCCCAGATCAGCCCCGGGCGGTTGTAGATGCGGATGTCGGCGATCGCCAGGAGTTGCCCACCGACCAAAAACGTCGCCGCCGTCGCCAGGAGCAATCCGCGTGTCCATCGTCCCGCGGCGGAAAAACCCGCAACCGCCGCTACCGTGGCCGCTATCGCCGCCACCAACACCGCGCCGATCACCTGCGGCTCAAAGGTCACCCACATTCGCCCGACCGAGAGCGGCTCCTGGAGCGACCGAAGCAGTGCCGCCACCGGAATCCCAATATTGACCAGAACCAGTGCGATGGTCAGCAGCATCGTCCAAAGCGAACAGTCGAGCACAGGCGGCCAGGTCGGAATCGTGATCGTCTCGGCGGCGCTGGAGCGTGATGCCGCCCAGCCGACCAGTATCGCCAGCAGAAACGTCACGAGCACCAGAGGCATCGCGGTGGCAACGGCGGCGGCGGCGCGGGCGGGCTGGTCGGGCGATTTGGTGCCCAGCCCGGTGAGCACGGGCCCGGCGATCGGATTGTCCGCCGAGCTGACCGCCCCGGTGTCAAAAACCATCCGCACTTCGGTCGCCACCACGCTGATGCCGGTCGGCTCGTACACGGCAAACTCCTGCGTCGCGATGATCGTCACGATCGCCACCGACGCGATGATGGAGGGCAGAAGCTGGCGGAGCGTGACGCGCAGGAGGCCCCCGTCGAGCAGGGCCTGTTGCTGGATTGAGGAGTCCATTCGCCGCAGTGACAAGCCGACCAATACCGCCGGCACCGCCCATAGCCACCCGGCCAGCGACCCGATGCAGCGCAGGGTGTCCGCCGGCCCGGCGGGGGCGAAGGTCAGGCCGAACCGCTGAACAAATTCGGTCCCAATATGATTTTGCAGAAATACGCGGAGCAGCCGGGCGGCCTGCGACCAGCCGTAGGCATACGACAGCGAGGGCATGAGCAGGGCGGCGGGAAGGACGACCCACATGAGCCTGGCGACGACGCCCCGGCCGCGGCCGAGCACGAACGCCGCCGGCAGGCCCATCAAAGTCGCCAGCACCGCGGCCAGCCCGTTATAGGCGAGCGTTCGCGCCAGCAATTGGGCGCGAAAAGCGTTGATGTGCAGCTCGGCCCGAACCGCCGGCGAAGCGAAGATCACCGCCCCGGCCATCCAGATCAACGGCAGGCCGCTGCACACGAAAACGATCAGGATTGCGGGAAGGCCGGTGACAAGTGCAGGAAGTTCATGCCTTGTGCCCGACGGTGTCTCATTTGGTGTCATCTCGTCTCATCGCATCTCTTTCCCAGAGCGTTCTACAACGAGACGCGGGGTATGTCACCGGGGACCTGAGCGTTATTTCATGCAGGTGTGATCGGGAGTTGTGGCGCAAACCGACATGGCCTGGCGGCCACGGCTAAACAGAAAGTTGC
The DNA here is from genome assembly GCA_035483795.1 of Tepidisphaeraceae bacterium. Taxonomy (GTDB): domain Bacteria; phylum Planctomycetota; class Phycisphaerae; order Tepidisphaerales; family Tepidisphaeraceae; genus DASXMX01. The sequence continues at coordinate 7,056 of DATHPP010000181.1, read as the reverse complement.
GGTGCGTTTACTCAAAACTGAGCGGTTTTCGCGCCGAGGACCGAGCGGCGCATTGTGGGTGCAGGCTTTGGTGCCGCCGGTGCCCTCACGTGCCCTCACCGGCGGTCTTCGCTGTCACGGCGCGCCGTCGGATTCCGCCGGTGAGGGCACCGGCGGCACTTTAATCGCTGCTATCCTTCGAGCATCAAAATCGCTCAGTTTGAGCAATTAGCCGTGGCCGCCAGGCCGTGTCTTCGCTCCTACCCTTTCACGCAAGATTTACGACAGGAGCTTCGCACCGGCCCAGTCGCCATGGTCGTAATCGATATTGCCGGGCGTGGTGGTGTTGCAGATGAGCTGGAGCTGCTGGACGCCGGTGACGTTGATGTTCAGGTGTGCGACGGCGCTGGCGCCGGTGAGGGTCGGGCTGGAGTATAGCGCCTTGCCGTCGCCAACCACCTGGAAGATGACCGAGCCCTGGCCGTTGGAGTCGTCGTCGATCCCGATGTCGGAGACGAAGGTGCTGTACTGGCCGGCGAGGTTGTAAGTGATGGTGGAATTGGCGTGGGTGCCGATTCCGCTGGCGTAGGTCGTCCCGCGCAGCGTGATGGGATTGCCTTTGATGTCCAGGTTCTTCTGGATCGATCCCCAGCCGACCGTCGCGCTGGTCCAGGTGAGGCTGCTGAGCCAGGTCGTTGTGCTGGTCATCGGCATCGTCAGCGCGCTGGCAATGGTGGACGCGGGAGAGGCGCCGACGGAATTCTTGGCGATGACGCGGTAGTAGTACGTCGTGGAGGCGGTCAGGCCGGTGTCGCTGTAGGTAGTGGCGGAGCCGGAGAGATTGGTGACGAGCGGCGTGAAATTGACGCCATCGAGCGAGCGGTCGATTTCGACGCTCGTTTGGTTCGCGGAGTTGTCCGTCCATGTGAGATTGATCTGTGACGACGAGACCGGCGTCGCCACGACGCTGCTCGGCGCCGCCGGGGCGGTGTTGCCGGCAAGCACAAGCTGCGCGCCAGCCCAGTCGGCATGATCGTAGTCGATGCTGCCGGAAATTCCGTTGGTTGCAACCAGTGTGAGCTGCTGCACGCCGGCCACGCTGACGTTGATATGCCCGATGGGGCTGGTTCCGGTGAGCACGCCGCTGTCGAACAGGACTTTGCCGTCGCCAATGACCTGGAAGTCGACGGCGCCCTGGCCGGCGGAGTCGTCATCGACGCCGACATCGGAAATGAAGGTCGAATATTGCCCGGCGAGGTTGTAGACGATCTGCGAAACGGCATGAGTTCCAATGCCTGTCGAATAGACCGTGCCGCGGAGTGTGATCGGATTGCCTTTGATGTCGAGGTTCTTCTGGATGGTGCCCCAGCCGACCGTCGCGCTGCTCCAGGTGAGGCTGCTGAGGTTCACGGTATTGGAGACGATTTGCTGCGTGGTTGCGCTGGCGATGTTGGAACTGGGGGACGCACCTGCGGAGTTGAGGGCCTCGACTCGATAGTAGTAAGTCGTGCCGGGGTTCAGGCTCGTGTCGCTGTAAGTCGTGGCGCTGGCGCCCACGTTGGCCAGGAAGCTGAAATTGGCGCCATCGGGCGAGCGGTCGATCTCGATGCCGGTCTCGTTGGAGCCGGCGGTGTTGACCCACGAGAGGTTGATCTGCGAAGTCGAGACCGCTGTGGCCGCCAGGTTAGTGGGCGCCGTCGGAACAGGATTGGTTGCCGTCGGGATGAGTTCCAGCCAGTTGAAGTTGCCGACGTAGCCGCCATTGCCGACGGAATCCATCATCAGGCGAAGCACGTGCTGGCCGGCGGAGAGGTTGATGTTGTTGAGGGTGAGGGTCTGCCATTTCTGGGTGCCGCCGGTGTTGGGGATGGCGATCGTGCCGGTGACGTTCTGGCCATCGATATTGGCCTGGAAGGTGCCACCGACGCTCTGGCCGCTGGCGACGCGAAAGAGCATGTTGTAGGCGCCGGTGGCGGTGAGATTGATGGTGTAATCGAGCCACTGGCCGGCGACGGTCTGGGTGACGTCATATGCGCCGCTCGTGTCGCTGGTGGCTTCGATGCCGATTGCTTCGTTGGGGCGGTAGCGGCCGGGGCCGTTGGAGCTGGAGGTTGTGAAGTAGCCGATGCCATTTCCGCCCTGGTTGAAGTCTTCGGCTTGGATGGGGAAGCCGGCGATCAGCGGGGTGCCGTAGTAGGGAGCGTCTTCGACGCCGTTGGGCGCGGTGCTCCAGGGGGAGAAGATGGCGCTGCCGCCCGAGGCGGTGGCCCACTGGGCGCCCGAGACGACGTGTCCGTTGCCCCAGAGGGCGTCGCCGGTGCCCGAGCCGTCACCGCTGGGACCGGATGAGTTGCCCCACCAGTTGTTGCGCACGTCCAGGGTGCCGGTGTAATTGCCGGCGTTGGCGATGACGGAGATCTTCGAGCCCCAGGCGGTGGAGTTGTTGTAGAAGTTATTGTTGTTGATGACGAAGCCGGAGTCGTCGCCGGGCACGCCCTTGGAGTCGATGGCGACGCCCGGGCCGGTGTTGTCGTAGACGGTGTTCCCGGTGATGGTGACGTTGTGATCGTCGCCTTCAAAGCGGAGCGCGCCGCTCCACTGGTCCTGTTCGTTGGTGACGTAGTTGCCGGTGATGGTGATGCCGGTGGTGTGGAAGAAGAGCACTGCCTTGCCGTTGTAATCCATCACGTTGTTGGTGATGCGAATGTTGGAAGTGATGCCGGCGACGCTGGGCTCGATGGCGATGGCTGCTTCAAAGCCGGTGGTTCCAGTGCTGCCCTGGTTGTGGAGGAAGTAGTTGGAATCGATGGTGACGTTGGTGAGTTGGCTGCCGAAATAGGTCTGGTCGGTATAGATGCCACGGCCGCCGTTATCGCCTGCATTGTTGTTGTTTTTGAAGACGTTGTGTTGGATGACCGCCGGGTCAGTCGCACTGTTGTTGGACAGGAACAGGCCTGAGACGTTGTTCTGAAGGATGTTGTCGAGGATTTGGGTGCCGTGGATGTTGGGCGCCATGACGATGCCGGCGCCATAGGTGTTGTTGCTGGTGTCGCCTTGGACGGTGAACCCATCGATGGTCACGTCGTTGGCGTTGATGTAGAAGCCGGAGCTGGTGCCGTCGCTGACGCTTTTGCCGGTGACAATGGATTCGTTTGTACCGGCCTGGCGTGTGTTGCCGCGGGCGTCGACGCCGGCCTGGGCGCCGCGGATGGTCAGGGATTTATTGACGGTCACGAGCTCGGGATAGGTTCCGGCATCGACGTTGATGATCGCCCCGGCGGTAGCGGCGTTCACCGCCGCCTGGATGGTCGAGTAGACCGTGGAGTTCCCGACGATATGGGCCGCGAGCAAGACCCGTTGCTCGAGCGGCTCGACATTACGAAAACTCAATCTCCCCTTGGACGAACGAATAGCGCGTCTATGCATTTTCGCCTTCTCAGTTCTTGCTCTGGGCGACGTTCTGTCGCCTTCATTTGGTATGAACTCGATCCCCTTCTTGCCGGCCCTTGCGATTACAATGTACACCGGGTTTTACCGGCGGTCGAGTGCATGATAATCACCAAGCGCCAGAGCCACGCCACAGCCCTATGAATCGCCGGATTCTGCAAACCAGTGCGTTTTTGGCGGTCGCCGGAGCGACATTCTTTGCCCTTCAAACGCACAAAAAAGCCTCGTCTGTCTTAATCATAGATAAGGGAGGAACTTATGTTGGTCAGTGGGAGGGGGATGATTCGCGGACATCGGTCATCCTGGTGAGGACCGGCGAGCCGGTTGTGATCGAGCATTCGACGATCCGGGGATGCGGCACGCTCATTCAAAGCGGCGTCTCGCACACGAATATCACCGTTCGAAACACTCACGCCACCGGCGTTCATCCGCACATCGCCGGACGATCGGCGGGACGGTTAATTAGCGCCGAATCCTTCGACAGCGTCGTCATTGAGAACAACGACATCGAAGGAACCGGCGGGATTTACCTGCTGGATTACGCCGGTAATCCCACGTCCGAGACGGCCGTCAGGATCGTGCGCAACCGCGCACACAACATCGACGGCCGGCGGAGCGACGGGGCCGACGGATTTCTCAGCGACGTCGATCTTGTCCAATTCGTTCAGCTCGACAAGGTCCGCCATGTTCCGCACATCGAGATCGCCTGGAACCAGGTGATCGACGATCCCGGTCGCAGCCGGGTGGAGGACGTGATCAACATCTATCTCAGCAGCGGCACCCGCGCCAGCCCGATTCAGATCCACGACAACTACATCTGCGGCGCCTACCCGGCCAATCCGACGGCCCGCGACTATTCCGGCGGCGGCATCATGCTGGCGGACGGTCAGGCGGAATTGCCAGACGATGTCAGCTCGTTCGTTGAAGCATTCAACAACCAGGTGATCGACACGACCAACTATGGAATTGCGATCTCCGCCGGGCACGATTGCGTGATTCACGACAACCGAATTGTCTCGACCGGCACGCTTCCCGACGGCACACCGCTCCGGGCGCAGAATGTCGGTGCTTATATTTGGAACGCCAGGCACGCCAAGTCGTTTGCGGAGAATTCCGGCTACGCCAACCAGATCGGATGGGCCAAGCCCGACGGCCGCAATGATTGGTGGGTCCCAGACGCCGCCCGGTGGAAAGACAACATCCACTGGCCGGGAACAATAACGCAGCAGACAATCTCTGACGAGCGGAAGCTCTGGAAACAGAAACTGAAGGACCATCACGTCAGCATCGGCGCCAATTGAACCGTCTCGTCTGAGGAGGACGCATGACGCCCAGAAAATCGTGGATCGAAAAACTGAATGACAGCAAGGACCTTCCCAAAGTCGTCGCGATCGATGGCAGGACGAGCCGCAAGTGGGGCACTGGAACCTGCGCGATTCCCGCGCCGATTGAAGTGGATGAATTGATGCGTCGCGTCCCGAAGGGGCAGTTGATCACGATCAATGAGATCCGCGCGGCATTGGCCCGCAAACATCATGCGACGATCGGCTGCCCGATTACCACCGGCATTTTCGCCTGGATCGCGGCCCACGCCGCCGAGGAACAGGCCGCGGCGGGAAAGAAGCGGATCACGCCGTATTGGCGCACGCTCAAATCGCGCGGCGAGTTGAATCCCAAGTATCCCGGCGGCATCGAGCGGTTGACCTCTCAACTCCAGGCGGAGGGGCACTGCGTCGTTCGGCGGGGAAAACGATATTTCGTGGCGGATTTTCCAATGCGGCTGGCGAGAATGGGATCGGAGAAACATTCCAAGTGAAGTTCGATCCCGGGGCTACGCTGCCGAGCTTGGGGGTTCCGGTGCAAAATATCCTCTCTGGCGGAAATATTGCAGTGCCTCTTCGCTACTGCGAAAGACGCGCGTTGCGGTTTCGGTGATGAACGGCGAGGGCATCGCCGCGCAGTGCCAGACGACGAAAACTTCCTTGCCGCCCTCAAAGGCATGGTGAAGCTCGCGTTCGACGCCGCTGGAGAGGGCGGGCTTGCCGCCGGGCAATTCAGGAATGAGCGAGACGATCATGTCGGACTGGTCGATCATCTTGAAATCGCGGGCGTAAATCTGGCCGAGGATATCGGAGCTGATCTGGGCGACGTCGGCGATTTTCAGCGTCAGCGGCCCCTCGGGGCCCTCGGCCTGAATCGTGGTGGCGCCGTCCTTCATTGCGGCTAGCGCCCGCGTGTGAAGGTTGATTTCGTCCACGTCCGCCGGGTCGAAGCAGGTGAAGTGATCGGCCATCGTCCGCTTGAAAAGCTCGATCTGCCGCAGTGTCTCCGGCAGGTCCATCACGTGGCTCATGGGGAATGACAGATACGTTTTTTTTCGCTGCGGTTCGAAGAGCAGGCGGTAGATGGTTTGCGTCGTCAGCTCACGACGCCCCCGGCTGACCATAAAGAAATGCCCGAAGCCCTTGAGCATGTTGGCGATGATCTCGGTCGCCAGCAGCTCTTCCTCGCGCCACACCATGATGTCCTTGAGGCTGTGGTCGATGTCGTGATCGCGCAGCAGCCGCTGGTGAACGGCCTCGACGTTGTCCAGAAGTGTGATGTAGGTATCGGCCCTGAAAGCCTTGACCTGATCGAAATCGAAAGCTGCGAAAAGGCCGTGCTTCCAGCGGAAGGTGGCGTGGGTGTTGACCAGCACGTGCTCGTGCTGCTCGGCGGTGCGAAGGATCTCCTTGAACACCGCCCGACGAAGCGCATTGAGCCGCGTGATCGGCAAATTCAGAATTCGGCCGGCAGGCACATCAGGCGCCTCGGCATACATCATTTTGCCGACGTGGCAAACCTCCAGATCGATCCCGCGGCGCAGCGCCTCCGCCTTGACCGCCTCGAGATACGGCCCTTTGTCGACCCCGACTTGTCCCGTCACAACCGCACGCATCTGATTTTCCCGCCTGGATTTTAGCAGCCACCATAAAGTAAGGCCGGGCGAGGCGTCCAGCGAGCGCGTCCGATAAGAGAATTTCGCTCTTCATCGGATTTTTATAAGTGTGCTGGCGGTGTCCGGAGGTAAAATACACGTCCGTTCGAGGGGCACAAATCTTGCTGTGGAAGGCTTTATGACCGAATCGCACTCCGTTGTCAGAGGAGTTTGCCCAATGATCAAGCTGGAAGCTGGAAATGTGCTGCTAAAACCGTCACAGCGGAAGCAGTTGATGTCATGGCTCCGCCGGTCGCTGCGAATTGGAAGCCGGATCGGTCAGTTCATGCTGACGATCACCATGCGACGGTCCGGTCGCATCTGTGAGGTGCGGGCGGCGGTGCATGATTCCGCGGGGGATTTCGTTTGCCGCTCCCGGCAACACGAGTGGCGCGATGCGATGCGCGAGCTGATCCGAGCGCTGGTCAGCCGGCTGCATGCCCAGCAGCTTGGCCGGGCTATCGCCTGAGCGGTTCGAGCGGCTGTTGCCGGTGAAACTGCCGGGACGAGACCCGCGGCAATGGCTGATCGGCATCGGCTTCGAGGGGGATTGGTGCATCGGCGGGGGATATTCTCGTCTCGGCGATTTTGGTCTCGACGTTGTTCGCGTCTTTGAGACCGGGTTTGCCGTCGAGACCGGTTTTGCCGTCCCC
>DATHPP010000180.1:0-2051 GCA_035483795.1 Tepidisphaeraceae bacterium | reverse complement strand
CCGCCTTTCGTGGCAAGCAGGTCCCCTGCCGGTGGATCGAAATCAAGGTCGTCACTGGCAAGCCGAGCGAGTCGGGGATCGAGGCCGGTCCTGTCGGCGAGCGGATCTATAAAGTGCTGGTGCCGGAGGAACGCGTGGTCGGTCAGCTGGCCGACGGGGGCAAGATTCCCTTCTCGTTTCTCGACGTCATCAAGGGTTTCCGCAAGACCGGCGGCCAGGTGAGCCCGCTGCCGGCCGGCGCCTTGCAGGTATTTCCGCTGGTCGCCCCGGTGATGCATTACGAGGCCGTCGAAGTGAATGGCAACGACAGCGAGGATATCTCGCTGCCGGGAGCGCCGGCCCCGATCAAGACGCAGAAGTTCAAGGCCAAACGTTCGATCGAAAGCGACATCGAACGGAGCACGAACGAAGCCGAGGTCTGGCGCAGTGACGGCACCACGATTCCATTCGGCCTGGTGAAATGGACTGTCAAGACGCTACTCGAACGCAAAGACAGCACGCAGCCCCGGCAGAGCTACAAAGCGCTGACGCAGACCAACGTCGAGATGACGGCCCACGAATGGGGCACCGGGGCCAAGAGCGAGTTGGTGACGAACTGAATCGCGCCGCGCGGCGGTTTTCTTCCTCTCTGTCACCGCTCAGGCTGAATGACGTTCCAGGCGGCGCCGCGCGGGTTTCGCAGTTCTCCGATCGCGCGCGTGTCCCGTCCCGGTCGAGAGGGCGTGGGTCAACTACCGAGTGAATTAAGAAGTCCCGACCCACCGGCCAATCTCTTTCCACCCTCCCGTTTCACTTGTCCGCCCGGCGTGTCGTTCGAGTCCGTCCCACTCTTCGCCCTCGCCACCCCGCTTTGCCGGATGAACGTCAGCCAGCTCGGTCGTGGCGGGAGAGAGCCAAATTCGCCGCGGTATGCTCGATGAAACAACGTGTCCCGTCCCGGGGTTTGGTCCAAAGTCCCGCAGTCCAAAGTCAGGATTGCGAGCCGATGATTTTCGACCTTGGACCTTGGACTCGAACCGAACGTGTCCCGGCCCGGGCAAAGGCACCGCTTACTGGCGTGCGCGGCTCCTTTAGTACAACTTGTCCGGGCCGGATAGCCGCTGACCGGTGGGACTCCCAGCGGTGGGTCCACCCCCCTTATATCAATTGTGAGGGACCCGTCCCGGCGGGACCACTTCTGGCGGACCCGGCGGGACAACTTGGTCCCGGCGCGCTGGGGATGCTTTTTCGTCTCGCCGCGGGGCGCCATCCATGCGCACAAAGCCGCTCGCGCCGAGATCCGCTCTCTCCATTCAGCCACAAAACCGTGATCCGTCCAAGATCAGTTTTCGCAGAATCCGGATCGTTTCTTTCAGCCGAACGCTTGCAAATGGGAGTAGGCGGAGCTAACTTGTTGCAAGTGAGACTCAATCTCAATTAGTTGGGCTGAGTAATCACGCTCCGGCCAGCCAGCCTCTGCCAGCCTGCCTCGGGAGCTCGGAAGGAAGCGGTCGTCCGCCTTCCTCCGTTTTCCAGTTGTCGATTCCCACCTGAGGAGGCTGACCATGTTCCCGATTTCGCAACCGCGTCGCGGCTTCACATTGATCGAACTGCTGGTCGTCATCGCCATCATTTCGATGTTGATCTCGCTGCTGTTGCCCGCCGTGCAGGGGGCGCGTGAAGCCGCTCGACGCACGACGTGTCGCAACAATCTCAAGCAGATCGGGCTGGCGCTGCACAACTATCAAGAGGCGTGCCGTGTCTTTCCGCCCAGTATGTGCATCAATAGCGTGACTACGACGTCGGGTGGACTGTGGGGCATCCTGGTGCGGCTGCTTCCTTACGTCGAGCAGAACGCCGCCTTTACGGCCGCCAACACACACAACAACAATTACCTCACCGGCAATCCCGTATTGCCCGACAAGATGACCCTCTACATTTGCCCGGATGAGATCAACGCCAAGCCGCACGGCACGACCTGGCCGACCAATTACGGTTACAACGGCGGGACGTGGCAGTATTACGACCCGGCGACGAAAACGGGGGGCGACGGCGCTTTCTATCCGAACTCG
>DATHPP010000179.1:0-14237 GCA_035483795.1 Tepidisphaeraceae bacterium | reverse complement strand
GGGGTCGCGCCCGGATAGTTCACGTCGACCTGGATGACCGGATAATCGACCGCCGGCAGGTCATTGACCGGAAGGTTCAGGTACGCCAGCACGCCAAACAGGATCGCCGAGGCGGTCAGCACCGCGGTCATCACCGGCCGTCGAATGAATGGCTCAGACAAAGTCACGACTTACTGCCTTCCCGCCGGGCCATCACCGGCCCGCGAAACGCATCCAAATGTCCCACATGTCCCAAAATGTCCCACTTTTTGAGCAAAATGGGACATTTGTCAATTATTTGCTACAACCGTTGCCTTGGGTTGGGCGTCATCGGCGGGTCTTTCGATTCGGACCGGCCCGCCCGGTCGCACGCCCAGTTGGCCCGCGACCACGACCCGCTCCCCGGCCTTCACACCCTTGATGACGACAACGTCATCCCCCTGCCGCTGCCCCAACTCGACCACCCGCAACTCAGCGGTGTTGTCAGGCTTTACGACGTAAACAAACGGACCCTGCTGGCTGATCTGGCTCGCCCGGTTCGGCACCAGCACGGCGTGCTTCTGCGTCATCAGAATCAAACGGATGTTGGCAAACTGTCCCGGCCAGAAATGGCGGTCGTCGTTGGGGATCGTCGCCCGAAGCTTCACCGTCCCCGTGCCATCCTGCACCCGGTTGTCCAGAAACGTCAGGTCGCCGGCACGGGCGCTGGCGATCGGGTCGGCGGGGAGCCGCACCAGCGTCTTGAGCGTCCCCAGCGCCATCTGCTTCTGCACCTCAGCCAGGTCGCGCTCGGTGATGGTGAAATCCGCGTACACCTTGTCCAGCCGCTGGATTAACAGCAGGGAGGTCGTGTTCGCCTCGACGATATTTCCCGCATCCACCAGCCGCTGACCTGCCCTGCCATCGATCGGCGACTTGATCGAGCAATAATCGAGATTGATCTGCGCGTTCTCCACCGCGGCCTGTGCCGACTCGACCAGCGCATTGGCGACGTCGACAGCATTCTTCTTGATGTCGAAATCCGATTTCGACACCGCCCGCGTGTCCGCCACCGCCGACCACATCTGAAGCTGGATGTTCGCCAGGCTCACCTGCGCCCTGGCCTGGGAAAGCTGCGCATTGGCCGAGTCCAGGGCCGCTTTGAATGGCCGCTCGTCGATCGTGAACAGAAGCTGCCCTTTTTTCAGCTCCTGCCCGTCCTCGAAATGCCTTTCGACGATCCGTCCGGCGACCTGCGGCCGGATCGTCACCGATTCCAGCGCCGAGCATCTGCCGATCTCGTCAAGATAGACCGGCACATCTTGCGATATTGCGACGGCCGTGGTAACCAGGGGCGGCGGCATCTGCATGCCCGCGCCCGCGTCAGGCTTGCACCCTTGCGCCAACCCCATCCCGCACATGACTGCCAATGCAGCGAAAATTTTTCCTTTTGTTCGCACGCGTACTCCCAACCCTCTAAAAATCGCCTACCTCAGAACTCGCAGGATCAATTCCACCACCTCGCTCACTTCCCGCTCGGTCGGCGCTGAAACGCCGACAACCCGCAGGCCAGCCAGCGCGGTTACCAGATACCGCGCCACCGCCCGGGCGTCGAGCCCGGGGTCGATTTCCCCCTCGGCCTGGCCGCGCCGGATCGTCTTGGCAAGCAATCGTTCCCGCTGGCGGGCGACCTCTCGCGCCCAATCCGCCACGTCGCGGTCCTGTGGCGCCATTTCCATCGCGGCCTTGAGTCCGAGGCACCCTTTTTGCCCGGATTCGCCGACCGTCTGGCGGCCGCTTTCGACCACCCATTGCGTAATTGCGTCGCGCGCCGAGCCGGGCCGCTGGAGAATTTCCCGCATCGCCTGGCGGCCCTGACGCTCATATTCGGATAAGGCCGCCAGGAACAAACTTTTTTTGTCGCCGAACGTCCCGTACAAGCTCCCGCGGTTGAGCTTCATCTCGGCCAGCAGGTCGCTGACGCTGGTCGCGTGGTATCCGCGCTCCCAAAAGGCTTCCATCGCCTCCTGCATCGCTTCGCCGGGATCAAACCCTTTGGGCCGTGCCACAAAGGGGAACGGTAGGCATTCTGGAACAGACGGTCAAGAAATGCGTTGCGGTTTGCTGATTTATGAATGCTGAATGGCTCACCCACTCAACACCGTAGTCTTCACGCGGCAATTAGCCATTGTGTCGCACCGGTGACAGGGAACCGTTTTGAAATGCAAAGCCATCCCTGGGCACGGCGTTTGCCACGCTCACGTTGATGTCGCGCGGCCGGAGAAATCAGAAACGTTTCTGCTCGGAGCCGGGCGCGCATATCCACGTTTTCATGTCGCGAAACTGTTGGGGAATTGACCCTTTGCAACGGACTACCTCGTGAACAGCACCGCACGCATCGCGCTAATTGTCGTTCTGATCATTTTGCTGATTGGCCTGCTGCCCACCTGGCCATACAGCGCCGGTTTCGGGTATTACCCGAGCGGTGGGCTGGGCCTCGCCCTGTTGGTAGTTCTCATCTTGCTCCTCTTTGGGAAGCTCTAGCTAGCGCGAGCTTGAAAGCCCGACGCATCCGAAGGAGCATGCTTGAAGTATTTCATCCTCCCCCTGATCGCTCTTGCCGGCGCAGGAATCCCCGTTCAAGTCGCCGCCAATACGCGGCTTGAAAAGGCCGTTCAATCGCCAGTACTGGCTACGACGATCGCGTTTTTCATTGGAGCTGTGGCGGTGGCGGTCGTTACATCAACCGGCTGGCTTGGCCGCGGGCAATTGCTTGAGGCACATACGGCTCCCTGGTGGGCTTGGACCGGCGGCCTGTTTAGCGCCTTGGTCGTGGTCATTTCGATCATCGGTCTGCCCAGCGCCGGCGCGGGCGGGGTGATCGCGGCGACCGTCCTGGGCCAGCTCGTGTTCGCCGTCGTCCTCGATCATTTTGGCTGGCTCGGCGTGCAACGCATCCCGGTAAACCTGTGGCGCGTGATCGGTGCGGCGTTATTATTCTCCGGGGCATTGCTCATGCGGCATAAGTAGAGTTTTGTGTGCGACCGCGTCGTGGAACGCGATCGGCAGAACCTCCGCGCGGTAGATTCACCGCCGCTCCGTCCGCTTTCCCCGCGACTGAGGCTAAGAGCCCCTAACCTCACTTTGGCATGATCGGAAACGGAAGCAGGCCGGTGACTTGTTGCAACTGCGTGCCGTCGCACATGACGTCGTCGTCGTTCCCGAAGATCTGGTCGGGGCCGGCAGACCAGAGCAGGTAAGGTCCGGTGGTGACAGGGACCTCGTTGTTGTCGACGGTGCCGTCGTAGTCGCTGTCACCGAGCCGGTAGGACATCACGCGCCAGCCGACCAGGTTTGCTCCTCGCGTGAGGTTTGCCGGGTTGCCGACTCCCAGCACCGAGACGGTTGAGCCGGAAGGACTGATCGACGTGTGCGAGTCATCCAGATACACGTGGTTGTCGTCGAAATTGAAAACCGCGAGATGGACCAGCGCGGGGGTGGCGGTCTTGGCATTAAGAGGATGGAGCGGAAAGAACATGGGTTTGACGAACCCGTTTGGGGGCTCCGATGCCTTGGCGCCGCGGGTCGCGGGATAATAAAGAATCGGCGAGAGGCTGCGGTCGGCCAGCACGTCCTGATTGTTGTTGAAAGACGCCGTCGCCCCTACCACCAGGGCGCCCGGCGCGTGCACGACGCCCACGCCGTCAACCGGTCCGATCAGGAAGCGATCGGGAGGGAGGTATGGCCCTTTGACCGGGCCGACGGTGCCGCGAAGCCGAAAGCCCGGTCCGTCGGCGCCGTCGGCGGGGTTGAGCGGGTCGGAAGAAACCGCGGGTCCGGGCGCCACCAGGGCCCAGCAGAGGATCGTCGCCCCCTGCTCGACGAGCGCCCCCGTGACCACGTTCGCCGTGTGATCGAGCCGTGGATAGTCGCCGAAATCGCCCTTATAGGCCTCCAGCGCCTGGCTGATGACCAGAAGGTCTGCGGCCATGCTGGTACGGCGGGCCTGGGTTTGCGCCCGCTGCACCATCGGCAGCAGAAACGTCGCCAACAGAACAATGATGCCGACGACAACCAGCAACTCGATCAGACTAAAACCCCGCCGCAGGCCTTGTCTCATTGTCCTCCCGGATGGACAGCAAAATTCTACACGAAAATGATAAGAATGCGATGAGGCGTGATCGCGACTGGGTCGGATCCACGTCTCCGTAAGAAAGCGCTCGATCGCCGTAAACGCTTCCGGGCTCATAGGACCCTCACTCCTCGCGCTAAAAGTAATGGATGACGCCTGATTCTATTAAAAATGCTCTGAGGGGTTCGTTGCCCGCAGTCCGTCTCATGATCCGGCCGTTGGCGTCCAAGCTCATTTCATAAGTTTTGGTTTCTTTACCCGGGGCAAGCACAGGGGGATTGATCGTGTGAACCCATCGGCCGTACGTCACCAGAATGCGTTCAGGCACGACGCCCCGCCTCATGGACACAGATACCGCAACGGGGATGTGGGCCAGCGACCGGGCCTTTCGGGGCCAGACCTGCATGAACGGCAAGTATCCTGACTTTGTGTAGAAAACGGCACATAGTGCGACAGTGGACGGGGGCAGGCGAATCATGCACTGCCCCTGGTCGTCGGAGATGAACGTTTCCTCGTGGCCGTCGGTCACGACACAAATTGACGCGCCAGCCACCGCCCTGCCCTGCGTGTCCGCCACCTTGACGGAGATCAGGTTGCTTGCCCGGGAGCTGGCAGTCCATCGGGTCCGTACGGCTTGCGATACCATCCCCATCGAGAGCGACAAACCGAGGAACATTGCCCCGACCAGGACAACCCTGGCGGTTAGCATCGACCTGACCACACCATTTGCGAGCGCGAGCGCCCGATGTGGGACTGTCCCCCGGGCGACGGCGGTTGGCTTTCCGGAAGACATCGTCGACGCCGCTTTCGCCGTCAATGTGCTCAGTGCTAAGGGCACGGCCTCGGACGCCTGGTTTGCCCGCAACGTCTCATCCAGCGTCTGACCCGAAAGGGTGACCCCGCGGGCCACCAGCCGGTCCCGCAGGATCTCCCTCGCGCGCCGCAGCCTCGTCGCTACGGTGCCCAGAGGTAACGCCAACTGTTTGGCGGTCTGGGCGTTGGTTCTTCCCTCCAGGTAGCAGAGGACGACGGGGTTCCGGTATTTGGGAGAGAGGCGCGCGATTTCGGCATCAAGGAGCGAAGACAGTTCATCGGAGGCAGAACCGCCCGCGGCTTTCATGTGCGTCATCTCTGAGAGGCTTCGTTCCAGCTTCTCGCGTCGATGGCGGATCGACCGCGCCCTGATCGCTGTTCGTCGCGCTACCCCAAACAGCCAACTGGCCAGGACTTCTGGGCGGCGGATCCGCGCCGCACGCATCGCCAGCACGAAAAACGTGGCTTGAAACGCGTCCTCGGCATCCTCGCGATTGCCCAGGATGCGCCGGCACGCCGAAAGGACCATCGGACCGTGACGGCGCAGCAACTCCGCAAACGCTTCGCTGTCGCGTTCATCGACAAAGCGTGCCAGAAGGTCTGATTCCTTGGCGCTGTTCAATTCCATCAAAGTTGTCAGTGGCTCTACTCTCATAGTGCAGGAATTCGCTGCTGCGCTTTTCAATTCCGGCGCGTCGCCCCGATCATTTGGGACAAAAGGCCATGGCCCGACCGCGTGCATAGGTTCCTTCAAGGATTCGAGTTTGGCGGGATGGGCCCGCCCGACCATGCTTCGAGCTGAACAACATCAGCCGAATAGCCCGCGGCGCCCGCAAACGAGCTCCGAGCGTTGCCATATCCCGATGAGTTGGTGAATTCCCAGAACACGACATGCCCGTCCGCGAAGGCGACCGGTGTTCCGTTGGTAGCGCCAATGGAGTGATATGCGCCGGGGAGCTGTCCGAAAGTCGCGGCGGGATAGAACGGCGTCGCGAAAGAGGCGTCGGGAGGAACTAGCATGGCTGTGGGATCGCCGGCATCACCACAATTGTTCATCGATCCCGGGCTCGAGTATGTCGGGCCGGCTTCGATGAAGACAAACGTTCGTTCCGGGCGCCGAATCTGGCTCAGCATGAACAGGGTCGTCGGCAGGCCGACGCGTCCCGCCAGAAGACCATTAATCGCATACACGGTATCGGGAAGAAACGTGTCGTTGGGGCAGTAATAGACCTCAAGGTTCTTCAAGTATGGCCACAGAACGCCGCGTGCAATGTCCTGGTGCTCTGCACCGTCCGCGATCCAGCTCCAGAAACAGTTCGGCGGCGCGACGACGCCCGCAAGAGCGTAATCGGCAAACCCGCTCGTTTGATCGGGAATGACGTACTGCATTTCCGAGCTGCAAAAATGGCCCCGGTTGTCGTTGGCGTACATCAACCATGCCGCCGTTAGCTGCCGGACGTTCGACATACATTTCACTCGTCTGGCATGTTCGCGAGCCACATTCAGCGCAGGCAGTAGGATCGCCAGCAAAAGAACGACGATCGCGATCGCTATCAACAACTCGACCAGCGTGTACCCCCGCATGACATGTCGCATCAGCCTCCCTGACAGGCGACAAAGATCATACAACGTCAACATGAGAATCAGATGAGATGGCGGCACGTCGATGACGGTTGTCTGATTCTTCTGAAGTGGGTCAGGCCATTCCATCATTTCGCAGCTCATCTCGCTGAAGAATAAATCTCAGAATTAAAAAGCGCTCCATTGAGTCGCTGCACTATATGGGAGGAAGAGCGACAGACACCTCGATCAAATTGAGCGGCGTAACGACGAACGTACTTGGAGGCGCGACATCGCTCTCTCCCGATTCAGCCGACGCTCATAACGCCTTGGGTCTGGCCTTACGACAACGAGGCAGGCTTTCGGAGGCGATTGAGAGCTATCAATGCGCAATCGAGATGCGGCCCGAGTCGGCTGACCAATACAACAACCTCGCCGACGCGCTCCAGGAGGCGGGGCGCCTGGAGGAAGCGATCGCCGCCTATCGCAGGGCGCTTGTGCTGCAACCTGCATTCGTCGAAGTAAGCTACAACCTGGCCACGGCCCTGCAGGAATCCGGGCGCGTTGAAGAAGCGATTGAAGCGTACCGCCTGACGCTGCGCCTGGCCCCTTCCCTTGCCGAAGCGCACATGATGCTCGGCAACGCCCTGGGGGCGGCAGGCCGGCCGGAGGACGCGATCAACGCTTACCACGACGCGATCCGCCTCCGGCCCGATTACGCCGAGGCTTTTCACAACCTCGGACTGGCGATGTTTGCCCGGCGGCGATATGAGGAAGCGGTGGCGGCAGCCCTCCGCGCCACCGAGCTTCGAGCGGATTTTCCCGAAGCCTTCCGCGCCCTCGGGTGTGCCTACGAACGTTGCGGCAGAATGTTTGAAGCGGTGGCGATGTACCGCAAGGCGCTGGTACTTCGGCCCACCTACCCCGAAGCCTACAACAGCCTGGGATGGAACTACTATCAGAGCGCCAAATTACCGGAGGCGATAAGTGCATTGGAAACGGCGCTGGCGCAGCGGCCAGAATATGCCGAGGCCCGGCTGAGCCGGGCGATGCTGCTTTTGTCCCAGGGAGATTTTGAACGCGGGCTGCCGGAATACGAGGCGCGGTGGGAGGCAAGCAAGCGATCGGCGACGCGAGGCTTCCCGCAGCCGGTTTGGGACGGCGGTGATCTGCATGGCAAAACGATCCTGCTTCACGCGGAACAGGGACTGGGGGACGTGATCCAGTTTTGCCGGTACGTCCCGCTGATACGGGCCCGAGGCGGCCGCGTGGTGGTGCGGTGTTGGCGACCGCTCAAGCGGTTGTTCACAGGGCAGTTGGACATCGAAGATGTTTGCACGGACAAGGAGCTCCCGCCGCCGTTCGATACGCATTGCCCGATCGCGAGTCTGCCGCGGATGTTTCAGACGCGTCTGGAAACCATTCCGGCTAACGTTCCATACCTTGGAGTGGATCAATCGCTTGTTGAGTGGTGGCGTCAGCGCCTGGCGGGCGATCCGCCGGGCCTGAGGGTCGGATTGGTTTGGGCGGGAGACCCCGATCATTCCAACGATCACCTTCGCTCGGCAGCACTTGCGACATTCGCTCCGCTGGCGTCGGTACCCGGCGTTTGCTTCTACAGCCTCCAAAGCGGACCGGGCGCCGAGCAAGCGCTGAATCCTCCAGCCGGAATGACGATCCGATTTTTCGACGACGGCGTTGGCGACATGGCCAGCACCGCCGCTCTCATGCAAAACCTGGCCCTGGTGATCGCTGTCGATACGTCGGCGGGCCATCTGGCCGGTGCGATCGGCCGGCCGGTCTGGCTGCTGTTACACCTGGTCCCCGATTGGCGATGGATGCTCGGTCGCGCCGACACCCCCTGGTATCCGACGATGCGGCTTTTCCGTCAGACCCGGCTCGGCGACTGGTCGGCGCCCGTCGCCGCGATGGTGCGGGAATTGAGGGCGATGACGCGAAGATAGCGGGGGAATCGATGCCAGGCTCTCATCGAGAGGAGAAAGTCGGACCGCTGCTTGTTCCCACCTCGCCGGGGCAAGTCCTGGATCGTATCACGATTCTACAGATCAAGGCCGACAAGACCATCGGACTTGCAATCCATTCGATGCTTCTCGCTGAACTGGCCGAGCTGGGCAGGTACTGGAAATCGGTCATTCCCGTTTCGCCGGAGCTCACCGCTCTTGAAGATGCACTTCGCCGTGTGAATTCCGAGTTGTGGGGAATCGAGGATCGACTTCGTGGCTACGAGCTGAAGTCGGATTTCGGCGCCGACTTTGTGCAGGCCGCGCGGTCGGTCTACAGGCTCAACGACGAACGCCATCGACTCAAATGCTGCGTCGACAGCCTGCTCCGATCTGCTTTATCGGAGATAAAGGTCTATGTATCCCTGAAAACCGATCCGGCTGGCGATGTCCGTTCGCCGTGACGCTGCATCGGTCTGTCTTACGTGTCCAAGCGTGGTCAATGAGTTGAACAATCGGGCTTGTTCGTCAAGCACTTCCGCAAGCCACTGAACTTTGAGCAACTCCGGCGCGATTGAAAACGTGGACTGAGCGCGTTCGGATAAGCGAGCGGCGGCGTTGCGCGCAGCGCCGCGCAGTTCTGTAACGCGCCTGCTCCCGGTATCCTTATTTGCGATGACGCCAACCGTCGAAGAACTTGTGCGTGAGGCGATGGAATTGACCGGGGCCGCCGAGCCGACGCTGCTCGACCGCGACGCGCCGGTGCTCGACTCCCGGGCATTGGAGGCGCAGGACGGCTCGTTCTACCTCGTCGGGCTGATCGGTGGCAAAGACGTCGGGAAAAGTGCGCTGGTCAACGCGCTGGCCGGGCGGAACATTACGCAAACCAGCGCGTACGGCCCGGGGACCGAATCGGTCATAGCGTATGCCCATGTGTCGCAGGAGAAACCGCTGCGCGAGCTGCTCGACCGCCAGGTGCCCGGACAATACCGAATCGTCACCCACGAGCTGGCGGCGCTGCGCCGGCAGGTGCTGCTGGACCTGCCCGATTTCGACAGCCATTTCGCGTCCCACCTTCAGATTACCCGGACGATGCTGCGGCACATGCTCTTTCCGGTGTGGCTCGTGAGCATCGAGAAATATGCCGACCGTCAGCCGCAGCAGATGCTGTCGCGGGTGGCGGAAGGGAACACGCCGCAGAATTTCATTTTCGCCCTCAACAAAGTGGACCAGTTGCCCCCTGCATCACAGGCGGCTTCGGAGCTGCGCGAGGATTACGCCCGCCGCGTCCAGCGGACGCTTGCGCTGCCGTCGGCGCCGCCGGTTTACATGATCAGCGCGACGCATCCGGAGTCATTCGACCTGCCGAAGCTTCGCGCGGCGTTGTCGCAGGAAAAGACCCCGCAAGTGGTGAAGCAATCGCAAGAGCTAGCCGCCGAGCGGCAGGACCGCTTCCTGTTGGCGTGGCTGGACCATCAGCAGCTTCCCCAGCGGGCGCGCCGGCTGGCGGAGCTACAGGAAGAGGTGCAGGAGCTGAGCGCCGACCGCATCGCCGGGCCGCTGGTGGACGTGGTGATCCCGCGCCTGCTGGACGATCCCGAGACGCGCGGGGCGCTCGCGGAAGAAATCCTGACCGAGCGCGTGGCCCGCTGGCCGATCGTGCGGCTTGTGCACACGTTGCTTTCACCGCTGTTCGTCCTTCTGCGCGGCGCCACCTCGCGCAACGCCGCTCCGCTCCAGACCCCCGAAGGGCTGGTGGAGATCGTACTCAAGGAGACCGGCTACTCGCCAGGCCAGCTCGTGCAGATCACCTTCGCGCAGCTCCGGCAATCGCGCCCCGATCTGGCGACTCTGTACGCACACAACAAGCTCTGGGAGCAGATGCCCGCCGACCTGGCGGCCGCCGAACTGCGGCGGACGCTGGCCGCCACCCTTGAGCGCCAGCGCGACGCCGCCCGCGCGGCGCTGATTCGCCGCGACTGGCTGGGCGCTTTGCCGCGATGGTTGCTGACGATCGGCGCCGTCATCTGGTTCCCCTTCGCACAGCCGATTCTTCAGACCGTTCTTGGAAGTCCTGATGCGGCGTCGTGGACGCTGCCGCAGTTGCTGCGCCTCGTCGTGTCGGTGCTGGGGGTGGATTACCTGCTCAAGAGCGTCGGATTTCTCATAATCTATTTCATCGCTCTGTGGCTGGCGCTGCGGTGGAACACGCAGCGCAAAGTCGCTCGTGTGGTGAGCCAGTGGCGTGAGACCAACCAGCCTGACTCGTCGCTGAGTCTCTTCGCGCAGACGCTCCAATGGCTCGACGGTTTGGTGACGCCGGTGCGACAGGCCTGCGATCGGATGGAATCCCTCGCCAGCCGGACCGAAGCCGCCCGCGACCGATTCGGCAAGGCGGCGTGATAATGCCGAACCCCCGCGGAGTCCGGCATGCGGGAGGGCGAGGCCATTCCTTTCGCGTTCCCGCAATCCGCCGGTGCCGCCGGTGCCCTCACGTGCCCTCACCGGCGGTCTTCGCTGCGCCGGCGCGCCGTCACAATCCGCCGGTGAGGGCACCGGCGGCACTTCAGATTGGAAGCCCTCGCCCTCCCGAGTGGGTGTGCGATTGCCCTCGCCGCGGCCCAGCTTTCATAATTTTCGAAAGTTCCAGCAGCCGCTTTCGTTAGTGATTGCGTTCTCTATAATCCGCCGGCCACATGGGAAATTCCTCCGATGGCGGAGCGGACATGAGCACACTTCTGGGCGGAGTCGTCGATTGCGTTCAGCACGAGCTGGCGGCGGTCGATCGCCTCTTCCACGAAGAACTCAAGAGCGATCTGGCCTGCGTCAACACGCTGGTCCGCCACGTCTCGCGCTTTCGCGGCAAGATGCTTCGCCCGCTGCTGGTACTGCTGTCGGGCAAAGCGTGTGGAAAGCTCAATGACGCCCACGTCACCATCGCGACCGTCGTCGAAATCGTCCACATGGCGACGCTGGTGCATGACGACGTGCTCGACGAGGCCGAGCTTCGCCGCAAAGGCGCGACGATCAATCACCTTCGCGGCAACGAAGCCGCGGTTCTCCTGGGCGACTACCTGATCAGCCACAGCTATCACCTGTGCTCGAGTCTCGATTCGCAGACGGCCTCGCGCCTCATCGGCCGGACCACAAACCAAGTTTGCGAAGGAGAACTTCTTCAGATCGACAACCGCAACAACTGGGACCTGGATGAGGAAACGTATCTCAAGATCATCACGCTCAAGACGGCCAGTCTGTGCGCTACCTGCTGCGGGCTGGGCGCCCGGCTCGCGGGCGCGGGCGAGCAGGAGGTCCGCCGGCTCGAGACTTACGGGCTGTCGCTGGGAATCGCGTTCCAGATCCAGGACGACATTCTCGACGTGATCGGCGACACCGACACGGTCGGGAAAACCTTGGGCATCGACATTGAAAAAGGAAAGATGACCCTGCCGATGATTCATTTCCTGCGGCACGCCCCGGCGGAGCACCGGGCGCTGTTGCGGTCGCTGCTGGCCGCGGGTGATCCCGACAAAGCCGAGCGCGTTCGGAATCTGATCCTGCCCAGCTCATCGATTCCCTACGCCGCCGACAGGGCGCGAAAGCTGGTCGATCGCGCGCGGTCTGTCATTACCGAGCTGCCCGATTCCGAAGCCCGTCGCGTGCTGGACGCCATGGCGGAGTTCGTCGTCACGCGGGCGATGTGAGTATTTCCCCCTCTCCCTCCGGGAGAGGGCAGGGGTGAGGGGGAAGTAGAGGCGCCTCGCCAACGCCCTCACCCCCAACCCTCTCCCGGAGGGAGAGGGAGTAAGACCCGCCTTCCAATTCAAATTTGTCCGCGTATCATTCGACCGGGCCATGAGTCTAATCAAAACGCGTTGGTGGATGGTTGTCGTTCTGGCGGTCGGGGTGTACCTGGCGGTCGCCGGGTGCGTGGTGCTCTCGTCGGGCACGAGCGGGGGCGGCGCCGCCGCGGACCCGGCGGACGAGCAGCCGATATTGGCCAAGGGGCGGGTTGAAGGCCTGCCTTATCGCGGCTTTGCCATGCAGGTGCAGCGCATCGACGACATGATGGATTACGGCCGTTGCGTCGACAAGATCGCCGCCATCGGCGCCGATACCGTCGAGTTCGTCGTCGATTCCAAGCAGGAGAACGGATCCAGCACGCAAATTTTTCTCGATATGCGCGGCGAGCCGACGCCGGACAAGCTCGGTGAGCTGATCGATTATGCCCACTCGCGAAAGCTCCGCGTCATCCTGATGCCGCTGGTGCTGCTGGAAGCGCCCAAAGGCAACGAATGGCGCGGCCAAATTCGCCCGGATGTCTGGGAAACCTGGTGGGAGAGCTACCGCGACATGCTCCACCATTACGCGGCCATCGCGGAGAGATATCACGTCGAGGTCTTTGTCATCGGATCCGAGTTGGTCTCAACCGAATCGATGACGGAGGAGTGGACCCGCACGATCCGACAGGTGCGAAGGGACTATCACGGAACGATCACCTACTCGGCCAACTGGGACCACTACACGACGCCGAAATTCTGGGACCAGCTCGATTTGATGGGAATTAACAGCTATTACGACCTGGGCTATAACGTGGAACATAAGCTGAAGCTGAGTCATGCCCGCGCCAAACAGGCAAGCGTGGCGGAGATCAACGAGCGTTGGGCTGAGATCAAGGAGTCGATCCTCAATTTTTCCCGCAAAATTCATAAGCCCGCGCTCATGCTCGAGGTCGGCTGGTGCAGCATGGGCAACGCGGTGACCGAGCCGTGGGATTACACGCAGACCTCCGAGCCGCTCGATCTGGACGTGCAGAAGCGGCTCTACGAAGCCTATTTTGACACCTGGTACGGCCAGAAGGGGTTCGCGGGCTTCATGCTGTGGGCCTGGACCCCCAATGCCTCAGGCCCGCAGGACCGCGGCTACACGCCGGAGGGAAAACCCGCCGAGGAAGTCGTCCGCAAGTGGCTGGCCAAGGGGCCGTGGAAGGTGGAATAGAAAGCCGTCACTTGTCATTGGTCATTTGTCACTTGTCCAGAGACGGCAACAAATGACCAGTGACAAGTGACCAATGACAAATCATGGAATCAATCAAGACTCGTTATCGCGACCACACCTGCGGACAACTCCGCAGGGCGGATGTCGGCCAGACGGTGAAGCTGGCCGGGTGGGTGCATTCTTATCGCGACCACGGCAATCTCGTATTCATCGACCTGCGCGACCGCGACGGCCTGACCCAGCTCGTCTTCGATCCCGACACGTGCGGCAAACAAATCCACGACGAGTCCCGCAAGCTCCGCAGCGAGTGGGTCGTCAGCGTCTCCGGAACCGTGACGGCCCGCGCGCCCGAAGTCGTCAACCCCAAGCTCCCAACGGGAGAGATCGAAGTTCGCGTCGCGACCATGGAGGTGCTCAGCCCGTCGCCGACGCCACCGTTCCTGCCCGATGAGCACGAGACGGTTCACGAAGAGAAGCGGCTCACGTACCGCTACCTCGACCTCCGCCGGCATGAGATGCAGGAGAACCTGCGGACGCGATATCGCGTGACCAAGATCATGCGGGATTTCCTGGGCGACTTGGGCTTCTGGGAAATTGAGACGCCGTTCCTGACGCGATCGACGCCGGAAGGCGCGCGGGATTTCATCGTGCCGTCGCGCCTGCTTCCGGGAAGTTTTTATGCGCTCCCGCAGTCGCCGCAGCTTTTCAAGCAGCTTTTGATGGTGGCCGGTTGTGACAAGTACATGCAGATCGTCCGCTGCTTCCGCGACGAGGACCCGCGGGCCGACCGCCAGGCCGAGTTCACGCAGCTCGACGTG
>DATHPP010000178.1:0-5118 GCA_035483795.1 Tepidisphaeraceae bacterium | reverse complement strand
AACATCCACTTCACCTATTCCGGACTGGATTTCAAGAATTGGAATGTCGGGAACTCAATTGAGGCAAGTTACGTGTACGGGCCGGGCGGCTATGGCTCACTGAAGAGCCAGTTCATGTCCGGCTCCAGCTTCCTGGCCGGCGTGGGCAGTTCCTTCAACTTCACCGGCGCCAACCAGTTCGTTACTCCCACAGCCAGTTTCGAGTCCGTCAGCATCCATTGCCATCTCAAGATGCTCACATACATCGACAGCTACCTGGCAGCGCCAAGCTTTGGCACGGTCAATCTGGGCACGATACAGGGGCAAAACTCCGGTATTCCGTTTGGCGTGCAGACTCGTCAAGGCATCAAGCAATTTACGCTGAACCTCAACACCGGCCAATTCTCCCTTAAAAATGTGACCAGCGCCGCCACCGTCCAACAGGCCGAGGCGGCCCACGGGGTCACGACGCAGGACGAGGGGAACTTCACCGTTTTCGTCGGCAACTAATCAGAAATGCGAATCGGCCTCCTGCTGTCGATTGGCGGATCGTCCCGAGAGGGTGCGAACATATTCGACAACGTCGGAGCGGTCCTGCTCGCTGAGCAGGCGCTCGAAAGAAGGCATCCCTGAGCCGCCTTTGCTGATTTTGCGTAACAGCGCCGTCCGAGAACGCTCAGCAATGTCCGCCTCGCAAAGGTTGCTGGGCGGATTCGTGCATTGGAAGGCGTTGGGTCCGTCGCCCTTGCCGCCGGGACCATGACAGGTCGAGCAGTTCTGAACATAAACCGTTTTTCCGCGAGCGGCGGCGCCGGTCAGGCCACGCGCGTCCGCCGCCTGGGAACCGGGAGGCGCGACCGCCTCGCTCCCCGAGGAGCACCCCGAAACCGCCACCGCCAAAACCACCGACCCCAGGCAGACCGTCGTACAACTTCGCATGAACGCACCTCGTTGACATCCGACGACGGTGGTTCTCAACGTCGTCGCGAGGCCGAGGTTTTAGCAATCGTTCATGAACTGGATTCTGGATTGCAAGAATTGCAGCGCGCCCGCCTCGCACCCTTGCAAAAGTTGCAGGTGAATTGACGGTTTTCCGCCATCACGGCGACACGCGGAGCCTGCTCAGCCGCAGCAGCGCGTCGACAACCCCAGCGATGACGCCAGCCCAATTTCCCGGCGACGATTGCCGGAACAGCCGCATCGTCGGATACCACGGCGAATCCGCCCGGTCCCACATCCAGCGCCAATCCGGGGCAAAGGGAAGCAGCAGCCACACTGGCCTGGCCAGCGCGCCGGCCAGGTGAGCGACGGCGGTGTCGACGCAAATCACCAGGTCGAGATTTGCGATGAGTGCCGCGGTGTCGGCAAGGTCGGTCAACTCCGCCGTCCAGTCCACCAGATTGAGACCGATCCTTGTCGATGACGCATCACCCTTCTGAAGGCTGATGAATCGCACGCCCCCAACGGCAGCCAGCGGCGCGAGCTCCTCCGGAGGAATCGACCGTTGGTGGTCTTTGCGGTGCTTCGGACTCCCCGCCCACACCAAGCCGACCTTCAATCCTTTTGGCGCGGCGTCCAGCCGCTGCTGCCATGCCCGGCTCATCGTGGGATCGACGGTGAGATAGGGCACGCGCGCGGGAATGCTATGGAGGGTCGTTCGCAGCACCCGCGGGAGGCTCAAGATCGGACAATGCACGTCGAACGCCGGCAACGCGTTCAAGTCGGTCACGATCTGCTCGATCCCAAGCTGCCCGGTCAATAGCCGTCGCAACTCCGGCGGGCACAGCACGCTGACCACGCCGCCCATTTCCTTCACCAGCGGCACGTAACGGATGAACTGGATGGTGTCGCCCAGCCCCTGCTCGGCGTGCAGCAGAATGCGACGGCCGGCCAACGGGCTTCCGTCCCAGAGCGGCTGGGCAAATGTCCGCGCCATGGCCCGCCCCGCCGGAGTCTCCCAACGCGCCTCGTAGAGCGGAAAGCCCTGCGCGAAATCGCCGGACAACAGAAAGGTTGAGGCCAGCGCCACGCGGACTTCCGGCTCGCCAGGCCGCAGCTCCAGCGCCCGGCGGTACGAGGCGATCGCCCGCCCCGCGTCGCGGAGATTTTGATGCACGTTGCCGAGATTGTTGTGGGCCTCGGCATATCCGGGTTGGAGCGAGATCGCCTCCCGCAGCGACCGCATCGCCTCGTCGAATCGGCCCAGCTCCGCCAGGACATTCCCGAGGTTGTTGTGCGCCTGCGCGAAATCGGATCGAAGCGATAGCGCCTTGCGGAACGCGTCGATGGCGGCGTCCCACCGCCGCTGGCCGGCCAGAACCAGGCCGAGGTTGTTGTGGTAATCGGCTCGCGCCGGATTCAGTTGAATCGCGCGATCCAGCAGCGACAGCGCCTCGGCGGGCCGTTCCGTTTGATTGCACAATACACCCAGCAGTTGAATCGCATCGGCATGGTCCGAATGCTGCGCAATGATCCGCCGGTAATGCAATTCCGCCTCGGCAAATCGACCGGCCTGGTGATGCTCGACCGCCTGGGCGAAATCGGTCTTCAAGTTGGGCGATGGCTCACTCATGGAGTCCCGATCATCATCCGGAAGGCGGATTCCATATCGCTGGCGGATCGTTTGGCATCGGTTAACGCCGACTGGACGAGCCTTGATCGGAGGGTCGTGCGCATCTGGCTAAGCTTCGGCAGATCGACCGTGAGTGCGATCGCGATCCGGGCATACTGTTCTTGGGTCTGCGCCACCAGCTCTGGCAGGCCGGCGTTGCTCAGGATGCTCAGGCCCGACCTCCCCACCGCCGTCCGGCCGGCGAGGCTTACCACCGGAATTCCCATCCACAGCGAATCGCACGTCGTCATGCCGCCGTTGAATGGAAACGGGTCCAGCGCGATGTCCGCCTGTTGATGCAGGCGGAGAAACTGGTCGGTCGGGAGAAAACCGAAGAACTCGATTCGCGCCGCGTCGACGCCGCCCAGCGCCAATGTTTCGCGGACCGCGTTCTGGTGCGAGCCGGGGTGGGTGTGAAGCAGCAGGCGCGAGTTGGGAACCGCTGCCATGATCCGTGCCCAGAGTTGAAGCACATCGGTGTTGACTTTCGTAAAGTTATTGAAGCTGGCGAAGGTGACGAAGCCGCGGGAGAGCGCCGGCAGCGGATTGACCTCGACCGGAATCTGCGGCGGCTGATAGCACCAGAAACAGTGCGGCAGGCGCATCGTCCGCTCGACGTAATTCTCCTCCTGATCTGCAGGATCGAGGTACGGATCGGTCAAGCGATAATCGATTCGCGTCAAGCCGGTGGTGCCCGGATAGCCGAGCCAGGTGGCCTGGATCGGCGCCGGTTTGCGGGCAAAGATTCCCAGGCGGTTGCCGGCCGTGTGCAGCGAGAGGTCGACGAGGATGTCGATCTGGTCGGCGCGCACCTGATCGGCCGCCTGCTCGTCGCTCAGCTTTGCGATGTCCCGCCACGTGCCGGCCAGGGTCTGGAAGCGCGCGGTCATGAAATCCGGACGAATGACGTTCGAGTAGCAGAAGATCTCCACCGCGGAGCGATCGTGGTTTTCCAGAAGCGGCAAAAGGAACCGGCCTGCCGGATGCGCCACCAGGTCCTGTGAAACGTAGCCAATCCGAAGCCGGCGCGGCAGAGCTGGATCGCGGTGAGGCAGTTGCGCCAGAGGCCGGACCGATTTCTCCAGCTTCTGACCCCATCGACGATGCTCGTCCAGTAGCTGCCTACCGGTAATCCCCGGCAGGTAGTGGAGCGTGAGCAGGAGATCATCTGCGGCGGTGGAATCGGGAGCGATCGATTGGGCGCGGCGGAGGACTTCCACGGCCTCCTGTGCACGGCCGACGGTCCGCAGCGCCGCGGCGAGATTGATCATCGAAACGACAGAATCCGGCCGCAGCGCCGTGGCCCGTTGATAGGCGTCGATCGCGGCGTCCCACTGGCCTGCCGCAGCTAGCGCCAGCCCCAGGCTGTTCTGCGCCGCCGACGAATTGGGCGCCAGTTGCGAAGCCTGTTGCAACGTTACCACCGCCTCGCCAACCCGGCCCGCCTGCCAGAGTACATTCCCGAGATTGAAATGCCCCTCGGCCCACGAAGGATTGAGCGCCAGCGAGCGGCGCATCAGGTCGATCGCGGCGTTGGGCTGGCCGACCTGGGCGGCAAGCATGCCCAGCATGTGCAGCGACTGGGCGTGATTCGGTTGCTCGGCCAGGACCTGCCGGTAGAGCGCCTCGGCCTCCTGAAGTCGGCCGGAACGGTGGTGCTGCGATGCCAGATCGAATGTCTGTTGGATCGTCATCGCTTCTTGTAGACCGCGCCGGAATCGCTCGCCAACGCGCCCCGCAAGCAGGGCCGCCAAAACGGATCGAGTTATCGTTTCCCGTTGGCCAGCATCTTGCGCAGGACGGTGTGGAGGATGCCGCCATTGCGGAAATATTCGATCTCGACGGGCGTATCAATGCGGCAGACCGTCATGAACTCGTGAGGCACGCCCTCCTTGCTCACGACCCGCACCTTCACTTCCTGGAGCGGCTTGAGGTCGTCGCCGATCTCGATGTCGAAGACGCCGACGCCGGTCAGTCCCAGGCTCGAGCGGGTCTGGCCGCGCTGGAACTGGAGCGGCAGCACGCCCATCCCCACCAGGTTGCTGCGGTGAATGCGCTCGAAGCTCTCGGCGATGACCGCCTTGACGCCCAGCAGGTAGACGCCCTTGGCGGCCCAGTCGCGGCTGGAGCCCATGCCGTAATCCTTGCCGGCCAGCACGATCAATGGCGTTCCATCATTCTGGTAGCGCACCGACGCATCGTAGATGCTCGTCACCTGGTCTTCGGGCAGATACTTGGTCCAGCCGCCCTCGGTGCCGGGGGCGAGCAGGTTCCGCAGGCGGATGTTGGCGAAGGTGCCGCGGGTCATGACGCGGTCGTTGCCGCGACGAGAACCGTAACTGTTGAAATCGACAAAGTTGACGCCGTGTTCGACCAGGTACTGCCCCGCCGGGGAAGTTTTTTTAATGCTGCCCGCGGGTGAGATATGATCAGTGGTCACGCTGTCGCCAAAAATGCCCAGCGGCCTGGCCCCGGTAATGCCTTCGATGCGCCCAGGCTGCAAACTGAATTTCTCGAAGAACGGCGGC
>DATHPP010000177.1:0-2937 GCA_035483795.1 Tepidisphaeraceae bacterium | reverse complement strand
CGGAGCGGGCGACCAACGTTCGGCGCCTCGCCAGCATTATCACGAAGCTGAACCTGCGGAAGGACGCATCATCCGACATTCGGGTGATCCCGCTCAAGTATGCCAACGCCGACGACGTGGCGAAGCTGATTACGACGCTGTTCAGCCCGAGCCAGAACAATCAGTCGAATAACCAGCCGGGCGGCCCGGGAGGAGGACCGATGGGGTTCCGTTCGCCTGTCCTCATGGGGCCGGGCGGTTTCCGGGTCGGACCGGGCGGCTTTGGTCCGGGCAACAACAGTTCCGATGGCACGTCGGACCAGGCGTCGCAGGCCAAAGTCGTTGCCGCCGCGGACACACGCACAAATACGGTCGTCGTCACGGGGCCGCCCGATGAGCTGAAGACGATTGTCGACGTGCTTAAACAATTGGATACGCAGGGTACGGAGACCAGCTTCTTTCTCTATCGGGTAAAAAACGGGCAGGCCGTCGACATGGCCGCGACGTTGAACGGAATGTTTCAACAGACCGGCATCAATTCCAACTCAAATCGCAATTCCTCGGCGCTCAGCTATAGCGGCGGGCTGGGCTCGAATCGGAGCAGCTCGAACCGAAACGGCTCAAGTGGATCGGGAAATGGCGCTTCACCTGGCGGAAGCAGCGGATTCGGAAATCAAGCGGGACCCGGTGGTTTGGGAAGCACGGGCGGAGCAGGCGCGCCTGGCGGCGGAAATGTCGGCTCTGCCAGCCGCTCCGGCGCCGCCTCTTCCTCCGCCGCCAGCATTGTCGGGCAGGTGTATGTCGTCGCGGATCAGGACACCAATTCGCTGCTGGTCACCACCGCCACCAAGTACCGCGACGACGTCGAGAAAATCATCAGAGAGCTCGACCGTCCCGTTCCTCAGGTGCTGATCAAGGTGCTCGTCGCGGAAGTCACCCACGACAATTCCGTCGACTTCGGCACGGATTTCTCCATTCTCAACACCCGCCCCAATGGCAATGGGCAGAACTTCAACCAGGCCTTCGGCCAGCCCGGCAGCGGATTGGTAGTGAATTTCCTGGAGAACAATCTGAACGTGACGCTTCACGCCCTGGCCCAGCAGAACAAGCTCGACGTGCTCTCACGTCCGTACATCCTGGCCAGCGACAACCAGGAGGCTTATGTGATGGTCGGCCAGGAAGTGCCGATCGTCACCAGCAACACCACCACGTCGCTCGGCCAGACGATCAGTAACTACCAGTATCAGAGTGTGGGAATCATTCTCGATGTGATCCCGCACATCAACCCTGACGGCATCGTGACGCTCCAGGTCGCGCCTGAGATTTCGCAGTTGACGTCGCAAACGGTAAATGTCGGGCCAGGCGTCAACGTCCCGGTCATCGACAGCCGCCAGGCCATCAGCCAGGTGGCGATCGCCGACGGTCAGACGATCGTGATCGGCGGACTGATGCAGGACCAGAAGACGCTGACGGTGAACAAAATCCCGCTACTCGGCGATATCCCGATCATTGGCGCCGCCTTCAGCCGCACGCAGGCGGACAAGACCAAGACCGAGCTGCTGCTGTTTCTCACGCCGCATGTCGCCAGCGATCCAGCCCTGCTCAAGGCCATGAGCGCCGATGAGATGGGCGGAACCAAACTGACGCCGCAGGCCGTCTCGCCCGGCAGTTTCGATGACCACCTGCGCGGCATGCAACTGGGCACCACACAACCGGCCCGCGAACCCGGCGCGCGATAAGGCTTCCACACCGTGGCATCTGAACTTAAATTGGGAGGATGCAGACACCGAACCCCGTGACACTTCTGTTTCTGGCCGCCTTGCCCGCCCTGAGTTGCATGATGGGCGGCTGCTCCCATGCCGTCAGCCCGAAGCCCGACGACGAGGTCACCGCCAACGTCGACCGCAACCTCCGGCTCGTGGACTCGGGAACGAACAAGAAGCTCAAGTTCAAGGCCGACCATGCGGGGCTGATTCGCCTCTACGACGTGCAGAAAGGGGAATACCTCTACAACGGCGAGTTGAAAGCCGGCGACCAGTTCGCTCTCGAGCCGGTCGCCGATCACGCGATGATCAACAAGGAGCCGGCTTATCTCGAGCACGCGACCAACCGGTATGACGAATACCAGCTCTACTTTCTAAATCAGTGAGCCGCCATGCCGTTCGATATTTGCATTTACGGTGGAACGGCGGCGGGCGTAAGCGCCGCGGTGGCGGCAGCGAAGCTCGGGCGGTCCGTGCTCCTGGTCGAGCCGGGCCGGCACCTGGGCGGCATGAGCAGCGGCGGGTTGGGTTTCACCGACTCCGGGAACAAAGCCGCAGTTGGAGGACTCAGTCGCGAATTCTATCGCCGCGTCGGCAAACACTACGGCAAGGATGAGCAGTGGACTTTCGAGCCGCACGTGGCGGAGAAGATTTACCGCGACTGGATCGCCGAGGCAGGCGTCAAGGTCCTGTTCGAGCATCGCCTGGCCGACGTCGACAAGCAAGGCGCACGCATTCAGCGACTTCTGCTCGAGCACGTTTCGGCGGATTCGATCAACGCGCCGGGCGAGACGCTGATCGAACACGTTCCCGTTGAGGCGACGACCTTCATTGACGCCACCTACGAAGGCGACCTGATGGCGGGCGCCAAGGTAGCGTTCACCGTCGGCCGCGAGGCTGCGGATTTGTATGGGGAATCCTTGAATGGCATCCGCGCCGTCACGCCCAAGCACCAGTTTCTCACTCCCGTCGATCCTTATGTAAAACCCGGCGACGCCGGCAGCGGGCTGCTCCCCCTCATTCAAAATGGCGACGGCGGCACGCCCGGCGCGGGCGACCAGCGCGTTCAGGCCTACAACTTCCGCCTCTGCCTGACGCGCCGCCCCGAAAACCGCATTCCGATCGGCCCGCCGGACGGCTACGACCCCCGCACTTATGAAATCCTCGGCCGGCATCTTGAGGGCCTCACCGATTC
>DATHPP010000176.1:0-17878 GCA_035483795.1 Tepidisphaeraceae bacterium | reverse complement strand
CCCCAACTTCACGTGGATTTTAACGCAAAAAAGCCTGGCGCGAACATGGGAGAAATTGGCGGATCATGCGGCGGACCGGTCCTTGCGTTCGGGAGTTTATTGGACTTCCGATTCGCGAAAATTGCAAATGCCG
The DNA here is from genome assembly GCA_035483795.1 of Tepidisphaeraceae bacterium. Classification (GTDB taxonomy): domain Bacteria; phylum Planctomycetota; class Phycisphaerae; order Tepidisphaerales; family Tepidisphaeraceae; genus DASXMX01. The sequence goes on along the minus strand of DATHPP010000176.1, from coordinate 17,745 downwards.
CGAACCTTTTGCCGACGAGGAGGGTATCCAACATAGTAGCCGGTCGTTCAATGTTTTTGACGACCGGCAGGGGACAGGTCTGGTCAGGGAGTCAATTGGCAATGCCTGGCGGATTTTTTCAAGTGGTGAAGCTGTCTCAATGCCAATCCTCAATCGGCGAGCTGCATCAACTCGTCGCCACCGGCCACGGCCGCGTCGAAATCACCCGCGACGGCTCCAATCACGTCTGCGTTCTCATCAGCAAAACCGAACTGGAATCCCTCGAACGGGCCCTGGAGATCCTCTCCGAAACCGACGATTACCAGTCGATGTGCCAGGCTCTCAGCTCCGTCGTCTCCGAATGCAACGGATCGCAGGCGGCGCAGACGGCGTGACCAGCATGCTCGGCGAGCGGGAAAGCATTTCATTCACGCCACAGTCTGCGTGACTCCCAGCCTTTTCAGCACTTCGGGCGGCGGGCCGTCGAATTGCTGGAGGATGACGTTGCCGACGTAGCCGACGGCTTTCCAGCCTTCGGGCGTCGCGTAGTACGCGGCCGCCGCGAGCCAGCGGAATCGGCTGAAAAAAACTGCGGCTTTGCGATACCGCGGTCCCGCGGTGTCCACGAAACAAATGTCGTCGCAGATCGTCCTGTGCTGCTCGTTTGACAACTGGGCAAAGCCCTTCTTGAAGCGCGCTTGCGATTCGCTTTCCAGCCAGCCCAGGCCCTCGAGGATAATTGGCCGGTCGCGCTGCTGCTCGGGGTAAGGGGCGGAAATCCACTCGTCGATGAAGGCAGGTACGCCGACTTCGCTGGCGGCGGGGCCGAGATCGTCTTTGGGGATGATCGCGTCGGCCAGCACCGTCGCGACGCGGCGCTGCCCGGGGTTGAAAGTCAGCGGCCAGAAGGCGCCGGGTTGATAGACTTTCACCAGATTCGGATCGACTCCATAGCCTTTTGCGGTCGGCGCGGGCGAGCCGGCAGTCTGGCCAAACGAGCCGCGCGGAAGCGACGATGCCGTCGCGACCGCCATCACCCACAGCATCGCGGTGCGACGCGAGACCTCCGCTTGCCCGTCCCCTTCAGGAGAAAGTGACGCCTTTCCCCCTCTCCCTCCGGGAGAGGGTTGGGGTGGGGGCGAGCGTGAGGCGCCTCTCCCACGCCCCTCACCCCTACCCTCTCCGGGAGGGAGAGGGGGAAGTACCCGGGCATTTTCGGAAGTGTTGCTCATAGATTCCCTTTCTTTGCCTCATCCATCAGGTAATCGCAGGCCCGCCACGCCATCGCCATGATCGTGAGGGTTGGGTTCTTGTCGGCGTTGGAGGCGAAGGGCGCACCGTCGGTGAGAAAGAGGTTCTTCACATCCCACGTCTGGTTGTATTTGTTACAGACACTCTTTTTCGGATCGTCGCCGATGATCGCCCCGCCAACCTCGTGAATAATGTGGCCGGGATTCTCCAGGCTGTGGCCCGGCGTGGCGTTGCGCGGGCCGCGGGGCGTACCGCCCATGGCGCGGATGATCTCGGCGAACGTTTTCTCCGCGTGTTTGGCCTGGTTCAGCTCGTGGCTGCTCCATTTCCAGTGGAATCGCAGCACCGGGATGCCCCACTGGTCTTTGACGCTGGGGTCGAGGTCGCAGTAGCAGTTTTCGTTGGGGATCATTTCTCCGCGGGCGTAGAATCCGACGATCGAGCCGTAATACCGGCGGGCATCCTGCTTGAACTTCGACCCATAGCTTCCGCGGGTGAGGTCGTCGGGCGCGGGATTTTCGCCGCCGGGCATCTGACGGGAGCCGGACAGCTCGATGTGATAGCCTCGGGCGAAATCGAGCTTGCCGGCCAGTTGTTCCTTATAGAGCCACCAGGGCGAGTAGAAGTGGTCGCCGCCGGCGCCGTCTTCGTTGTGCGGCGGCAATCCCTCCAGCGCCGGCACGTGCCCCTCCAGGCTGGCGCCGACGGTGTCCATGATGTACTTGCCCACCAGGCCGCTGGAGTTGGCGACGTTGGAGTTCAGCAGGATGCGGGCGGATTCGCACGCGCCCGCCGCCAGGATCACCGCCTTGCCCAGCACCTGCTTTTCCTTACCGGTGGTTTTATCGATGAAACGCACACCCTTGGCCTTCCCGTTCTTGACGATGATCCGGCGGGCATGAGCGCTCGGAATCACGTCGAGATTCTCGCTGGCCAGCGCCGGCGGAATGTGAACGGTGGTCGACTGGTAGTTGGCACGGATCGAGCATCCGCGCCCGCACTCGGTGGCCCAGAAACAGGCGGCCCGCTGCTGCATTGACTCCGCACAAATCCGCTGCGCCCAGGCGTTGCCCGGATGGAGTTTGGCGGGGATGGTTTTGTAATCGAGCGCTTTGGTCAGCACGGCCCGATGAATCGAGATGATTGGGATGCCAACTTTCCTGGCATGCTTCTGGGCGTAAAGCTCGAACGCCCTGCCCCTCGGCGCCGGCAGCAGCACGCCGGGCGGGGAGTTCGGCGTGTTTTCCAGCCCCTCGTTGGTGCCGTAAACGCCGATCAGCCTCTCGACTTTCGTGTAGTAAGGCTCGATATCGTCGTATGTCACCGGCCAGTCGAAGCCGAGGCCGTCGCGAGAGTGGGGTTTGAAATCGTACGGCCCGTTGCGGAGGGAGATGCGGCCCCAGTGGTTCGTGCGGCCGCCGAGCATTCGCGGACGCCACCAGCGGAATTCTTCATTGGGAGAATTATAGACACTGGTGTAGGGCTCGCCCGGCACTTCCCATCCGCCGCCGACGGTCGCATCGTAAAACCCAAATGACTTGTCCGGCGTCGGTACGCCCATCAGCGGCGCCTGATTGTTCGTGTTGAACATCGGCGTTTCGCTGACGAAGTCGTACCCGCGGCCCGCTTCGAGCATGACGCACTTGAGCCCGCCGAGCGTCAGTGTGTAGGCGGATTGCCCGCCCGCCGCACCAGAACCAACAATGACAACGTCATATTCGTTCTTCGCCTGATCGGCGGTAATCATGCCCATTGATTCACTCCCTCGTCTCCAGGACGGGCGCGCAATTTCGACGGATTATGTGAAGGCATACTTGGCAACGCAATTCGATCCGCATCGATAAGGTCGCCGCTTCCCACCGAATCATTACGCGCGCTCGGCATTGCTGAGGAGGGCGGTGGTTGGTCGAGACGCGCATCACGCCCAGGAGCCGGCAAGACCCTCGATTTCCACCAGGAGATCAGGCCGGCAAAGATCGGCCTGTAACCATTCGGCAGGCTGGGGGGCGCAGAACCATTGAGAGACGGATGCCTGGATGTCGGTCAGATCACGGGAAGTGACGTAATAAACCCGGAGCCGCGAGAGGTGCGAAAGTTTGCCGTCTGTTTTGAACGCTGCGGCCAGAAGGGCCGAGAGATTCCGGGCCGTCTCTTCGAGCTGGCGGACCAGATCGCCGACGTGAACGGAATTCTCACCACGGACGCTGGCGGTGCCGCCAATCATCAGGAGTTTTTGCCGCTCGTGCTCGATGAGCATCGCGCGGGCGAAGCAGGGAGGAAGCGGGCCGAATCGCTTCGAGTAATGGTATGGGGGGCGCTGGCGGGGGTTGGCGATCGGCCGGCCGGCAGTCCGCGAAGCCAGCGCATAGATCACCAGCTCGTCCCCGCGATGACCGACCGCCGACGCGGCCGGGACAACTTTACCGAAATCCGCCGCGTCACCGAAGAACGCCTTAAAAGCCTGATACCGTCCCACGTTGAATCGCATGTAACGATCGAGCCCGTCCTGGTCGGGATCAACGATGCGCGGAAGATAATTCCAGATCCGCAGGGGATGCGGGCGATTCGGGTCCAGACCGCGCAGCAGCCGGGTATATGCGTCGGCGACCGCGCGCTCCAGGTCCTGCTTTCCCAGGGCATTGATGTCCGGGATGCTCACGCTGGTCAGCGCGAAGGCATCGGGAAAGACACTGGCAAGTTCCAGCGCCCACGGGGGCGGGAGCGGCGCAACAGACAAGGCGTCGGCCGGGGGCGTGTTCGTCAGAACGTTTGGACCGGTCACTTCGATAAGAGAATGTATAAACGGCTGACGCCGCCTACAAGTCGCCGCGCTCGATTGAGACGCCGCTGACAGCGCCGGCGTAGTCCGCCGCCAGGGCGGCAAACCGGGGCGTTTTGCGGGTCAGCAACACGGCCGCGATGCCCGCCATCGGCATCGCGCTGAAGCACTCGGCGACATACCCGTACGGGGAAAATGACTCGCAGCCGGACTTCCTGGAGAGTCCGGCGGTCACAAGACGATCGATCCACGTGCCGTTCGTGCAGGTGATCAGCAGGTCCGTCTTCCCCAGCGTCCGCAGGATGCGCCGACCCAGCCGCGGGAAGGGTTGCGACGTCGCCGTCGCACCATCGGCGGCAATCACCCGCGCGCGGGGCCGAGAGCGACGCGATTGCATCGACTCACGATTCTCCAGCAGCAAGACAACCGCGCCGGCGCCCGCGACAAAACCTCCCGGGCCATAGACGCCGGCGGCGCGGTAAGCTTCATTCACAACGGGCGAGAACTCCTCGGCGGCGCCGACGATGGCCCTTGTCCAGTGGCCGCCGGCGATCCGCGCCGCCGCCAGCCGCAAAGCGTCGAGTCCCGCGGTGCGCGAGCCGATGATCGTCTGGCAGGAACCCTTGAGGTTGAGCATCAGACTCAGATGCGCCGCCCCGGCGTTTGGGACGCCCTCGGCAAAAAGCATGGGATTGGCCGCGGACATCCCTTCGTTGACGATCTGACGATAGTAACATTCGCTGTAATTCGAGGATCCATGCGCCGTTCCCAGGATCGCCGCGCAGGATTCCATGAATCCTGTGTCCTCGACGCCAGCGTCGCGAATGCAGAGGGCGGCGGCGGCAAGCGATATTTTCACGTAGTCGCTCATCCGTCGCACCCGGCGGGCGCTGAGCAATTCGGCGATGTCGGCTTCCGCCACATTCCCGGTGTCCGCCTCGAGCCGCGCCGGCCGCTGGAGCCGCTGGACAAAAGCATCGTTGCCGACAATCCCCGGAAAGACGACGCCCATGCCGGTGATGAAGACGTCGTTGACGGCGATTTCGCCGCAGCGCCTTTGCGAATGGGACGGCGCAGTCGGGACTGGCCCCAGGATCATGCACGTGTTTGCGCCGCCGAAACCCAGCGACGTGTTCAGAGTGGCTCGAATTCTGGCCGGCGTCGGTCCGCCGGTGGCGAGGTTCAGTTCGGGGAATTCGATGTCGTCGCGGCCCACATTGACGCAAGCCGGGACGAGCTGATCGCGCTGCGCCATCGCCGAAAGGATCAGCTCGACAGCGCCCGCGCCGCCAAGCGTGTGGCCAAAGTGGCTCTTGAATGCCACGACCGGGATGCGCGGCAGCTCGCGGCCAAACACCGCGGACAGTGCCGCGAACTCGCCAGCGTCGTTGTCGGGCGTACCGGTGGCATGAGCGGCGATCAGATCAATCGCGGCGGCTTCGAGCCCGGCATCGTCCAGCGCCTCGCGAATGGCGCGGGCGGCGCCCTGGCCGGCCGGATGGGGCTGTGTCAAATGATGCGCATCCGCAGATTCGCCAAAACCGAGAATCGTTGCCAGCAACTTGGCGCCGCGTCGGCGGGCATCGCCGATGCGCTCCAGCACCACAATGCCGTAACCCTCGGCCAGCTTCATCCCCTGCCGGTCGCGGGCAAAGGGCCGAAGGGGACCGGCGGCAACAAGTCGCAGGCTGTTGAATCCCGCGTAGACGTACTCGCTGATCGTGTCGTACCCGCCGGCAACAACCACGTCGAGCTGACCGCTGCGCAGCAGCGTCAACCCGAGCGCGATGGCACCCAGGCTCGATGAGCACGCGGAGCAGGTCGTCAGCGCACACCCGTTCAGACGCAGCCCGCGCGCCGCGCCTTCCAAGACGGCGGCGGCGGGAAAACCTGCAAGGCAGCGATAATCCCCGCTCCGCAGGAGTTCCCCAGCGCGGCGCATCCCGTGGAGTGTCGTCCCGAGGATAATTCCGCATCGATCGTTGGAACAGGGAAGCTTCGATTCGATGCCGGCGTCCACCAGGGCCTGCAAGATTGTGTAGCGGAGATAGCCCGTCTCGCGCGGCAGGTGAGAAAAGGAGGTTCCCGGAAGGTCCGGCGCCTGACCGCCGTCGGCGCCTGGGGGCAGCCGCGATTCTATCGCCGGCATCGGACCCATTCCGCACCGCATATCGAGTACGGCGCGCCAAGTTTGCTCGCGCGACAGACCCAGCGGCGTTACCAGCCCCGCGCCGGTGATCACAACTTGGCTGGAATCGTCACTCACGTCTGCACTGCCCCGCTCGTCGCTCAATTGCCGCAGCAATCCTCGCACCATGCCCGGCGGATCATCAGCCACTGCTGCGGGTAGCGACGAAGGTATTTCGCAAGCACCGCCGCCACTTGCTCGAAAGCCGAATCCACTGCCCGCCCGTCGGGCACACGGATCGGCGGCTCGATGAACAATTCGATTTGACCATGGGGCCGGCGGATTGAGAAGACCGGGACGATAGGCGCACCGGTTACCAGCGCGAGCCTCACCGGACCCGTCGGAAGTGGCAGGTTGCCGCCGAGTATCGGCATTGCCCGGCCCTTCTGTCCCGGCATGACCCGGTCGCCCTGAATCAACACAACCTCGTCCGCCGCCAGCGCGTCGCGCAGGCGAATCCACACCGCCAGCCCATCGTCGACCGGCGCCTCGATCACACCCAGACGCTTGCGGAGCGACGATCGAATCTGGTCAAAGAGGCGCAGCTCATCGCGGCGAAACAGGACGTGCAGCCGCTTCTCGTATTCGAGCAGAGCGGCCATGCCGACCTCAAACGATCCCATATGCGCGGTGAGGATGATCGCGCCCCTTTTTTCGGCGCGCGCGGCACGATAGCAATCGTGGCCGTGCACCTCGTGGATGCGCCCGAGCAACTGCCCGCGAGTCATGCCGGCGCTTTTGCCCACGTCGCAGACGAAATCGTAGAAGCTCCCGATGATTGCCTTGGCAAGTGCTTCGCGATCGGAGCGGCTGGATTGTTCCCCCAGCAAATGATGAGCATTGCACAAGGTGTTGTCGCGCATTTGCCCGGCGAATTTCCACGCCGCCGACAGGAAGAACGGCCTACAAGCACCCAGAAAGGCGGGATTGCGGCGGGCCTGCCAGAACAGCAAATTGAGCCAAAGATCGCCGGCCTGCTTGCGCAGGAATGCTTCTCGTCCACGAGCGTGTTGGGGTGAAGGCATGTCGGTAGAAACGTTCGCGACTATGCCCCCCACGTCCGCCCGCTCGCGGGAAATCGTCTCATCCGCTCGCTTCTCCCGAAGCAAGAGGGGGAAGATGCGCGTCGAAACGGTTTTCACTTCGATGGGCTCTGCGGTTTCTGCGATCCGTCCAACCCTTCGAGCGGGTGGGAGACCGCCGTCCCGGACGGGACGGTCAGGTTCAAATCGCCGACGTTCGCATTGATCTGCACGTTGGAAAATGACAGGAGCGTTCGGTCGCCGTCGCTATCGGTTATCTCGGCTTTGACTATATAAGCCGCAGGAAAGTCCAGCAATACGCGGACCTGCTGCACGTGCTGCCGTAGCGACGGATCTGTCGGCGACAGCGACAACGCAATGAACCGGCCCTCCTCGGCCTTCCCGAGCATCTCCTTCACCGGAAGCTCCTGAAACGAGAACCGCTTTTTCAACACATCCAGCCGTGGCAGCGGCGATGCCGCCAGCTCTCCCAGACGTTGATCCAGGGGGTAAACCTCCAGTGTTCTCTGGGCTGGATAGAAGAGCTTCGCTTCCTGCTGATCGATCAGCAGAACGGTTTTCTCGGGTTGTTCGGTGTCCCAACGAATCCGCGCGCCGCGAATCCTGACGGAACCGGTGGACACCAACGGCGTGTTGAGAAGCGCGGTAAACTTCTGCTGCTCGAAGCGGGCCTGAAGACTCTGGATTCGGCCGGCGCGCGCGTCGATGTCGGTCAGCTTCTTCCAAAGATCCGAGTCGGGCCCGGCGGGCTGAGTCGCGGAAACCGCACCGCCGCATGCCACGGCCAGAGCGCAACACAACACGACTGCGCCGGCCGCTCGCGTCACAACGCTCCTCCCGGGACTCGCTCGCCCGTCCGGCTCAGGGCCAGCATCCCCCGCGCAACCACCGCATCATTCACCATCGCCGACGCCTCAAACTGCTGCAATTCGCCGACCGAGCGCAAATGACGGCAGCGCACGACAATCTCGGCCGGGGGACTGACCGGACGGTCGAACCGAACATCGATGTGCACCAGTTTTCCCTGTGTCGAAGAGGCCGGGCCGACCAGCCCGCAAAGCTGTGCCATCGCCTCGGCGATGAGCACCCCTGGCACCAGCGGCTGACCGGGAAAGTGGCCGGCAAAGAACGGCTCCTGTCCGGTCACGGACCAGACCCCCTCGCCCAACTCGTTCTCCCTGATCTGGTTGATTCGCGTGAGGAACCGGAATGGCTCGCGATGAGGCAGCACCGCCAGATAGTCAGGCCCCCCGCCATTTTGAGCTGCCTCCCGCTCGACATAATGGGCCAGCGTCGAGACGTTGCGGAAAACCTCTTTCCCCACCGCTTCGCTGGGAATTTTCACTTTGAATTGTTTCTCGATGCTGCTCAGCAGCAGCAGAATGTCCAGCGAATCAAAGTCCGCTTCGGTTCCGACAAAGGGCATGTCGTCGGGGATCGCAATGTCCGGGCCCAGCTTTAAATCCCGCCGTAGCAAGAGTTTGATCTGATCGAGCGTCTGGCGCTGTGGGGTTGCCATAGAGTTCTCGATTTTACCTCCTCCACATCAAAACAGTGCGGCAGATTCTCTCAATCGCTCGGCAATTGGCAACCGGCCCGCGTCATGCGATGATTTACGTCCTCATGAACCTGCTCGCGCTGCCATCACGGGAGGCGGATGTAGCGCCGGTTGAAACGGGTCACAGTCCCCGGATCATCGCCGAGCATCTGGCGGAGGCAATCACATTCCGCACCATCTCCGGGGACGATCCCGCGTCGACCGAAAGCTCGGAGTTTATACGTCTGCACGCATTTCTGCGGCAGGCGTATCCGCGCCTGCATGCGGCGCTGGAACGCGAGGTCGTTAACGGCCTCAGCCTTTTGTTCACCTGGGAGGGTCAAAACCGGCTTCTCGAACCGATCCTGCTGCTGGCGCACCAGGACGTGGTGCCGGCGGAAGACGCGGCGGCGTGGAAATATCCGCCCTTTGCCGGGCGCATCGCCGAGCAGGCGGTCTGGGGACGGGGCGCCGTCGATGTGAAGGGCGCTTTGATCGCGATCTGTGAGGCGGTCGAGGGCCTGGTCGCCCGGGGTTTCCGTCCACGCCGGACGATCCATCTGGCATTCGGCCACGACGAGGAGGTCGGCGGGCTCAACGGCGCCGCCGCCATCGGAGACCTCCTGGAACGTCGCGGCACCCGCCCCCTCTTCATCAGCGACGAGGGCGGCGCGATCCTTCACGGGGTGATCCCCGGTGTGAAAAAACCTGTCGCCGCCATCGGCATCGGGGAAAAAGGCTACCTGACGCTCGAACTCAAAGTCACCATGACCGGCGGCCATACCTCGATGCCGCCGGCCCACACCGCCATCGGCATTCTCAGCGACGCGATTCAGCGGCTGGAATCCAGGCCATTCCCCGCCACCCTTTCCACCGCCGCCCGACAGATGCTGCGGGCGCTGGCCCGGGAAATGCCCTGGACCGCGCGCATCGCGATCGCGGGATTGCCACTGCTGGCCCCCATGATCAAGCGGCGTCTCGAGAAGACGCCCAGCGGCGCCGCCACGCTGCGGACGACGACCGCCGTCACCATGATCGAATCGGGAATCAAGGACAATGTTCTTCCCCACGAGGCGGTCGCCACGCTGAATTGCCGCGTTCTTCCCGGCGAGGATTCGCTGTCGGTAATCCGCCGGATTCGCGATGTGATCGACGACCCGCGGGTTCAGATCTCGATTGCCGGCCGCTTTCATAGCGAGCCCCCGCCGGTGGCCCGCGTCGACACCCCCGGCTATCAACTGATCAAGCGCACCATCGCCGAGCTTGCGCCGGATGCCGTCGTCGCGCCATGCCTGGTGCTGGGCGGCACCGACTCGCGCCATTACACCCGGCTGACCCCCAGCGTCTACCGCTTCGGCGCCCTGCGCATCACCGCCGAAGACCTGGCCAGCATCCACGGGAAAAACGAAAAAATCTCGCTGGACAATTGCCAGCTCCTGGTCAGGTTCTACACAAGGCTCATTCAGAACTCGGCGGAATGAAATCGACGGCCGTTCAGATCCAGCAGATTCAAATTGGTTACGAAGAGTACCGATACCGCACGCCGATCAAATTCGGAGGCGCGGCGGTGGACCGCGTCACGTTGCTCAACGTCGACTGCACCGTGCGCACTGCGGACGGAGGCCTTGCCCAGGGCTTCGGCTCGATGCCGCTGGGAAACGTCTGGTCGTTTCCTTCGCGCGTCATGCCGTACGAAAAGACGCTGGAGGCAATGAAGCGGCTGGCCGACCGCATCGCGCAGATCAGCCTCGATTGCCGCGAATTCGGGCACCCGATCGATCTGACATGGGCGATGGAAGAGCGCTTGATGCAGGCGGCGTCGGAGCTTTCCCGGGAGATGCGCCTCCCCGAGCCGATCCCCCCGCTGTGCACGCTGGTGACGGCAAGCCCGTTCGACGCGGCGCTTCACGATGCATTCGGCAAACTGCATGGGCTCAATTGCTATTACACCTACGGACCGGAGTTTCTGAGCCATGATCTGGGGCACTATCTGGGCGAGGACTTTCGCGGCGAACGGCTCCAGGACTATGTCAGTCGCCACCCGCAACCTTCGCTGCCGCTGTATCATTTGGTCGGGGCGCTGGACCCGATCGAGGATGCGGACATTGCCACGCGTGTCGCCGACGGGCTTCCCGAGACGCTCGCGCAGTGGATCGTTTTCAACGGCCTCACCCATCTCAAGATCAAGCTCGACGGCCGCGATCTGGCGTGGGACGTGAACCGGGTGGTTCACGTCGACCGCGCGGCGACGCGGACGCAGCGCAAGCTCGGCGTGTCGGAGTGGTTTTATTCGCTCGACTTCAATGAGCGGTGCCAGGACGTGAGCTATCTCGTCGAGTTTCTCAGCAAGCTGCGCGAAGCGGCGCCGCAAACGCTGTCGCGCATTCAGTACATCGAACAGCCCACGGCGCGGGACCTGAAATCCCATCGCGACCAGCGGATGCACGAGGTTTCGCGGCTGCTGCCCGTGGTAATTGACGAATCGCTCGTCGGCCTGGAAAGCCTTCGCTTAGCACGAGAACTCGGGTACACTGGCGCGGCGCTCAAAGCCTGCAAGGGCCAAACCCAGTCGATTCTCATGGCCGCGGGGGCGCAGAAATACGGAATGTTCCTGTGCGTGCAGGACCTGACCTGCCCGGGCGCATCGCTGATTCACTCCGCAGGTCTGGCGGCGCACGTGCCCGGCGTCGCCGCCATCGAGGCCAACGCGCGCCAGTACGTCCCCGCCGCCAACGCGCCCTGGGCCGACCGTTTTCCCGGAATCTTCTCGATTACGAACGGCATGCTGCGCACGGGAACACTCACCGGCTTGGGGCTGGGAGCGGTTCCGCCTTCAAGTCCGGCTCCCAGTCGGGAATAGGTGTTCCACATTCGGGGCAGCGGTCGCGCGAGGCCCGCAGGTCGTAGCCGCAGCTATCATAACCGGGGAAACTGCTGGTACAGCGGAAGGAGAACGACGTGGACAGCACATCCGGCACACGGGCAATTGGGTGGTCGGTGATTTTTCTTTTTCTTCTTGCCGGCGCCGCCAAGGCGGACACGCCGCTCAGCGCCGAGCAGACGCGAGCGGCCTTCCTGAAAATCATCGACCGTCCGCGCGTGGATCTCGCGCCGGAGGTTCGGGAACAGACCAGAGAAAACAGCATCGCCCGTTTTCATTTCACTTACGCCAGCGAAACGCGCGAGCGCGTCCCGGGGATTCTGCTGATCAAGCCGGACCTGCTGCACGACGGCAAGCGTCATCCGGCGGCAATCGTGCTCCACGGTACCGGAGGACGGAAGGAAGGGAACCTGCCGCTGCTGGAGCGACTGGCGGACAAAGGGACCATCGCCGTCGCGATCGATGGCCGATTTCATGGCGAGCGCGGCACGCCCGCCGAGTACAACGCCGCCATCGCCCGGGCCTTCGCTCAAGGCGGGTCGCATCCGCTGTACTTCGACACCGTATGGGACGTCATGCGGCTGGTCGATTATCTCCAGTCCCGCCCGGACGTGGACGGCAGCCGCATCGGCCTGATGGGCATCTCCAAAGGCGGGATCGAGACGTGGCTCACCGCGGCGGCTGACACGCGGATCGCGGTTGCGATTCCCTGCATTTCACTGCAAAGCTTCGAGTGGGGACTCGAGCACGACGGCTGGCGCACTCGCGTCGGCACCGTCCAGCGCGGCTTTGACGCGGCGGCAAATTCCGCCCACGTCGACCGGCCCGGCGCCGACTTCGCCCGCCGGTTCTACGACCGTCTGATCCCCGGCATCTACGACCGCTTCGATGGTCCGTTCATGGTCACGCTCATCGCCCCGCGCCCGCTGCTGGCGATCAGCGGTGAGAAAGACCCGATCAACCCCCTGCCCGGTGTGCGAATGTGCGAGGAGGCCGCCCGCGCCGCTTATGCCAGCGCCGCCGCGGCGGATCGATTCAGGCTGATCATCGAGAACGGCGCGGGCCACACCGTCACCTCCGACGCGCAAACCCGGGCCGTCGAATGGTTCGTGAAATGGCTGGCCCCGCAATAACCGCTCAACAGATGCCGATCGGACCGATCTCAGCACGAACCTGCCAAAGAAGCCCTCTTTGTCGCGAATGTGCAACCACCGCACGTCCCGAAGCCGGAGTTTCCGCTGCTTCAAGATGCCGCTGTTTTATTGGCCGCCATGCAATTTCTGCCCTGCCGCGGCCCCCACCCCCAATTCGTGGGGGTTTCTGCCGATACAGATCATAGAGGCATCATGGCCGAGCGCGCGATCCACAAGATCCTCATCATCGACGACAACGCATCATGCCGCGAAGTCGTCGCGACGGCGCTGCGATTGTCCCGCCACCGTGTGATCTGCGCCGGCAGCAGCCGCGAGGCGATTCAATTGCTTGAGAATTCCTCGCCCGATCTGATCCTGCTCGATCTGGCCCTGCCGGAAATGAGCGGACTGGAGCTGCTGCGAACCGTGCGGCAGATGCCGCAGTGGCGCGATCTCCCGGTTATCCTGTTCACCGGATCGGGCGACATCATGCATCTCACACAAGGACTGGGCGTGAGCGAGTGCCTGATCAAATCCGATTTTTCGGCGGACGCGTTGCGGAGCGCCGTGGCGCGGGCGCTGGGCCGGCGTTCCGCGGCGGCCTGAACTCACCCGCGAGCCACCTCGATCGCCTCCCGCAAATCCAAAGTCCCCTCGTACAAGCTGCGCCCCACTATGGCCCCCCAGATAGGAAGCTGACGTAATTGACGGATGTGCTCGATGTTCCCCACACCGCCGCTGGCGATCACCGCCACTTTCCCCGCCTCAGCCAGTTCGCGCGTGGCCTGGAAATTGGGACCCTGAAGCATGCCATCCTTGCTCACGTCGGTGTAAAGGATCGCCCCCAGAGACCAATCTGTAACCTTCGCTGCAACGTCGATCGCCCTGAGGCGCGACGTCTGCGTCCAACCGCGCGTTGCGATCAGGCCGTCTTTGGCATCCAGTGCCAGCACGAGCTTGCCCGATAGCTCGGCCCTATGGACAAGTTCGTCGAACCACGCCCAGTCCTCGATCGCACGGGTTCCCACGACCACACGAGCGGCGCCGGCATCCAGAAGCCGTTTGACGTCGTCGCTCGCGCGAACGCCGCCGCCGGCTTCAACGCGAAGCGAGGTTGTGGAAATGATTCGGGCGATCAGATCCGTCTGAACCGGCCGGCCCACCTTCGCCCCGTCCAGGTCAACCACGTGCATCCACCGCGCCCCGGCATCAGCGAACGATCGGGCCGTCTGCATGGGATCCACCTCGTAATTCACCTGCCGGCTGTAATCGCCCTGTTTCAGCCGGACCACCTTGCCGTCGCGCAAGTCGATGCTCGGAACGATTTCCAGCGCCATGCAGTTACCCTACAGACAGGGCCGGCCCGTGAGAAGCGGCCTGCCGCGTCCTGAGGTATAATTGAGGCGTCAGGAGACCTAAAGGACTTTGGTGACGTCGTCGAGCTGATTGGCGTTCACAATCTCGACGAATCATTCGCCCAACCACTTCATCCATCGCTTCGGGGCGACTACATCGAGTGTCTGGAGGAATGGCGACGCGAGTTGGAATACGAGGACCGCCAGGACCGCGCTTTCGAGGAAAAGGAACGCGAGGCCGGCGGTAGCAACCCGAGTACTTGAGCCGCATACAATTTCATTGGCCTCATGGACGAGCGTCTGGAAAAACTCGCGGAAAAAGCCAAGACCCTGCCCAAAGCGCCCGGCGTCTACCTCATGAAGGACGAGCGGGGCCGCGTTATTTACGTGGGCAAGTCGGGGAGCCTGCGCGATCGCGTCGGCAGCTACTTTCAGCCCGGCGCCAAGCTCGAGCATAAAAAAGCGGTGCTGCGCGACGTGGTCGTCGATTTCGATTTCATCCAGACCGATAGCGAAGTCGAGGCCCTGCTGGTGGAAAACCGGCTCATCAAGGACATCCAGCCGCGTTGCAATGCCCGCCTGCTGGACGACAAGACGTATCCGTATCTGATGGTCACGACCGGCGACGAATTTCCCGGCGTCTACGTCACCCGCGAGCCCAGGACCAAAGGCGTCAAGCTCTACGGCCCCTTCACCAGCGTCTACTCGCTCAAGGAAGCCGTCACACACTTGCAGAAAGCCTTCAAGTTCCGCACGTGCCACTTGGATATCCGCGACGACGACGACAACCGCAGGTTCTTCCGCCCCTGCCTGCTTCACCCCATCCATCAATGCACCGCGCCCTGCGCCGCCAGAATTTCCAAGGACAGCTACCGGCAGGACATCGATCTGCTGATCAGCTTCCTGGACGGCAACAAAAAGCAGGTAATCGCCAACCTCGAGAAGGAGATGATCCAGGCGTCGAAGGACCTTCAGTTCGAGCGCGCCGCCCGCCTGCGCGACGAAATCAAGGCGCTCAACGCCATCGGCGCCCGCGCCAAAAAAGGTGAGCAGGAATACTGGCAGCCCGAATCGTTCGTGCAGAACCCCAAGGAAGCCGTCGTCGAGCTTCAGTCGGCGCTGGGCCTGGCCGAGGCGCCGCGCATCCTCGAAGGCATCGACATCGCCCATCTCCAGGGCGGCGAGATGGTCGGAAGCAAGGTCTGCTTCATCGATGGCGTCCCATTCAAGGACGGATATCGCCGGTACAAGATCAAGCACGGGCAGGGCAACAACGACTATCTGTCGATCCAGGAGGTCGTTTCCCGGCGCTATCGCGAGGCCGGGGCAAGCAACGAGCTTTATCCCGATGTCATTCTGATCGACGGCGGCCTCGGACAGCTTCACGCGGCGATGGAAGTCTTCAAAACCATGGACGTAAAGCCGCCGATGGTGATCTCGCTGGCCAAGAAGGAAGAGCTGGTCTACACGCAGGCGCGCTCCGAGGCGATCCGCCTGCCCCGCAACAACGCCGCCCTGCGGCTGCTCCAGTACGTGCGCGACGAGGCCCATCGCTTCGCCCAGCACTACCACCACATCCTGCGGCGGAAAAGCCAGTTGGAGGAGGACGTGAAGAAAGGCCGAAGACCGCCCAAATCACGAAGGGCAAAGTCTCCGGCGACGGCTTCGGCAACATCGCAACTGCCGCAAGAAAACCCAACCAGCCCGGTGCAACCATCCGATCCGCCGCCCGAGCAGCCATAGCATCGATGCGCCTTACTCTAATAAACCAGTTCTATGTCCCCGACCTCAGCCCGACGGCGCATTTGTGTGCCTCGCTGGCCGAGCACCGCGCCGCGCTTGGAGATCGGGTGACGGTCGTTACCGGGCGCGCCGGGTATCTAGGCGCGATGGGGCAAGCGACCGACGACGGTTTGGTCGACGTGCGCCGAATCTGGACGACGCAGCTTGGCAGCCGGACCAAGGCGCGGCGATTCATCGACTGGATAACGTTTTACATTTCAGCGCTTAAGGAAGCGGCCTCGCTTCCACCCCAGGAGGTCGTGATCGCCATGACCACGCCGCCCTTCATCGCCTGGGCAGGTGCTTTGCACAAAATGCTCAACCCGCGAACCCGGCTGATCCTGTGGAACATGGACTGCTGGCCCGACACCGCCGAGCGGCTCAACATGATTCGGACCGGCGGCCTGGCCAGCCGGGCGCTGCGAGGCGTGAATCGGGCGCTGCTGCAAATGGTCGATCACGTCGTCTGCCTCGATCAGGCGATGGCCAACCTGCTCCTGTCGCAATACGCCCCGCGCGGCCGCGCTCTCCCCTGGTCGATCATTCCCAACTGGGAGCGGGCGTCGCTCTTTCCGCGCCAGAACCTGGGCGATCGATGGTCGAGTCCCGTGACCGATCGGCTCAACGGGCGCTTCGTGGTCCTCTACCTGGGCAACGCCGGCTACGGGCATGAATTCCAGACGATGATCGACGCCGCCCAAGAGTTGCACGATGAGCCGATCACCTTCCTCTTCGTTGGAGGCGGCTCGCAATTCGACTGGATTCGTGAGCAGATTCGATCGCATGGTCTTACAAACATCGTGCTGCACGATTACGTGCCCAAGCCGCAGACTCCCGGGGTCATGCGGTCGGCGAATTGCGCCCTGATCACGCTGGAAGATTACGCGATGGGGGTGATGAGCCCGAGCAAGCTGCACGCAAACCTGGCGATGGGGCTGCCGGTGATCTATGTCGGCCCGGCCGGTGGCAACGTGCACGAAGCCCTCGATCGCTTCGGCTGCGGCGTGAGCATCCGCAGTGGCCAAACCGATACGCTGGTCAGCGCGCTGCGTGGCCTCAGCAACAACGAGGTGATGCAGAACGAGCTGCGTTCCCGCGCCCGCCGGGCATTCGAGCAGGCTTATTGCGACACGCAGACGCTTCCGCAATTTGATGCGGTGCTCGATTTCGCGACGCGACGGGAGGGCCAAGCCACTGCCGAGCCGCATGTTCCGCCTCCGCAAATCTCGGTTCGGGGGGAGCGTCGCACGCCTCGCCCTCCCGTTTGAAGCTACTGCTCCTCGACCTCCAGCCCGATGTCGAGCGCCGCGGCCGAATGGGTGATGGCGCCGATGGCGATACGTTCGACGCCGGTGGCGGCGATCGACCGCACCGTCTCCAGCGTCACGCCGCCCGATGCCTCCAGCTCGACCTTGCCCTTCCTGCCCAGGCGATCGCGGAGATGCACCGCCTGCTCCATCTTCGGGCAATCCATGTTGTCCAGCAGGATCACGTCGACGCCCTCGACCTTCAGGATCTCCCTGAGCTGCTCGAGGTTGTCGACCTCGATCTCGACCAGCCGGGAAGGATCTTCTGCGCGGCTTCGGTTGACGACATCGGTCAGATACGCGGGCAGCTCCGCCGCGGCGAGGCTCGCCAGGTGGTTGTCCTTCACCAGCAATCCGTCGAACAATCCGGTGCGATGATTGAACCCGCCGCCGGCCAAGACGGCGTATTTGTCCAGCAGCCGGAAGCCTGGAATCGTCTTTCGTGTGTCGTAGATTCGCGCCCCCGTGCCCGCGACGCGCCGGACGAACCGCTGCGTCTGCGTCGCCACG
>DATHPP010000175.1:0-2420 GCA_035483795.1 Tepidisphaeraceae bacterium | reverse complement strand
ATCGCCGGGGCCGCGCTCATTGCCATCGGGCTGGCATGGTGGAAACTCCGGTAGGACGCTAGACCGGGCTGATCATCAGAGCCGACCGTGTCGGTCCGGTCGGACCGCTCGTCCGATCACGCACAGCGCTGGCCCGATGGGCCAGACCGGGCTGACACAGCCCGGCTCTAAAAGCGCCGCGTGTCTAATCAGAGCAGTTTCGCCTCCAGTTCGATCGGCGTCGCCGACAGGGCTTGCGATACCGGGCAGCCCGCCTTGGTTTTCTCCGCGATGTCCTTGAACGTGGCGGCGTCGAGGTTGGGCACCTTCGCCTCGGTGACGAGGCGGATCTTGGTGATTTTGAATCCCTCGCCGACTTTTTCGATGCTGACCGCCGCGGTGGTGTGAACGCGTTGCGGGTTGAACCCCGCCTTCCCGAGCCCCGCCGCCAGCGCCATCGAATAGCACCCGGCGTGCGCCGCGCCGAGCAGCTCTTCCGGGTTGGTCCCGGTCCCATTCTCGAATCGGCTTCCAAACGAATACTTCCCTTCAAACGCCCCGCTCCCCAGCTTCACGCTTCCCTGTCCGTCCTTCAATCCGCCGTTCCAGTTCGCTTCCGCATTTCGTACCGGCATGAGGGCTCCTTTCCAGTAAGCCGAGACAGGATATGGGCTCGCGCTGCCAAATCTCAAGTGCGCGTTCTTGTGACACGGGTTTTTAACCCGTGCTGCCGGCTGGCCAATTTAAAGGAGCTTTGATTGGGACGGAGCACTCAGCGGAACGGGGCCTTGCACGGGTTGGAAACCCGTGTCACGCGCAGCCCATGTGGGCCCATCCGTTTCTATCCGTGTTCATCTGTGGCGAGCTTTTCTTTGCTGTGCCACATTCGACTATACTTCCTTCACCATGAGCTATTACTACGGCGGCCAGCGCAGCGGCTGGGGAATCCCGCTCCAATGGATCATCGGGGCGATCATCGCGATCGGCGGCCTGATCGCCTACTTCTCCCGCACCAGCGTCAACCCCACGACCGGCGAAACCCAGCGCGTCAGCCTCACCCCCGATCAGGAAATCGCCCTCGGCATGCAATCCGCCCCCGAAATGGCGGCCCAGATGGGCGGCGAAGTCCCGCCCTCCGATCCGCAGACGCAAGAGGTCCAATACATCGGCAATCGCGTCTGGAAGCGCAGCGACGCCGCCAAAAGTCCGTATCCGTATCACTATCACCTGCTGGCCGACCGCCGGACGGTCAACGCCTTCGCGCTGCCCGGCGGCGAAGTCTTCATCACCGAGGGCCTACTCGATCGCCTCACCACCGAAGGCGAACTGGCCGGCGTCCTGGGCCACGAAACCGGCCACGTCGTCGAACGCCATGTCGCCCAGCAGATGGCCCAGAGCCAGCTCGGTCAATCCCTGGTGACCGCGGTCGGCGTTGCGTCATCCGGGGGGCAGCACCCCTATTCCAGCACCGCCCTCGCCGCCTTCGTCAATAAGATGCAGCAGCTCCACTTCAGCCGCGGCGACGAATCCCAGGCCGACGAATGCGGCCTGCGCTACATGACCCAGGCCGGCTTCGACCCCCGCGCCATGCAAGAGGTCATGCAGGTGCTCCAGCAGGTCACCAACGAGCAGGGCGGCCGCCCGCCCCAGATGCTCCAGACCCACCCCTACCCCGAAGCCCGCATGCAACAGATCGACGCCTGGATCCGGGCCAACTATCCAGATGGGGTCCCAACTTATCTGGCCAACCCGCCCCTGCCCTGGCTGCGCAATCCGTGAGCCGACGAAAGCTCAATCGCCACAGATGGACACTGATGAACAAAGATAAGACCGGAAGCAGTTCACTGTGACACGGGTTTTCAACCCGTGCCTAGCGCCGACGTGGAGAGGGTGCGCTCGATACAACCGAACTTGTATTACATCTGTGTCCATCCGTGGCGCGCAATCTCGCGCGGTTATTCAGCGGATGTTGCAGATTGTTCAACCGGCAGCTCCCGTCCTCGAACGCTGATCTGTACCCGCTTTTCGAACCAGCGGCGGTCGCCGTCGCCGTACATGCGCTCGATGGTATTGGCAACCTCGGACATGGTGCCGTCGGCGGGGACCCAGCCGGCGTTCACGTCGGGAAAATCGATCGCGCAATTCTCGCACTTTTTGCCGTTGTAGAAACGGATCGGGCACCAGAACGACTCGACGTTGCGCAACATCTCCGTGCCCAGCGACCAGACGCCGGTCATCCAATCGCAGTAAAGACACCAGATCAGGTCGTGGCCAACCAGGCCCTCGAACTTCTGCCGCGAGACGTTGACCCACTCGGCGTGATTGTACTTGGGCAGGCCGACGAGCCGGTGCAGTAGCGGATAGCAGAACACTTCCGCCGCCCGAACCAGCGTGAATCCCGGCGTGACGATCGCCGTCACCCATAATGCTGCATGATTGCG
>DATHPP010000174.1:0-13328 GCA_035483795.1 Tepidisphaeraceae bacterium | reverse complement strand
AAATAATTACCACCCTGGTGAAACGCGTGGAGTTGGAAAAAGAACGGGTGAAAATCGTGTACCGGGTAGACCTCTCCCCTTTTGACCAAGGCCCCGAAAGGGGCCATTTGGAACATTGTACAGCGCGTGTTGGCGCGGTTTGCCTCATGGCCCATCTCCGATGGCCATGAGCCACCATGAGCCAGGGAGGTCACAAATGTCCCCTCGCGCCAGAGGGGACATTCGGGGACATTTGGGGAACATTCGAGATTACTTGGCGCCCTTGTCTTCGAGGTATTTGGCGACGTCGGCATGCTCTTTCTGTCTTGCCAGGGCGAGTGCGGAATATCCGTTGCCGGGCTCGCGGTAATTGATGTCGGCGCCTTTGTCGACCAGCAGCTTGACGATTTCCAGGTAGCCGCCGCGAGCGGCATATTGGAGCGGCGTCATGCCGTCTTTGTCCTTTGTGTTGACTTCCGCGCCATGCGCCAGAAGAACCACCACGACGTCAGCGTGCCCGCGATAGGCGGCCAACGCGAGCGGTGTCGAGTGGGTGTACTCCAGCGCATTCACGTTGGCGCCCTTGTCCAGCAGAAGCGTCGCGACCGGGGCCTGTCCGTTGTACGCGGCCCAATGCAGGGCGGTGTAATCGTACTTGTCCTTGGCTTCGAGATTCGCACCGGCGTCGATAAGGGCCTTGGCCGAGTCGGTGGCGCCGCTCTTGGCGGCCTGGATGAGGGGCGTGGCGCCGGCGCGGTCGCGGGTGTCGACCGCCTCTCCGCCCGTCAGCGCCGAATTCACCGCCGCCGGGTCGTTGGTCTTGGCCGCTTCGTGGAGCGGAGTCGTCGCTTCGCCGCGGTTGTGCCCGCAGCCCAGCCCCGTCAGCCATGCCATCAGACCAAATGCAGCCAGACAACCCGCTAAAGCGAGACGCTGATTCATGTGCCTTCCCTGCGGCCTTGCCGCGATTGATGTCACTATGAAATCGATGTGTCGCCGATCCGTCAAGAGCGACGATCCTGCGAGACGGTCGACATGCCCGGCGCTCGGCACAGGTTGAAAACGGTTGAAAACCCGTGTCGCGGGTATGACGATCGTCGCCCACGTAAGCAACGGGTGTCGCGACCAGCGAAAGGTATGGACAATGGAATTCCGCCAACTAGCACATCTCGTCTTGATCACGATGGCATTGACGGGCTGCTGCCCGCAACGTCAGACCGTGCCGACGAGCAGGCCTACGTCAGTTTCGCAGCGATTTGAGTTTCGCCAGCAGGATCTGGATGACAGCATTGAGAATCGGCTGGCCCAGAAAGGAGCGGCGCGTCCGCTGGGCGTGCTGGCGCTCTCGGGCGGCGGGTCGAACGGGGCGTGGGGAGCGGGATTCCTGGCCGGGTGGCAAGCGGATGGATCGCGGCCTGAATTCGATCTGGTCACGGGTGTCAGCACCGGAGGCTTGCTCGCCACCGGCGCGTTCCTCGGGGATGACGCTCTCCTCGAGAAAGCATTCACCACGACAACCGACGCCGATGTCAAAGGCAGCCGGTCGTGGATCAGCATTCCGTTCTCCGACTCGGTGTACACGTCGGGGCCGCTCAAGAACCTGATCCACAGATACATCACGAATGCCGTGATCGACCGCGTGGCGTCCGAGGGGGCAAAACATCGCCGGCTTTACGTCGCCAGCACCGACCTGGACAGCGGGAAGCTGCACATCTGGGACCTGACGGCGATCGCGGGGGCGTGGGAGTACGAGCTGTATCGAACGGTTTTATTGGCGTCGGCCTCGGCGCCGGTGATTTTTCCACCGGTGGAGATTGACGGGACGCTTCATGCCGACGGCGGGGTGAAGGCAAACCTGTTTTTCCGCAACAAGCTGCTTCCGGGGATTGCCGCCGGTCATCATCGCGCCCGCCAGCGTTTGAACTCGGATACGCGTCCGGCGGGGACGACGCGGCCCTCGGCGCCGGCGCGCCCGGCGTCGTTGCCCGCCGCCCCGGAGCCGACCATTTACGTCATCGTCAACGGGCAACTCGGCCCCACCTATCCCGCCGCCCAGGATTGCCTGCTCCCTCTGGCCGAGCGGGCGGTGAACTGTCTGATGGATTCAAACAACATCGGCTGCCTGTACGAAATCAAATACTGGGCCCGCGACCTGCACTACGATTTCCGCTTGTGCTTCATTCCGAGCCAAGTGCAGGCTTGTGAGTCATTCACGTTCGACCAGGCGAAAATGCAGGCGTTGTACGTCGCGGCCAAAACGTACGGGCAGCAATACGGCCGGGAGCAAAAGTGGATGGACATTCCCGACGTCGAAGAGGCTTCAGGGGCGGCCCGCTGAATTCCGCCGAAACTGTCCAAGTATATATCGCTGAATATATGTATCGCGTCGCCAATGTCGTGTGCCCCAGATAAACTGTGAATGTGAGTGAATTCGAGGTCAGGTACAGCACCTACGACAAAGCACTTCCCCCGCGGCCGGTCCGGATGAAAAATCCGGGCTGGGGAGGGCTGTCGCAGAAAATGGTGGACGGCTCGGAACCGCAGCCGTGGCACTGTCTTCCCTTCACCGAAGGCTCGACGTACGGGCTGGAACTGGTCTACCAGTACGAGCAGGAATGCCACGTGGTGAACGACGGGGGCCTGGTCCGCTTCGACTGGGACTACGCCAACGAGCCGGACTGCAAGCTCCAGGGCAGCGAATTCATCACCTTCTTTCCCAAAGAGGCTTCGCGCTATTACGCGTTCAACACGGGCGTGGACATCAAGGCGCCGCCGGGGCACGTGATCTGCACGCTACCCCACCCGCGCTATTTCACCGACGATACGGGGACCGTGCCGATCTCGATGATCGGGCACGTTCAAAGCGAATGGTGGCCCAAGAAATTCTTCGTGGTGTTCAAGGCGCCCTTGCCGGGCGAGCGGCACATTTTCCGCAAGGGCGAGCCGTACGTCCAACTGCGATTCGAGCCGCGGCGAGTCGCCTATCAGCTCGTCAAGATGGACGCGCAGGAGGAATCCCTGCGCCGCGGACAGGAGCAGTCGGTGGTGGTGTCGTCGCTGGACATCGCGCGGAACATCTGGCGCAACCCGGCGGGGTACGCGTTCAACGACCATTACAAGATGCTGGCCCGGGCCTTCGAGCGTGAGGGGATGTCGGGGGTCGAGGAGGTTATCGACGCGGCGCTGGCCCGACGGGAGAATTGGCTCCCGAAGGACAAGACGATCGCCGAGTGCCTCGATCTGGGCGAGCAGCGGGAGAGGGAACGGAAATATCGCGACGCGTTTGCGATCTACGGCCACGTGCTCAGCCGCGACCCGGACAACGCCGAGGCGGTCAACCGCATGGGAGTCATCGCCGCCTCGACCGAGAAACCGATGCTGGCGATGGAGCTGTTGTCGCGGGCCATCGCACTGGCGCCCGGGTCGGCAAAGTATCGGGCGGACCTGGGCGAACTGCTCCGGCGCCTCGGCCGCCTTGACGAGGCCGAGGCGGCGCTGCGGGCGTCGCTGCAAATCAAAGGGGACGATCCGCAGGTGCTGAGCTGCCTGGGCCTGACGCTCTCTCAGCAGGGCCGGGTGGCTGATGGGATCGCGCTGTGCCGCTCGGCGTTAAACGCGGACCCGCGCTCCGCAATCTCCCATTTCCGAATGGGGCTGATATTGTCCGAGCAGCGGCAGTTCGCCGGCGCCCGGGCGTATCTGGAGACGGCGCTGACATTGGCGCCGGGCTTTGAGGAAGCCCGCCGTCGGCTGGAAGAGCTGCCAACCCCGCCTTGAGTTCCTCATGTTCGCCGCAACGCCGGAGTCGTGCGCTTTTTCTCCCGGGCGAGAAGGCGCACGCCTTCGGCGTTGCGGCGAAACCGCCTTATTAAGTGACACATCATCGGTGCCGATGCGCAGAAGTGTCATCTTGCCCCCGGCCGGCCTCGCCAGAAAGCCGCCCAGAGGCAGTAAAGAACTCATCCGCTTGAGAGGTGTTTATGCGGAAGCGCTGTTGCCTTGTCTTTTTGGCTTTGGCCGCGCATGCGATATCGGCGCGCGCCAGTGTGCTCGAATCGTTCAACTATCCCGCCGGCACGAATAATATCGCGGGCCTGAATGGTGGGACGGGATTCTCCGGTGTCTATAACGCGGGTGGCGGCTCGATTACCGCCGGGAGCCTCTCGTTCGGCCCTCTGGATACCTTCGGCAACAAGCTCACGACGGCACCGGGCCCGAACTTGATCGTGAGGAGCCTCGACGCGGCGGACACCTTCGCCAACGGCTCAACGTTCTATGTCAGTTTCCTTTTGCGCTGGGATGGCACACAGAGCGGAAACTGGGGCGGGTTGCAACTGATTGGCAACGGGCCGGCGCAGTTATTTATCGGACATCCCGGCAGCAACATCCCCGATTACAGCATCGAGCGTGCCGCCGCCGATGCCACCGCCCAGCAGTCGAGCGTCCCTGTCCTGAACGGGCAGACGGCGTTGCTGGTCGCGCGGGTCCAACTGGTCAGCGGAAACGATACGGTCCGATTGTACGTCAATCCCATCCCCGACCAACCTGAGCCTTCCACCGGCTCAGCCCCCGACCTGACCAGGCAGGACTTCGGCACGATCTCCCAGCTCGGAATTTCCACCAGCGACGCGTACAGCATCGACGAAATTCGTTTGGGGTTGACCTACGCCTCGGTGGTTCCGGCCCCCGAGCCGGGCGCCGTAAGTGCGATGATTATCGGAGCCTGCGGCCTGCTGCTCCGCCCGCGCCGCCGATAGCAATACTTTCGCGCCGACAGCGTTACAAAGATGTCGGTTGGCAACGCGGTACGGATATCCGATGAAACTGGTGTGCAGCGCGTCGCCGACCGACCCACCTGGGCAGGGGTGCGGACGCTGTTTCCCACAATCATGGAAAGGAGACTCGGAATGTCCGCGCAGAAATTGTTTGTTGAGACGTTGGAGACGCGCCGGTTGTTGTCGGCCAGTCTGGCTTCTTCGGTATTCAACTCGACGGTGAAACTGGACCGGCTGCAAATTCAGGCAGACCTGGTGAAGTTCCGATCCGACGCGGTGTCGGCGGATGTCACGTTGCTGTCAGACCGGATCGCGCTGCGCGGCGACGATGTCGCCGCCGCCACCACGGTTCTCCCGCTCATCGCCAAGCTTCATGCTGACGTGAAGACGATGCGAATCCAGTTGCTGTCAGATCGGCTCGCCGAAGCCAGCAACGCGCTGCGCGACGAGTCGGTGATCGTCGGCGACCTGCGGCAGATTCTGATCGACCGTGGTAACGCAACGGCGCTGGCCGCGGACCATACGAAGCTAACCAACGACCGGATCACGCTTCAAAACGATCTGATCGCCGGCCTTAACTCGCGAATCGCGACCCGGCAGAGCTTCTACAACACGCTCTTTGCCGACGGCCAGGCGATCGGCGCGGCGGTGCAGACCGATCCCAACGCCAGCGCTAAGCTCAAGACCGACGCGGCCAAGTGGCTTGCCGACGGCGGAGCCAAGCTCAACACGATGCTGGCCGACCTCAACAAGCTGGTTGCTGATCGCACCAAGCTCGTGAACGACCTGACGGCCAGCCAGGCATAAGGTCACAAGTCAGTACCAGGCATAGAAAGCGCCGCAGGCTCTGAGGGCTGCGGCGTTTTTCATTTCCGGAGCGGTGAAAGCGGCGGGCAGTGCCCGCCCTACAACGGACCTACTCGGGGCGCTGCCCGCCGGTTCGGCCACAAAGATGGCCACGGATCTGTCAAGAACTGTCTTGACCCCCGTGCGGTGGGGCGGGATAATCGCGGCTTGTGCCCAGGTTCCGGATCGACAAGCTCGGGGAGTTGGCGCGGCAACTGGAGTTCACGCCGCACGACACCCGTCTGGCGCAAGTCAATGCCGCGGAAGATCTTCTGCACGGCATCGACCCCACCAAAGCCTATCCGGTTGAGTTCATCGTTTTCCGCATCACCAACTACCACCCGCGCGGCATGAGTGGCGAATTGCTGGCTGGGGCGGCGCTGCAGCACGACTTGGGGCTGCTGATCGAGCGTGTCAGCGATTCCCTGCGGCTGCGAACGGATCAGGTCGCCGAGCCGGTGCTCAGCATCGATGAAGTGACCGAGAGGTTCAACGTCACCAGCAAAACGATTCAGCGGTGGCGGCGGCGCGGCTTGCCGGCCCGGCGGTTCACCTTCTCCGATGGGCGGCGCCGCGTGGGATTCCTGATCGGCAGCGTCGAGCGCTTCTTTGCCGAACACCGCGAGCAGGTGGCGCGGGGAACCAACTTTTCGCAGCTCGGCGAAGCGGAGCGCGGCGAAATCCTCCGCCGGGCCGCGCGCCTGGCCGGGACATGCGGGTGTTGCGGCAAGGAGATCGCCCGCAGAATCGCCCGCAAGCTCAACCGTTCGGAACTGACGATTCTGCACGTGATCCGCAAGCACGATCAGGAGCAGCCCGGCCAGGCGGTTCTCGCCGGCGCCTCCAGGGCGATGACCGATAGCGAGCGGCAACGGATCGCCCGCGCGTTCAAACGCGGCGTGTCGCTGGCGGTGTTGGCCCGGCGCCTCTGCCGTCCGCGGACCGTCATCTATCGCGCGATCGTGGACGAGCGCCTCGAGCGGCTTTCCCGCCGCAAGGTCAAGTTCTTCGACGATCCGCTCTATCACCAGGAAGACGCGGAATCCGTCCTGTCGCAACTGGTCGACCAGGAGGAACTGTCCGCCGGAGATTCCCGGCCCGAAGAATCCCGCGTCCCGCGCGACCTGCCGCCCTATTTGCAGGACCTGTATCGAACGGCGCTGCTCACCGCGGCCCGCGAGCGGGCGCTGTTCCTGAAGTTCAACTTTCACAAGTACCGCTTCGTTTCCCTGCGACGCCAGCTCGAGCCGCAACTCGCCCGTATGCGGGATTTGGACGGGCTGGAGGCGGCGCTGCGGTCCGCCACCGAAACCAAAAATGCCATCCTCCGTGCCAACCTGCGCCTGGTCGTGAGCATCGCCCGCAAGCACCTGCGGCCGGGACTGTCCCTGATGGAACTCATCAGCGACGGAAACCTGACGCTCATGCGCGCGGTGGAAGGATTCGATGTTCATCGCGGCAACAAATTCAGCACGTATGCCACGCTGGCGCTGATGAAGGGCTTTGCCCGCAGCGTGCCGCAGATGCTTCGGGGGAACCGCGCGGTGCCGATCGAAGGGCAACTGCTCGAATCGCTCCCGGACCGGCACGAGGGGCACTTACGCGATCCACTGGCCGACCGCGAGCAGGTGAGGGTGCTTCTCTCCCAGCTAAGCGAGCGTGAACGCGGCGTGCTCAGGGCTCATTACGGGCTGGACAAATCCGCCACTCCCGAGAAGTTGGGCCTCAGCCGGCTTCGGATGCGCCAAATCGAAAAATCCGCCATCGCCAAGCTGCGACGGTCAGCATTTCAGAATTGAACATCCAGAAGAGCGAACCACGGAGGCACAGAGACACGAAGGTGCGCTCGACTCCGATTACGTTATCCAATTCATCGCCTTGAGTTTAAATGGAAAAAGGGTACGCGGGAGCCGACCCTCCGTGGCTCCGTCTCTCAGTGGTTTCTACTATCTCTTTGCCGCGTCCAGAGCCTTTTGCAACAATTCGGGAGAATCCGGGCCGAAGCCGACGAATACCTTCCGGACTTTTCCGTCCTTTCCGATGACGATGGTCTGGGGGATGCCTTCGACGCCGTAGGCGCTGCCGACTTTTCCGTCACGATCGAGCAGGACCGGGACGGTGAGCTTCGTCTGCTTGACGAAATCGTCCACGTCTTTCTGGTCCTCCTGCTGATCGATGGCGAACACCTCGACGCCGTTGGCTTTTTCCGTCTGGTAAAGTTTGTCCAGGTACGGCAGCGACGCGCGGCACGGGCCGCACCAGGTCGCCCAAAAATCCAGCACTACGACCTGACCTTTGAGGCTGGCCAGCGAAACAGTCTTTCCGTCCAGGGTAGGAAGCTTGAAGGCCGGCGCCGCTTTGCCTTCAAGATCAGAGGCGGCGACGGCGTCGAGCGGATGGGCCGACGCCGCCGCGTCGGCGTCGGTCGCACCGGCGGGGGGCGACCAGGCAAACAGCTCGTCCTTCGATGGCTCGTCCACCAACACTAGCGTGTAATCTGTCGTTAAGACAGCGCTGATCAGGTCCGGCCGCCGCTTTTGCAGCGGCTGGGTGAGATCGGTGATTGATCGGCGGAGCAGATGCGTTTGCGGGTCGAACGCCGCCAGGATCGTCGACTTGTCATTCTGAGTGAACTTCAGCGTCGGGCAGGAAAGATCATCCACCTTGGTATCGTCGACTTTCTCGGCCAGCTCGACGTCGTCCAGCAGCTCATCGGACGCGTTTTTGCAGATCGCCAGCAGCAATGACGGATTTTGTGAACCCAGCACGCTGACCAGATCATGCGGCAGATCGCCCGCGGGAACGCGATCCTTGGGCGCGTCAGCCAGCGTATAAGCGTTCTTATCGCTTCGGAACGTGTAGAGCTTGGCGCCGGTATTGCCCATCAGCACGTCGTCTTTGGCTTCATGGCGGAAACGGTTTGGCGCGACGAAGATCGAGCTGAAGGAAAGGGAGTGATCCTCGGGCGTTTCGCCCCGAAGCTTCAGCTCGACCGATACGGCGCCGGACAGGTTCAGCGACTTGAGCTTTCCGTACGCCGCGGCCACGTCGTCGAGGATCTGCCTGGCTTCCGGACTCACCTTCGCCGTTTGCTTCTGGTCGGCCCCGTTGGTCGTAGGCGGCGCGTCGGCCGGGCGGGCGACAGAGGGACCGATTGCCAGAAGGAGGCAGAGAAATACGCCGCGTTGTTGTGGGATGGTCATGAATGCTCCAAGTTCCCCTTGCGGTGATCGTTTGCAGGATTGTGTCCGCGGTCAAGTCTCGGCTCACCCGAATTCATCGCCGCGGAAGGTATTGCCCAGGTATGCGCTGCGGACGCCCGGATCGTTGATGACCTGTCGGGGGGTACCCTCGAACTGTACGCGGCCATCGTTGATGATCAGCGCCCGCTCGCAGACCTTGAGCGTCTGGGGCACATTGTGATCGGTGATGAGAACGCTCTTGCCGAACTCGTGCTTGAGCCGGCGAACTTCGGTCTGCAAATCCTCGACGGCCAGCGGATCGACCCCGCTGAACGGCTCGTCCAGCAGAATGAGCTTCGGTTCGGTGACCAGGGCGCGGGCGATTTCGAGCTTTCTTCGCTCGCCGCCACTAAGCGTGTCGGCCCATTGGTTGCGGTTTTTCAGCAGCCCGTACTGGTCCAGCAGGCGGTTGGCCCGGCGGTTACGCTCGGCGCGGGTGAGATTAAGGGTTTCCAGAATCGCCTGAAGATTTTGCCAGACCGTCAGCCGCCGAAAGTCGCTGCGCTCCTGGGATAGATATCCGATCCCACGCCGGGCCCGCTTGTACATCGGGAGATGGGTAATGTCGTGCCCGTCGAACGCGACCGCGCCGCTGTTGGGCGTAATCATGCCCAGGATCATGCGAAAGGTGGTGGTTTTGCCGGCCCCATTGCGACCGAGCAACCCGACGATCTGCTCCTGCCCGATGACAAAGCTGACTTCGTCAACGACGGTCCGGCCGTCGTAGCTCTTAACCAGCTTGGTTGTCTCTAAAAGGTTCATTCAAGTCGAGATAAGGCGCCCCAAGCCGTATATTGACGAACCGAAATCGAATAGCAAGCTAGACCGGGGCATTGTGGATAACTCGTGGATAACCACATGGCGATTGCCCACTTCCCCGGCAACGGCGCGCAGCGGGCGACTCGGCTGGCGCGGTGCCGGCGCATTCCTTCGGCCAACAAGCCATCTATGGTGCCGTAAATAACTGTAGATAAATAAGTTGTAATTAAATATCGTGAGGTTCTGAACGGCTTCGGCGGCGGGCGCCGGACAAAAGCGGGGCGGGGACAATTCGGCGTCGAGTCAGCGCGAGTGCAGTTCCGTGCGGACATTGTGGATAAGCTGGCAACCATCGCACGTATTTTCTCACTTGACAATGCTTAACGAATATTTTGCAACACATATTGCATTCGATTATTCTCGGACTCCAGAGTCGGTCTCGCGGCATCGTGCTTCAGGATCGGCCCGTCAAGGGGTTCCGTCCCTCGGCACTGGGTACCCCGCCGCTCGGCTATGGGCTTTAGCGGATCTGTCGTGCCGTTTGTCGCGGCGGAAGGGTCCAACCCCTCTCGCTTTCATGTCCGTTGGGAAAGGAGTGGCTCGTCATGGCCACCGGCAAGGTCAAGTGGTTCAACGATCAGAAGGGTTTTGGCTTTATTTCCTCCGACAAGGGGAAGGACGTCTTCGTTCACCATTCGGTGATCGAAGGTTCCGGTTTCAAGACGCTCCAGGAGAATGAGACGGTCGAGTACGATTTCGAGGACGGACCCAAAGGCATGAAGGCGACCAAGGTTCGCCGCTTGACCACCGCGAACAGCTAGCGCTTGCCCTGACTCTTCATATCGGTTGAACCCCGCCCGCCTCACCGGCGGGCGTTTTATTTCGACTCATTCGAACAGCGACAATTGCTGCGAGTCATCGACCGTCGACTCGACCTGACCGTCGGCAAAGCGCGTTACCAATCGGTCGCCGGGCTTCAGTTGTGATGCGCTGCGAAGCGGAATGCGGTCCTTGCGTCGTGAAGTAATCGAATATCCCCGCCGAAGCACCGATTGCGGGCTGACGGCGTCGAGTTGGCGGGCCATCGCGTCCAGCGCGGCCCCGCGCAATTGCAGCCCCTGCGATGCCGCCCGCTCCAGCCGTTGCCGCGACACCTCCAGCCGCTGCCGCGACAGCTCGAAGCGCAATCGCGGATGACATTCCTGAAGCAGCGTCGCCAGCCGCGTCAGCCGGTCATGCGCAACGCGAAGGTGCTGCGAAAAAAGTAGATCGATCCGACTTTGTGCCTCGGTCAATCGCGTTCGCCCCTCGCGCAGCAACCTCTCCTGTGCGACGATCATCGTCCGCTCGCGATCGTCGAGCAGTTGGCGAAGCTGGTTCAGGCGGTCCGTCGGCCGGCGGAATGTCTCGTGCCGGGCCAGCATCTCCAGCCGCTGACGGCTGCTGTCGACGACGACCCGCAGCGACCGCCGCAACCGTTGCGACAAGCCCCTGGTCAAATCTTCGGCGCCGCGCCATTGGGCCGTGATCACCTGCGCCGCTTCGGTGGGCGTGTGGGCGTGGTGGTCGGCGACCAGATCAGCAATGGAAACATCCACCTCATGCCCGATGCCGCTCACGATCGGAATACGGGAATCCGCGATCGCCCGGGCGACAATTTCCTCATTGAAGGACCACAGGTCTTCCAGCGATCCCCCGCCGCGAACCAGCAGGATCACATCCGCGCCGCCCGTCGAGGCGATGGAACGGTTCACATGGGCGATCGCGTTGGCGATTCTGTCGCCAGCCCCGTCGCCCTGCACCGGGACCGGGTAAAGCCCGATCCACAGCCAGGCAAAGCGTTTCAGAACCTTGAGCACGTCATGGAGCGCCGCGCCGTGCGCGCTGGTGATCAGCACAATGCGCCGCGGGTAAGCAGGAACGGGCTTCTTCCTGTCAGTGGCAAAAAGGCCTTCCGCCTCGAGCTTCGCTTTCATCTGCCGGAATGCCAATTCCAGCGCGCCCTGGCCCACCGGGCTGAGCGTATTCACATATAGTTGATAGACACCCCTGGCCGGGTACACGCCGACGCGCCCGCTCGCCAAAAGCTCCTGCCCGTCTTGGAGCTGAAACTTGAGCCCCGCCGCCTCACGCTGAAACATCACGCACGGCAGGCAAGACGAGTCATCTTTCAGCGTGAAATAGATGTGTCCGGAGGGTTTGTGCCGATTGAGATTGCTTACCTCACCTCTCACCAGCACCCGGTCCGGCATTCCCCCGGCGATCACACGCCTGATCTTCTCCGTAATTTCCGAGACCGTCATCGCCTGGGGTGTCACGGCTTGCGGTGGCGGCGCCGCCCTGCGAGGTGCCTGCATCTGCTGTCTGAACTGGAAGAAATCCGCCGTCATGCCCGGATCAGTATAGCTCGATATGCTCCTGTTGCACTTGCCGCGTGGTATTCTGTGCTCATGGAGATCCGCCCCATTCGCCCGGCAGACTTCGACCGCCTGATCGACATCGACGGAACCATCGAATCCGGCAGCTATCTCCACGTCGAACAGACCGGCGAGGGCCTTGAAGCCTCATGGAAGCTTCAGGAGCGCCCCCTCCGCGAAAAACGGATGGATCGCAATCAGCCCACAGACGAAATCACCTTTCTCATGAAACAGATCGTCACCGGCATGGACGACGGCGTCGCCCTGCTGGCCGAACACGATCAGATCAACGTCGCAACGCTCCTGGCCCGCCCTGAGCCGCAGTTCCGGACGATGCGGATCGTCGATCTGAGGGTGGATTTCGAGCACCGCCGCGAAGGGCTGGCCTCGGCGATGATCTATCAGCTCATCACCGAATCCCGCTCACGCGAGCTTCGCGCGGTAGCCGCCGAGACCCGCACCGACAATTTCCCCGCCGCCCGCTTTCTGTCCAAGTGCGGCTTCGATCTGGCGGGCCTCGATTCCCGACGCTATACCAATCACGACCTGGTCAAAGAGGCCGCGACGTTGTTCTGGTATGCGTCGCTCGACTGAAACAGGCACATTCGACAGCTACGTCTGGCGATTCGTGGACGGCTCGCCGGTGCGCAATCGCCGGAAGCAGATGTCCCAGGTCCCCGCAAAAAACGCCAGTCCGACGCCGTGAGCAAAGACCTCCGCCAACGCGGCTTCAACTTCGGCGGCTCGACCATCTGCTACGCCTTCATGCAAGGCGGCAGCATGGTCGACGACCACCTCGCCGCGTGCTTCCGAGTCAGATCGCGTTAGCGATAGGAGAAACCGCGCATCGCCCTTACAAAGTTGCGCCATTCGTCAGATACCTCCACCCTCCCCTCGATCGGCGTTCCACATTCTGGGCAGATACCGCTCGTGTTGCCGGTGAGATTGTAGCTACATTCGGCACAGACGGGCTGCGACTGTCGTGCTCTGGAAATCTTTAGAATCGCCAGGCTTCCGAACCACACAAGACCAAAGAACACCACGAGGAAAATGAGACGAACTGAGAAAAGGCGATGTGGCCTCTCCCGGCGGTCTGGGAAAGGGCAGGTCAGGACGGTGATGACCGCCACGATTGCCTAAACCGCCAGATTATGGCAAGTATATGGCAAATAGCTGGTTTTGGCGGGTTTTTCCCACTTTTTCTCCGCGCCATGGGCCGTCAACCAACATCGCTTTGGAGTAAATGGCACGGTTTGGCTTGGTTTGGCTTGGTTTGGCTTGGTTTGGCTTGGTTTGGCTTGGTTTGGCTT
>DATHPP010000173.1:0-14861 GCA_035483795.1 Tepidisphaeraceae bacterium | reverse complement strand
AAAGCGTTGCTGGCGGCATTGGAGAGCAGTGCCGATCCCGGACCGCTGACCAGCGGCGTGAGGTCCTGTTTCAGCTTCACCGCGTCCAGCGCGCCGACCGGCATCACCTGCGTTCGAATGTCGTCGGTGTCGGGAATTGCCTCAGGATCGATGCCGTAGAAGACTGGAGGATTTTCGCTGGCATGGTCCCGCGACAACACGCGGAGAATTCGATGATCGTTCAAAACAGCGACGTATCCGCCGTTGTCCTTAAGCGCCGAGTTGAGGAATTCGATCGCTTTTTCCGCCGGCACCGGAACCGGGCTGTAGATGCTCACCCGCGTCGTGTCCGGAGCATCGTTCCTGACGAGCACGAAGCCGTAGTCTTCGCACAGCTTCTGCAATACCGAAATGACGGGGACCTTTTCAAACCGTAGGGCAACTTGTGTGGTCGGCTGCGCAGCAGGCTGAGTGGTCGCCGCAATCTGTCCGTGCGACAGGGCGGTGATCATAAAGACGAGGACCCAGGGTGCGTAGCCTCGACATGCGCGCATGTGTAGCGTCCTTCGACCGGCGGCCGATGTACCATTCCTGAGTCACCGTTCACTTGAGCGGGAGCCGGCTGCCGACGAATTGGTCGATATTCGTCGCAGCCGGCGGATCTATGTTGGTTAGTACCACAACCACGTAATGGGATTCCGGGAAGATTGACAAACTACCATTCATTCCAGGAAAGCCGCCCCCGTGACCGATGCGCCGCACCCCGTCCGGCATGGTCTGGTCTTCAAAGCCATAGGCATATTTCCCTCTGGGGCTCCGTACCTTGCCGGTAGTGAGAAGCTCCGTGTGCGCCGCATCGAGCAACTGATGGGAGGTCAGCGCATTGGCGAATCGCAGGAAATCGCCGACTGTCGAATATCCGCCGCCTGCGGAGGTGCCCCTGAATGGCAGCTCGCTGGCATTCGGACGCAACGGGCCGCGGGGCGCGTCGCCCTGGTCCGGCGGGGGCAACAAGCGTGGCTGGCTTTGCGCCTGCCAATCGCCCGGAGGCGGCAACAGGTGCGGCGGACCGCCCTGTCCGCCGTCCGGAGGCGCCAGCAGTATTGGAGGAGACATCCGCGTGTAACCGATTGACAAACCGGCTACATGCGAAATCTCAGGCTCGTTGCCGGTTGACGTCATGCCGGCAGGAGAGAAAATGTGCTGCTGTACGTAATCGTAGTAGCTTTGACCGCTCACCACCTCGATGATGCGGCCAAGGAGGATGAAACCGTAATTGCTGTATTGATGCCTGCTGCCTGGCTCGAATAGCGGCGGGCGGTCGCCGGCGATCGCGATATAGTCCTTCAGTTCCTTGAGTTCCGAACTCTTAAAATCCGGTCCGAAGATGTCTCCGGTGCCGCCCGTATGCGTCAAGAGTTGATGGATCGTGACCTTTGCCGCGATCTCCCTGTTTGGGTAATCGGGTAGATACTTGCCGATAGGATCACCCAGCGCGATCTTGCCGGATTGTACCAATTGCAGGGTTGCGACCGCGGTAAACATCTTTCCCATCGACCCGAACCGGAATTCTGTGTCGATGGCATTGAGGATCTTCTTCTCACGATCGGCATATCCGTATGCTGCCTGAAAGACAGGTATTCCATCCTTGGCGACCAGCACGGCGCCACAGAACGCATCCGCCTCAGATTCCTCCCCAAGCTCCTTTTGCAACTGCGCGATCGCCTCGGCTTCGGAAGCCCGTGATGGTACGTCCTTGGAGGCAGCTGATTGGTACTGCGCCGCAATTGCCGCACAAATCGTGACTCCGGTCACGATATGGCGCAGTCGAGTTTCGCAAAGCAATGAGAAGCGAAGCATGTGATCTCCTACGAGAGAAGCGCGCGTCATCCGAGGGCCGGGGACCTTCCCCCTCCGCCGGCATACCTGGCGGAGGGAAATCGGTCGGCCCCGGAAACTGTGATCCAGTCCCGTCGGCGTCGAAACTCTGCCCAAGCGCGGCGTTTACTCCAAATACCCAAGGCTGAGCAGCACCGCTTCCTGCCGCGGGGTGACGACGGCAACCAGGTCTTCCTGCGCCTTCGCCAGATCGGCCTTGGCCTGGGCGCGGGCCTCGCGAAGGGCCTGCGTCTTGGCTTTGACGTCATCGGAGGTGGAGTCCTTATTTTGGAGCGTTTCGCGCAGATCGTTGAGTTTCTCCTGAACGACGGAGGGGGGCTGATCGGGGCTGCCGGGGCCGAAACCGCCCGGCGGGGGACCGCCGCCAATCACTTCGCCGCCGCCCGGCGGAGGGGCACCGCCCGGGCCGATGAAGACCCGGCCGCCCCCTGGTCCGCCGGGACCGCCCGGACCGAACATCATCATTCCCATGGCCCTCGGCGTGGCGTCGCGCTGAAGCTGCTGGATCTTCTGGAGCTTGGGCTGGAGTACCTTCCACTCCTCATCCTTCACGTCGAGAAGGTCTTTGACGTGCTGCTCGGCGCGCTGGCGCATCTCTTCAAAATCAGGCGGCCCGTTATCGGCTTGCGCCAGCGCGGGGACCGCCGATCCGGCGACAAAAAGCAGTATGGCAAACAGTGATTTCCCGGACATGTCTTTGCTCCTTTCAACTGGGCGCCACGACGCCCGTCCTTGTGACCGCCGGAATCTATGCGAATAAACCTGAAGCCGATGTGAAGCTCACTCGATTGGACCGATATCTTGTCCTATATTTCGCCGGATATGGATGGTCCGCATCCGCAGCCTTCCCGAAGCCGGCTTACCCTGGCGCTGGGGATCCTGCTTCATCTTTTCACGCACGCTTACGGCGCCATGCTGGTGCCGCTTTACCTGATGATTCAGTCGGACCTTGCCCTCAAGGGCATCAAGTACGCGGCGCTCCTGGTGACGGTGTACGGCGTGGTCTACTACATCGTCGCTTACGGCGCCGGCATGCTGGCCGATCGCGTGAACCGCCGCGATCTGCTCGGCTGGGGCCTGGTGATCAACGCGGTCGCGGTTGTGATGATGGGCTTCACGCGACGCTACGAGATGCTGCTGGTCTTCTCCGTGGCGGGGGGCCTGGCGGGGACGCTGTTTCATCCCGCGGCCAACGCCCTGATTCCCGCGCATTTCCCCAAGTCGCCCGGCATGGCGATCGGGATGCTCGGCATCGGCTCGGGCCTGGGATTTTTCATTGGCCCGCAATATGCCGGCTGGCGCGCCGTTCATGCGGGGTGGCACTGGGGTACGATCGCCAACTGGCAGCGTCCCTGCATCGAGCTGGGTGCGATGGGGCTCCTCTGCGGCCTGGCGTTCCTTCTGTTCGCCCGTGAAGCGCCAGGACATCACGAGAACCGCCCGGCGCCGCATCCCATGAGCTGGCGGCTGCGCTGGAATATCATCGGGATCGCGCTGACGCTGGGCTGCCGCGATTTTGCTGGCCTGGCGTCGCTCTCGTTGACAAGCATCTACCTGCTGCGGGCCATGGACCGCGACGCGGCTTCGGTCGGATTCACGGTCGGTATCATGATGCTCATTGGCGTTGTCGCCAACCCGCTGGCCGTGTGGATCAGTCCGGGCCGCAAACGATTGCCGATGCTGGCGATCACGCTGCTCCTGGCCGGGCTGATCGTGTGCACGGTTCCGTGGTTTTCGGGAACCTGGGTGCTGCCGGCGTTGTGCGTATTTCAATCCTTCCACCTGGGCAGCTACGCCATGAGCGACGCGGCGATGCTGGAGCGGGTCTCCCCGTCGCACCGTGGCCGCGTCGCGGGATTGTTCCTGAACATCGCCGGTGTCGCGGCGAGCCTCAGCCCCTGGATCATGGGCGCCTGGACCGACGCCTTCGGCCCCCGCGCCATCTCGCAATCGACCTACCACGCCCCGTTCATCACTCTGGGAGCGATGATGGCCTTTGCGATCGTCTCCGTCCCGCTAATCGCAAGGCTCGGAGAATCCCACCCCGGCGCCATCCGCCCCCTCGAGGAAATCTCCCCGGTGACGATGGAGGCGGTGATGTAGCAGGCACGCTCCGCGTGCCGTCGCCTCATCGTTTGTGCGAAAGGTCCCGGACTTTCAAGGCAACCGTATCGTCGTCCCGCAGCCAGCCCTCAAGGATGAAGGACTTACCATTCAATTCATAGTCAATCGTTAGATGTGACGGGTCACTTGGATCGACGTGCCCCGCGTACCATCGTAAATGATCAGTCGGCCAGTACGTGTCGCACTGGACCGCGAACGGCGTCATGTTGAGTTCCTGCGGATCCGACAACATTCGCGCGGGTCGCATGACCCTGCACCAGAGGCTAAAGGATTGTCGCGACCCGGCTGGAACTGGCCCATCCAGCACCCACCGAGGAATTCCACCCTCAAGTTCCACCAGCCGAGAATCCCCTTTACTATTGCGCAGCGCGTGCAGGAACAGGGTCGCATTGCTTCCCGCGCCCGGTGGGAAGGCCAGATCCGCGAACTCGTACCATGTTCGTTCGAGACGAATCGCGGTCGAGCGGCTGAAGGAGCCGGTCAATTCCTCGAATTCGTCTGACTGTACCAGTTTCTGATAGTGCGCCGGATCGTCATCATAAACTAGCTGATGTTCCGGCGGGTCAAGGCTCATCGCTGCGTGCTGCCAGTACAGAAGTTTCGCCCGCCGCCACACGGTCGGCGTGGCTTTATACCCTGCCGCGGACAGGGCCAGGACTAAAACGACGAAGGTGGCGAGTCGTCCGACGCGCCGATGCGAATATGAGACGGGTCGAGGCTCGTAATCGATTTGCCGGACTTCCATGCCACCTTCCCCGTGACACGGCTTTTCAAGCCGTGCTAATTCCGTGCGATGCAGAGAGCCGCCCAATTCACGGTCCTTCTCCGCTCATCGCCGTCAGCACGGGTTACAAACCCGTGTCACGTTGAGGCCTTCCCTGATTTACGAACTCAACTGCGTGGCCACCTGGTCCCGCAGGACGGTGGTTTGCACACCAGTCGCGAGGTTCTTCACGACGATTGTACCGGCGGACAATTCGGTTTCACCGGTGATGAGGCAAAATGCCGCCTTTTCGCGGTCGGCCAGCTTGAATTGCGATTTGACCGACCGGTCTCCCAGATCCATGTCGCAGACGAACCCCTGCCGGCGGAGCTGCATCATCAGCTTCCAGTTGGCCTCGCGGGCGGCCTCCCCGTGCGCGACGAGCCAGACGAGCGGCTGGTTTGGCCGCGGAAGCTCGACGCCCTGGCTTTGCAGGGCGAGCAGCAGTCGTTCGATGCCGCTGCCGAATCCGACGCCGGGTGTGGGGCGGCCGCCGAGCTGCTCGACCAGATTGTCGTACCTGCCCCCGCCGCCGATCGCGTTCTGCGCGCCCAACCCACCGGCGGTGACCTCCCACAGCGTGTCGGTGTAGTAATCGAACCCGCGAACCAGCGACCCATCGAGCTGGAACGGCACACCGGCGTCCTTCAACAGCGCCTGCACGCGCTCGATATGAGCCTTGCTCTTCTCCGACAAATAACCCAGCGCCGGCGGCGCGCCTCGGGAAGCCGCAATGTCGCGCGGGTCTTTGCTGTCAAGAATGCGCAGCGGGTTGGTCTCGAGCCGGCGTTGTGAATCCTCGCTGAGCTCAGATTTCTTTGGAGTCAGAAACGCGACCAGTGCTTCGCGATATCGCTGCTTGCTTTCGCGATCACCCAGGCTGTTGACCCGCAGTGCCAGGTCCTTCACGCCACAGCGGGAGTAGAAATCCATCTGGAGCAGGATGCACTCCACATCCTGCTCCGGCTCGGCGGCGCCAAAAGCCTCGACGCCGAACTGGTGGTGCTGACGGTAACGACCCGCGGCGGGGCGTTCGTAGCGGAAGTTCGGGCCGAAATAGAAAACTTTGAGCCGCGTGCCCTCCTGGGCGATCAGCCCGGCCTCGATGACAGCGCGGACGACGCCGGCGGTTCCTTCGGGGCGGAGGGTGATGGAACGTCCGCCGCGATCCTCGAAGGTGTACATCTCCTTGTTGACGATGTCGCTCGACTCGCCCACGCCGCGATGAAACAGCTCGGTGTGCTCAAAGATCGGCGTGCGGATTTCCGAGAAATGGTAAGCGGTCGAAAGCTGGCGCGCGATCTGTTCGACCGTCTGCCATTTCCAACTTTCGTCGGGGAGAATGTCCTGAACGCCACGAGGGGCGGAGACTTTCGACATGTGTGTCTTACCCCCTCTCCCTCCGGGAGAGGGCAGGGGTGAGGGCTGCGGGAAGGCGCCTCTCCTTCGCCCTCACCCCAGCCCTCTCCCGGAGGGAGAGGAGGAAGAGCGGCTGTCAGTATTATTCTCCGACAACGATCCACCAACCACTAACCACCCGCAACCTATTCCTTCTTCTGCCCCTCTTCGACATTCACTTCCTCGACCTGCGCCTGCGCCAGCACTTTGTCGATGGCTTTTTCTTCCCGCAACTGGAGGTACATGTTGAGCAGCGTTCCATCCTTGGACATTTCCTGCTTCAGGCGTTCGGGCCGCTCGTCGCGCTGGGCGGCGAGCATCGCGATGCGGCCATTCAACTCCGCCTCGTCGACGTCCACACCCTGCTGCTCGGCGAGCTTCTGAAGAATAAAGAACAGCTTCAATTCGCGGACGGCCTCTTCCTGGGCGCCGCCGCGGAGCTGCTCGATGTTCGCCTCCACCTGCTCCCGCGGAACGCCGCGCATCATCAGGTTGACCGCCCGACGGCTGACCACGCGGTCGGCCTGCTTGGTCGACAGTCGCTCGGGCAGCTCGAATTGCGTGTTCTCCAGCAGATAGCGGTTCACCTGCTCGCGCATGGCATGCTGAATGTCGTCGGAAATCTTCTGTTCCATCTGCTCGCGGAGCGCGTCGCGCAGCTCCTGCTCGTTCTCGAAGCCCAGGTCTTCCATAAATGCTTGATTGATCTCGGCCAGCTCCAGGTGCTTGATGTCCTTGAGCGTGATCTCGATCTGCACGTCCTTGCCGCGGAGTGCTTCGCCGGGATGCGTGTCGGGGGCGTGGGCCGTGATCGTCCGCGTCTCCCCTGGCTTCATTTCCGCGAGTTGCTGCGGCAGGTCGTCGACCTGAATCCCGACCAGCTTTCCCGACCGCGAGACCAGTTGCGTGTCGTGCTCGTGGGCGATGA
Organism: Tepidisphaeraceae bacterium; assembly: GCA_035483795.1. Lineage (GTDB taxonomy): Bacteria > Planctomycetota > Phycisphaerae > Tepidisphaerales > Tepidisphaeraceae > DASXMX01. The sequence goes on along the minus strand of DATHPP010000173.1, from coordinate 7,770 downwards.
CGTTGCCATCGACCTTGATGTGTACGTCGGCAAAGAGGTAGTCGCCTTCCTGGACGCCGCGGTCTTCGACCGGCACCAGCGCTCCCTGCTGCTCGCGCAGGTTCCGCATCGCCTGGTCGACGTTCTCGTCCCTGATTTCGATTTTCGGCTTGCGAACCTTCAGATTGGATACGTCAGGAAGCGTGAACTCGGGCCGCACCTCGACCGTGAACGAATAGCTGAGCGGCCCCTGTTCCGGGAGCTTGATCGCATCGGGATCATCGAACTCCGGCTCGCCGATCACCTGAAGCTTGTTTTTCTCGACCGCCTGCTCGTAGCTCTCGCTGATGAGCGACCGCCGGACCTGTTCCTTGACGTCGGAGGAAAACCGCTTCTCGATCAGCTTCTGCGGGGCGTGGCCGGGGCGAAACCCGGGAATGGCCGCCTGCTGGCGCAGCTCCTTGAACTGCTTTTCCATCTCCGAATCGATCTTTTCACGCGGGATCTCGACCGAGACCTTCTTGGTCCCCGGCCCGGCGTCCTCGATCCGGATCGGGTAAACAAAATCCTCTTCCTGCTGCTGCTCGGCCACCGCCGACTCGTTCTCTGCCATAACGCAACCTCAATCCTGTGCCAATCCGGTCCGTCCGACCAAAGCCCAGCATAGTAGTCGGCCTGCGGCGGTTTGCAAAGTGTGGGAAAAGCCGTGAAAGCGCAAATGCGCAAAACGCAAGGCAACGAACCTACGGTCGCTGCTGCTTGATTACGTTTCACGTCTTACGCGACATTCATTTTCGAGTGAGGGACGGCGGCCGCGAGTTCAGCAACATTTCATGTCCCGCAGCGCCGGGAATTGCTGCCGCCAGGAGCGCACCTGCTGCGGGTCGATCTCGGCGACGCGGACCTGCTCCCCGGCGTCGAGTTGAAAGATTTCCCTGCCCTGCGGATCGAACAGCGAGGAGCGGCCGTCATACTGAAATGACGGGTCCTTTCCGCAGCGGTTGACGCCCAGGACGTAGCACAGGTTTTCGATCGCCCGCGCCTGGAGCAGCCGCACCCAGTGCTCGCTGCGCATGATCGGCCAGTTGGCCACGACCACGATCAGCTCCGCGCCGTCCCTGGCGGCGGGGCGGAACAGTTCCGGAAACCGCAGGTCGTAGCACACAAACGGCGCGATCCGCACGCCTTGCCACGCGAAGCTCGCCTGCCTGTCGCCAGCGGGATAATGCACGTCCTCGCCGGGCGGTGTAAACGGCTGCATCTTCCGGTATCGCACCAGTTGTTGGCCGTCCGGCGCGAACGCGACGGCCTCGTTGGCCAGCTTTCCCCCCGCCGTCCGCGCGACGACGCCCGCCAAAGTGGCGATCTTCGTCTCCCGCGCCAGCTCGCGCAAAAACTGTTCCGAAGCCGACTCCGCCCCCGGATCGGTGACGGCGGTGTTCATGCTGAACCCCACGTCGAACATCTCCGGCAGCACCACCAGTGTCCCCGCCGGCAGCGCCGCCACACCCAGCAGCTTGCGCACCCGCGCGTGGCTGGCCGCCCGATCCTCCCATTGAACGTCCAACTGGACCGCCGCGACGTGCATGATTCGCTCCGTGTCTCGTCCTCAATTCCTTCGCGTACTAAACGGCTGCCTTCAGTCCCCGCACCAGTCTCCCCATACCTTCGGCCACGGTTCCCGCTTCCAGCGCGCCGTATGCCACGCGCAGATAGCATCCGTCTGTGATCCCGAACGTTGACCCCGGCATGACTGCCACGCCGAAGTCTCGGATCAGCGTCTCGACCAGTTCCATGTCGCGCCGATTCGTGTGAACCCGAAGCAGCGCATAAAACGCTCCGCCCGGCGTCGGCAGCTCTACTCGATCCCCCAGCTTCGACAACTCCTCCAGCACCATTTCCCGTACCCTCGCAATGCCAGCGATCCGCTGCTCGCACCACCCGTGTCCTTCCGCCAGCGCCGCCGCGGCGGCGATCTGGTTCAGCACCGGTGGGCAGATCAGGTTCGTGTCCTGCACCTTCTTCACCGCCTCTTCCAGGTGAGCCGGGATCACCATGAACCCCACGCGCCATCCCGCCATCCCGTACGCCTTGGAAAATGAGTGAAGGGAAATCGTGTGCGCCGCCGAGCCTTCGATCGAACCCGGTGAAAAATGCCTGCTTTCTCCATAAACAAAATATTCATACGCCTCATCGGCGATGTGATACAGCCCGCGCTCCCGGCACATCGTGTTGATCGCCTCCAGCGACTCTCGCGAATAAACCGCCCCCGTCGGATTGTTCGGCGAAATCGTCACCACCGCCTGCGTCCGCGGCGTGATCGCGCACTCAATCCTCCGCACGTCCGGCTGGTACTGAGCATCCGTCGCCACAACCGCTGCCCGGCATCCCGCCATCTGCACCGCCATCTCATAATTGAAATAGAAGGGCGACAGCAGAATCACCTCATCCCCAACGTCCGCCACCGCCAGCACCGCGTTGAGGAACCCCATGTTCGCCCCGGCGGTGACGACGACGTGCCGATCCGGGCCGATGTGGATGCCATTCTCGAGTTCGAGTTTTCTGGAAAGCCCCTCCAGCAGCTCATCGATGCCGAATGTTAGGCTGTAGCGGTTCACCCGCGGGTCCTTTGCCGCCGCCTCCGCAACGGCCCGCGCCACCCCCTCCGGCGGCCCGTAATGCACCACCCCCTGACCCAGCGAAATCGTCCCCGGCCGCCGCTTCACCATCTCCCCGACCACCGAAATCATCGGGGATTGCACGTCAAGCATGCGACGGGAAACCGTGAGATTCATGTCTGGCGGAAGCATCGTACTTACCGGTAGCAAATTGCGAAAACTATGGCACGAGCGAGCCTGGCGGCAGCGCCGCGAGAATCGCTTCGATCTGAGGCTTGAGTCTCGGAACGTCATCGCGCGCGGTGCTGAAAACGATGTCCCAGTCGACCTTGAAGTAGTCGTGAACCATGATGTGCCGCATCCCCTCAATCATCTTCCAGGGAACTTGCCGATTCGCGTCCTTGAGCGGTTGGGAGAGGGACCATGCGGCCTCCCCGACGATCATGAGGTGCCGGTAGATGTGCGACTGGAGCGGAGCATCGCCATCGAATGTGGCCCTATCGGAGGGCATGTATCGGGAGATGACCGCGATCGCGTCGAGAATGTCTTGCAGCCGTAGCCGATCAGATCTCACAAGGGCACGGCCTCCTTGCGGACGATTTGACCGAATCGACCTGTCAGCGCGCCCTCTGAAACGACGTCGACCTTCGTCCCCAGCAGTTCGCGAAGATCCATCAAAAGCCCGCCCTGATCAAAAAGCGATCGGCCTGGCTCAAAACGAACGAGCAAATCAACGTCCGAAGCCTCGTCCGCGTCACCTCGTGCCAGCGAGCCGAACAGGCGGACGTCCGACGCTCCATAGCGCTTGGCCACAGCGATGATCTCTGCCCGGCGTAAAAGAAGATCGGCTTTCGTAACCATGTGGTGCCGGTCGCAATTCCAACGACTCTGATTGTAAATCGTTTTCCCGGAGATCGCGAGCAGGGTGCCGCCGGATCATTGCAGATCGCTATGTCATAGCAGGAATTCCGGGCGATTTCGGATGCGAACTGCGGATCTCATCTCACCGCCTGCGTGAGAAAATAGATCCCCGCCAGGCAGATCCCCACCGAGCATACCTGCCGCACCCGCGCCGCCAGAGCCATCCTCGGTATCTCCGCATTGGCGTGCTTGGCGGCATGCAGCGCGCCATACAGCGGGATCACTACGACCTGATGCCCCAGCTCGACGCCCAAGCTGAACGCCAGGAGCGCCGCCCACAGCGCGATCCCCGGCATCCCCGCCATCGCATCCCTCAATCCCCCGGCAAATCCCAATCCGTGAAACAATCCGAAAGCGAACGCAACCCCCAGCCGCGTGCAGCCCCGGCTGCGCTCGGGCCAGAAGACGTTCTGCACCGCGACAAACACAATGCTCGCCGCGATCATCGGCTCCACGATCCGCTCGCTCAGCGTCACGATGTTGAACACCGATAGCGTCAGCGTCAGCGTATGGGCCAGCGTGAAGGCGCTGACCACCTTGATTAAATCCCAGATCCCCGTCGCGGCCAGCACCAGCGCGCTGACGAAAAGGAGATGGTCGTAACCCGTGAGAATGTGCATGATGCCGTGCAGCGTGTAAGCGCGGATCGTCGAGCCGACGCTGACGCTGGTTTGAACCGGCAGATCGAGCGGGCGCGACCCGTTGGAAGAAGATTCCGCCGGCCAATCGCACTCAAACGTCGCCGGCTTGTTCGGCGGGAGCATCCCCGTCTCAAAAGTCGATTGCGTCGATTGCCGGACGCGCAGGATGCAGGTTGCCGTCCACCCGAACTCGTAAAGCAAATCCTGCTGGACTTCCACCTTCGTCGGCAATGACGCAACGGAATACTCGAGCCGATAAACGACCAGCGAAGAACCGCTCGGCGCCGACACCGGCTCAACCAGCGCCGCGACCGCCGCCTCCACGAGTGCGCCATTGACTTTCACCCGCAAATGCTTCCGCAGATACCGCGCGTGCATCCGAATCAGCTCCGGCCACTGACTCTCACGTTGCGGCGTCTGTCCGTTCCACTCCGCCGCCAGAATCTGTTCGGGCGAAATTCGCGCGTCGATCACGATCCGCCCGCGTTCGATCACCACATCCAGCGCATTTTCCACCATCGGATGCGCGGACAGCGGTGCGGCCAGCGCCAAAACGACGAGCGCCGCAATTGCCGCGAGGATGCATTTGCCCGAACTGGCCATGAACCGTATCACGATTGTGTTTCCATCAGATTTCCGCGCGACGCGTTTCGCCGCGACTCGAAGATGAGTGATTTTCCACTCGCCGCGCCGAAAAGCGCTGTTCGAGTCGCGGCGAAACGGATGCGACGGGTTACTCGCCACCCGGACGCTGTCCATCGGGCGGATTCCCGGGGCTACCTCCGCCACCGGGCGGTCCGCCCGGACCAAATCCGCCACCCGGTCCACCAGGACCGCGCCCCGGCGGCCGCGCCTGCTCCAGCGTCTTCATCTGATCCGCCGTCAGAATCTTTTCCAGTTTCGCCTTCGTCTCGGCCTCGAGGTCCGCGATCTGTTTTCGCTGATCGTCGGTGAGATTGAGCGGGTCCTCGGCAAACCTTGGGATCAGATGAAACCCGCCCGGCGGTCCGCCGCCACCACCCAATCCTCCTCCTCCGCGCCGTCCGCGTCCGCCGCCTTGGGCCATCGGCCCGCGATCAAAACTGGAGTCCGGCGTCCCGCGAAACAATCGCGGAATGTAAGGCCACTGCTCCGTCAGCACGTAATGATAAATTCCGTTCGGATACTGGGGCGTCACCCCGCTCAGCCCATTGCACTCATCCAGATCTCCCGATCCCGCAACATATTCATAATCCGCCAGAAATTTCCCGTCATAAGCCCCGCCCGGAACGCCGGACCGCTGTCCCTTCTTCACCTGATAGCTCGATCGCAGCGTCTTCAGCGGGCTCGAAGCGTCCATCGGGTTCGTGTGTCCGAGGTTGTTGTAAATCGGAAATCCGTCCGCCGCCCAGCCGACAATCACCATTTTGCTTTGCCCGCCGGTGAGGGCGTAAACCAGTGCCGTCGGAATCCCATGGTAGTGATACGCGCCGTTGGGCTGAACGTGGGCGTGGCTGGAATCGATTCCCAGGTAAAGCGGCGCCAGCGCCATCGGCTCGTACTGCCAGCCCGAGCTGGGATCGCCGTTCCACCACTCCGCCGCCCCCGGATCGAAAACGACGCCGTTCACGGCCACGCCGAACGGCTGCATTCGCAGTTTCGTCGTATGGCTCGCCACTTTCGGATTGGCCGGCACCCGGAACTCGTAATGCTGCGGCACGATCGTGTTGGGATTGCCCCGGCTGGGGAACTGCCCCGTCGCGTGCTCTGGAATCCCATTGGACCGAATGATCCTGAACTCGCCGTCGACCGTGATACTCACGTTGCTGGGAAACGACGGTTTCACGTCTGCGCGAACTGCAACATTCGCCCCGAGCACCACCATCATCGCCAGGGACCAGAACGCGCTGTTCATAAGATCCTCCGAGAGATTGAAAAGCTGCTCGTCTGTTGGTGCCGACAGCATCCTCGTCGGTTTCACAATTCTCATCGGGCGCACCGGGGCGTCGCTCGATATGTCACGGAGCTGACCGAGACGCTCCCTAGCAACCTCGCTGGAAAGCTGCCGAGCGTGGAGCAGATCGAGGCCGAACTGAAGCTTCTCCGGCGAAAAATGGGAACGGAAGGCGGCGTAGCTTTCCCCGAGCCGCGTCGGCGACAGCAGCTCACCACGCGCCGCAACCGCATCCCTCGCTTTGGTCAGTTCGTTTGCAATTCGGGTGTCAACCAGCTCGTCCGCCATCGCCGATTCTCCTTCGGCGGTGCCAGACAACCGGAAAGTGGTTACTTCGCGAAAGGGACTCCTCGCGTCGTGGCAGCGCCGAAGTGATGATATCCGACGGGAGACTGGACTTCGAAGGCGAGGCAATTGTCGCGCGCAGATTGGGGCAGGCTTGTCGCGTGCGATCAAATGAAAATGGCCGCAATCCGTTGGGATTGCGGCCGTCATGCCCAGGACAGGATTTGAACCTGCACGCCTCTCGGCGCTACCACCTCAAAGTAGTGCGTCTGCCAATTCCGCCACCTGGGCGCGGCGGTGGATTATAAGGAGGAGGGACGAGGAGACAAGCCATCCAAGCCATGTGGCACAGCCGCCCTCGGCTGTGTTCCGCCGAAGGCGGAAAATGCTCTGGAAATTCTGCGACCCTCGGTCGAACACACCCGAGGGCGGGTGTGCCACAAACAGTCGCAGGTTTAACTCGCCATGTGAAGCTGGGAGCGAATCGGTTCCCGCTGGTTCCGCGGATTGCGGCCGACGGCGCCGGCGGGGGCATATCTCATGTAATAATCCCACAGGATCCTGGGGTCGCGAATTTCCCGGCGGTAGAACTCGGAGCAATACCAGCGGTTTGTCGTGCCCATCGCCTGCTCGTAGCGCCGAGCGAAGTCGGCGGCGCCGCCGCTCTTGATGTAGTAGACCAGCAGCAGGTCGTCGTCGTCGATCGCCCGGCCGTACGCCTCCGAACAAAACCAGCGGTTCAGCGACCCCAGCGCCTCGGCCAACTGCAATTGAACGCGCAGCTCCATACGAAATGAACCTCCGCTATAAACGATTCTAATCGATTTTGCTCCGGAGGGAAGAGGCAGGGTCGGTCGCGACAGCCGAACGGGTGCGTGACACTTTAGGCGGCGGTGCTATCTCCGGGCCGGGGGAATTTTCGTGGAATCGCTGGCGATGTTTGTGCGCAGCGGCAATTGGCTGAAGGATGCGGCCATCGCGAACGGCGCGCTGGCTCATTACACCGAAGCACCGGGGCGCTCTGACGATCCTCGCCAGCGCTTTGTGCGGAACAGTCAGCGGTTGCAGTGGGTTTCTGGCCAGTTCACCAATCGGGCAAAGTTCATACAGGCGCGGGCCTGGCCGCGGATCGTGAAGATCTCATTCATGCAGTCGGCAAGGTATGACAACAGTAATGGTGCGGTGTAGCGCTGCCTGCGGGTCATGTATCATCTCCCGGCTTTACAAGCATTTTATTACAAATCTATTTATTTCAAGTATTTACGATACAAATGGAGCACTGTAAATGATACAAAATGATACAAATTGTAGCGCGATTTGAGTTTTGGGCAGAATGATGGCTTGGTTTGGCTTGGTTTGGCTTGGTTTGGCTTGGTTTGGCTTGGTTTGGCTT
>DATHPP010000172.1:0-2777 GCA_035483795.1 Tepidisphaeraceae bacterium | reverse complement strand
GATCTTCAGGCGCTGCTGTTCACGCTGAACACCAGCTTGGGCAGTCAGACCACACCGCGCCGACGCTCGGTCTCTGCAACCTGCAACAGCGCGTCCGCCCGATTGAGATGCCGCTCCCGAGACGGATGAATCTCGTCGGATCCGCCGCCGCCGCCGTCGTCACCTTCCGTTGGTCTGCTCGGCCGACGCCCGGTCCGGCGGAGAATTCCCCGAGGTCAGGAAAGTGGCATCCCGTTGAGTGCCGCTGGTGAGTGCCGCTGGTGAGCCGGGCCTACCGCGGCCCGCTCTGAGACGGCACTGGGCAACGGATTCAGTAACGTGTTCCGGCACTTAAGCTGACGACGATGGCCGCTAAATTCGACCGTAGACTCGCCGTCTTAGGGATGCTGGTGTCACAATTCGCAGCGGCCGTCTACTTCTTCTGGTGGTAGGGACAGGACAGCAATGGACGAGGTCGCAACGCTCCTGGCGCAATACGTTCGGAACGGCTCAGAGACGGCGTTTGCCGAGCTGGTGCGACGGCACGTCGGATTGGTCTATTCCTCCGCCCGACGGCAATTGGGCGACTTGCATGACGCGGAGGATGTGACTCAGACCGTCTTTCTGGCGCTGGCGCAGAACGCGTCGAAGATTCGCAACGGAACGGTCCTGGCGTCGTGGCTCCTCTCGGCGACGCGGTACGTCTGCGCCACTGGGAAGAAAATGGAGGCACGACGAAAGTTTCACGAACGGCAGTCGGGAGAACTGCCAGCAAGCGCAAAGCAGGAAGTGGAATCGACAGCGTGGCAAGAGGTTGCCTCTGTGCTGGACGAAGCGGTCGCGGAGTTGCCCGAGTCCCAGCGTGGGGCCCTGGTCCTGCGGTATTTCCAGGGAATGAGCATGCAAGAGGTGGCAGCCAGTCTGGGAATCAGCGAACTGGCTGCCAGGCAGCGGGTGTCGCGGGCGGTGATCGAACTGCGGCAAATGTTCACTCGACGCGGCATCAATGTCACCGCGGAGGTTCTTCCTGTCTTAATCGGCGCCCACGCGATCCAGGCCGTTCCGCCGGCATTGGGAATCTCGATTTCATCGGCGGTTCACGTCATCGGGTCCGCCGGCGCCCACACAGCCGCGACCGGCATGACCAGCGCCCTGTCGGCAAAAGTTGTCTGGATCGTTGCTGCCGGCCTGACACTTGCGACGATCACAGCCACCATCGAGATCGCGGCCAGACGACCTGCGTCTACCTCTGCATCCGTGGGCAGTACAACCCCCCTTTTGGCAAAGGCAAGCACGGGGCCGGCGGGTTGGCCCGTCGAACTGCCAGGTCAAGTGACCGGCACGCCCGCGGTGGCGGACTTGGAGGGCAACGGCAGGCTCGCTGTTATCGTCCCTTGCTTATATCAGGGCGGGGCGCTGGCCAATCCCCATCCGATCCAACAGCGCCTGGTCTATGCGCTGCGACCGGACGGAACGGTCGTGCCGGGGTGGCCCGTCAACATCAGCGCCATTCCCGGTGCTAATCCGGTCAGCCGAAGTTTGGGCTGGGCAAGCAATCCTTCGGTAATGGATGTCGACGGCGATGGTCGTGACGAAGTGTTCATATTGGATCGTGACGGCGTTGATTTGATCAAGCAAACTCCAGGCGGGGTCACCGCCCGCAAGATCGCGCCCTGGGGCGACGGATTAGGAAGCGTGCCGCTGGTCGACCTGGATGGCGACGGGCAAAACGACATCGTCCTTGGCCGCGTGCTGACGCACGTGGATGGTTCTCCGCTTCCCACCTGGCCGCGGCGGCGCACGCTGTACGGGGGATTTGCTCCCTGCATCGGTGACGCTCGGGGTGACGGTCAACTGCTCTTGTACCACCCCTTCTACGACGACAGCGCCACCGTTGCCGGGTACGACCGCTTCGGCCACCTGCTGCCGGGCTGGCCTCACAAGGTAATGGTACAATGTTCGGCTCCGGTGATGGGAGACATCACCGGCGACGGCACCATGTCTGTTGTCGCAGTGGACGGGGGCCTGCATCTCTTTGCGTGGAGCTGGGACGGCAGACCGCTCTCGGCCACGCATTCTCAAGGACGGCTCCAAGGCATCTTCAAGGAGCCGATTGAAGCTTCGCCCCCAGCGCTAGCCGATCTGGACGGCGAAGGACGCGCCCAGATCATTGTGTTCGACCATCTCACCCAATCACTCAAGGCATGGCGGGCCAACGGCAGCGGTGTCACCTCGCCGGACGGCACGATTGTCCGGCTTCCGGGAGCGCGGCGTTGCGGCGGTGTTAGCGTCGTTGGGCCAGACGAGCAGGGAGCGATGAACCTTTTCGTCGCCACCTATTGGGTCCGGCTTGAGAGGAACAAGCACGTGACGGTGACAAATATGCTGCCCGAGGACGCGGACATGATGACGCAACCTACGGTGGCGGATCTGGATGCCAACAGAACGCTGGACGTCATCTTCGGCCTCTCAGATGGGCGCGTCTTCGTGTATCGCACCGGCCAGCATTACCTCCCGCGTGAACTCCAGTGGTTGACGGCCAACGGAAACTTCCGCAGGACCGGAGCGTGGTTGCCGCCGACAACACGGCCGACGCCGACACGTGGCACCGGCAAAGCAGGATGACGGAGGTGCGGGGATGGAAAGCGCCAACGCAGCAAATCACTGGGAGCGGCTGGAGGGCCACCTTGACGCGGCTCTGGCAGAGCTGACCGATGAGCAGCGCCATGTTCTGGTCCTGCGGCATTTTCCGGGACTCACTTTGAGCGAGGTAGCCATCCAACTCGGCTGCGGGAAGG
>DATHPP010000171.1:0-23655 GCA_035483795.1 Tepidisphaeraceae bacterium | reverse complement strand
AGATCGAGACGGCGGGATCGGTGTTGGTGCGCGACCATTCGGGAGGCACGTCGATGCGGATTGAGCCGCCGGTGCGAAGGGGAATCTGGAGGCCGAAGTCGGCCGTGACCTGGTCGAATCGCTGGCCGATGACTCGGGGTGCGACGGCCGTGCGGGCGGTGCCGCCGGTCACGTTGGTGAAGAAGACGGCCTCGAACTGGGCTTCGGCGGCGGTGAGGCCGGTGCGGCTGATCGTAGGGTTGAAAAGCTGGACGCTCAGATCGAGGTTGTTGGCCAGGGCCATCTGGCGGCTTTGCTCGATGGTGAGCGACATTTCCGCCGGCGGAGGGCCGGCGGGTTGGGTCATGGGGTTGGTCGAAGGATGCGTGGTGGCGATGGATTTCTGGAGATTCAGCGTGTCGACCTGATTGAGCTGGTTTTGCGAGAAGACCAATTCGCCCGAGCCGCCGGTGCCGAGACGGTCCTGGCAACTTGTGAGGAGGATGAATGGGAGTAGAAGGAAAAGGCTTGGGATGAGTTGCACGTGACACGGGTTTTTAACCCGTGCTGAGCGAGTTTCTGATTTGAACGATTCGGCATTCATGATCTTCTCACACATCGCGTCGTCAGCACGGGTTGAAAACCCGTGTCACGGGAAGGCCGGATCGTCGGACGGAAAGAAGTTCAGCACAGAAACCACAGAGGTCACAGCGAGCACAGAGGAAAGAGCAGAGTTGAGATCTCCTCATTTCTCTGTGTTCTCTGTGTTCTCTGTGGTTTCTGTGTATTGGTCTTTTCTGTGCGAGCGCGGCCTCAGTGGGTGCGGGGCTCGGCACGGGTTGGCAACCCGTGTCACGGGGAAGCGGGTTATTCATGTCGCAGGGCCTCGATGGGGTCGAGCCTGGCGGCTTTGATGGCGGGGAACATGCCGAAGATGAGGCCGACGCCGGCGGCAAAACCGAAGGCGAGGGCGACGGCCCAGGCGGGGACGTAGGCCTTGTCGAGCTGGGAATCGGGGATGTGCTTGAGGGCCAGGAGGATGGCTTCGCCGCCGAGCAGGCCGATGAATCCGCCCATCAGGCAGAGCATGGTGGCCTCGATGAGGAACTGGAAGAGGATGGCGCTGGGGCGGGCGCCGACGGCCTTGCGGAGGCCGATCTCGCGGGTGCGCTCCGAGACGCTGACGAGCATGATGTTCATGATTCCGACGCCGCCCACGAGCAGCGAGATTCCGACGACGCAGGTGGCGATGAGGGTGATGGTGGCGGAGACTTTGCTGAACTCCTGGAGGAACTGCTCGACAATTTCGATGCGGAAGTCGGCGGGCGAATCGAGGGGGATTTTGCGTTTGTGCCGGAGGAAGAACGTCATTTCGGCGCGGGCTTCCTCGGCGACGTCGGGGGCGCGGCAGGTGGCGATGACGAAGATGCCCTGGCGTTCGCGGGAGCGGGCGCCGGTGTTGAAGGGGATGAAGGCCTCCATGCCGCTGCCTCCGCCGCCGAACATGCTGGATTCGGTGCGGTTTTCCAGGACGCCGACGATGCGGAAGCGCCGGCTGCCCAGAAGGACGGGCTCGCCGGTGGGATCGACGGGCAGGCCGAGGCGGTCGCGCAGGCGGGCGTTGATCAGGCAGACGGCGCGGGCGTGCTGGTTGTCGATGAGGGAAAACGTACGGCCGATGATGACGGGGCGGTTTTCGACCTCGTGCCAACTCGGCTCGACGCCCAGGAGCGGGACGTTGTCCTCGGATTTGGTGCCGTTGCTGGCGGTCACGCTGAGCTCGATCTCGCGGGTGAAGGCTTTGACGTCGGGGCAGTGTTCGAGGATTCCATCGAAGTCGGCGGTGTGGAGGCCGAAGAAGTAGCCGCGGGGATTGCGCTTGGAGGGGCCGTTGTAATATGGAAAGACGAACATCTTGTCGGTGCCAAGGGTTTCGAATTCGGTGAGGACGCTGGTTCGCAGGCCGGTGAGGGCGGCGATGACCGCGGTGACGGACGCGACGCCGATCACGATGCCGATGGTGGTGAGGACCGAGCGGGTTTTGTTGGCCCAGATCTGGCCGATGGCGAGGATCGCGCTCTGGATCGCCAGAAGCAGGATCGAGACGGGCAGGCGGAGCAGGTTCACGCGGCCTCCCCCGCGGCACGGAATGCGTGGGAACCACAGAGACCACAGAGGTCACAGAGAGAAATCCAAGGATGAGTTCTTGTCCTCTCTCTGTGTTCTCTGTGTGCTCTGTGGTTTCTGTGCCTGGTTCTTTTGTTCGAGAGCGCAACCTTAGGGATTGCGGCGCTCGGCACGGGTTGGAAACCCGTGTCACGGGGAAGGCTCTGCACGGTCAGGCGGAGCAGGTTCACACGCCCTCCCCGGCCGCAACCGCGAAGGGCGGGGCGGCGGCCTGACAGACGGGGTCCTGATCGACGGGCAGATCGGTCTGGACTCTGCCGTCCTTCATGCGGATGACGCGCTGGGCATGGCGGGCGACATCCGGCTCATGCGTGACGATGATGATGGTCTGGCCGTGGCGGTGGAGGTCGTCGAAGAGGTCGAGGATTTCGTCGGTGGTGGTGCTGTCGAGGTTTCCCGTGGGTTCGTCGGCCAGGAGGATGGCAGGCTTGTTGATGAGGGCGCGGGCGATGGCGACGCGCTGTTTCTGGCCGCCGGACAGTTGATTGGGGCGATGGCGCATGCGATCGGCAAGGCCGACGACTTTCATGGCTTGCTTGGCGCGGGACCGGCGTGACCACCAGCCGGTCGGGGAATAGAGCAGGGGAAGCTCGGCGTTTTTTAGGGCGGAGAGGCGAGGCAGCAGCTCGAAGGACTGGAAGACGAAGCCGATCCGCTCGTTGCGGACTCGGGCCAGGGCGGCGGCACTCATTCTGGTGGTGACGCGGCCGTCAAGCTCATAGGTGCCGGAGGTCGGGCGGTCGAGACAGCCGAGGATGTTCATCAGCGTGCTTTTGCCGGAGCCGGACGTTCCCATGACGGCGACGTATTCGTTGCGATCGACTTCGAGGGAGACGCCGTCGAGCGCGCGGATTTTTTCCGGGCCGACTTTGTAGTGCTTCGTGATGTTGTGAAGGCGAATGACCACGTTTCATGTGACACGGGTTTTCAACCCGTGCTAGACATTGCAAACTTACGAGAGATCTGACGAGGCGAAGTTCGTCTCCGCGGGACGCCGCCAGCACGGGTTACAAACCCGTGTCACAATCAATCTTTCTGCGCGACGACAACCTTCGGCACGGCGGGCTGCGTCGTTGGCGCCGATGTTTCAACCTTGACGGCCTGTCCGTCCTGAAGCGATTCGAGGATTTTGTACGGGCCGGTGATCACCGGATCATTTTCGTTCAATCCCGACTTGATCGCCGTGTGCGTGTCGTCGCTGGGGCCGACGGTGACGGGGGTGACGACGGCCTTGTTGTTGATGCAGCGGAAAACCACCGTGGCAAAGGATTTTCCCTTTTCGACGTCCGGGCTTTTGCGGAGCTCGGCCGGCAACTGCTCGAGCGGGCGGCTCATCACCGACTGGCTGGGGACCTTGATCGCGTCGTTGTGGCTTTGGGTTTCGATCTCCACGTCGGCGCTGAGGCCGGAGCGGATGCGGCGGCCTTTGCGGTCCAAAGCGATCTTCACTTCAAAGTACTTGGTCTGGTCGAGCTGGTCGGTCGTGCGGGACTCGCCCACCGTGTAGACGGTGCCGTCGAAGACCTGATCGCGGTAGGCCTGGATGCGAACGGTGGCGTGCTGGTCCTTCTTCACGGCGTCGATCTGGCTCTCGTCGACGCGGGCGATCATGAGCATCTTGTCCAGGTCGGCGACTTCCATGATGACGGTGCCGGCGTTGTTCATGGTGCCGGTGACGACCATCTCGCCGACCTCGGCCTTGATGGAAGTGACCGTGCCGTCGATGGGCGAGTTGATCGTGGTGTAGTCGATGTCTTTCTGAGCCTTGTCCACCTGCGCCTCGGCGGCGACCAACTGGGCCGCCATCACCTTGAGATTGGTCTCATCCGCCACCAGGTTCTGCTCGGCAGAGGCAATCTGCTCCATCTGCTCGTCGTATTTGGCCTGGGCGGTATCGAGGACGGATTGGCTGACATCGTGCGTCGCGACCAGCGAGGTTTGTCGGTCGAAGTCGCGCTTGAGGTCGGCAACCATCGCCCGGCTCGCTCTGATGGAGGCGCGCTGGGCGATGATGCGCTGGCGGGCGACCTCGATGTTCTGCTGCTGCGCGGTCTTCTCGGCTTCGAGCTGGCGCTTGATCGCCTGGAGGTCGTCGTCATCGAGCTTAACGAGGAGATCCCCCTGATGAACGGGCTGGCCTTCGCGGTCTTTGAAGGGCATCTTAACAATCGGGGCGGCGACTTTGGCGCTGATCGAGACTTTGGTGAGCGGCTGGATTTCGCCGGGGGCGGAGACGGATTCGATGAGGCTGCCGCGGGCGGCGGGCTCGACGCGAACTTCGATGATCCCTGTTTGCGCGGAGGCGGCGCGGACGCGGGCGAACACGAAGTACGCCACGCCGCCCATCAGGCCCAGCACCACAAGTACAATTGCCGCGATTTTCAAATCGATTGCCCTCAGCCCGTTTTCCCCACCCTATTAGACGTTGATACTAACGATTATTTCACTTTCAGGCCAAGGACAAAGTGCCGCACGTCCTTTTGGTGGGGCGGGCATTCTTGTCTTCCTCGGGGCGACGTACTCGTCGACCCGAAACGTTCAGTCGGATGCCAGAGTACCGGCATCCGAGGCAGACAGGAATGCCTCCCCCACCAAATGCGCTAACCTTAAGCCAGCGCCGGGTGGGGTTCGGGCCAGAGCGACTTGGCGCCGAAGGCGAACCAGAGCACTACACCCAGCAAAGCGATGGGAATGCTCAGACCTTCGCTGAAAGTCAGTGGACCGAAAATGTGGTGGCCAAAGAAGGTTCCCTGCGGCTCAGCCCGCACCATTTCCAGCAGAAAGCGCGAGACGCCTTCCACAATGAGCATCAGGGCGAATACCCGCCCGGGCGCATGCGGGAGCGTGAAATAGGCGACCAGAAGGGCGGCGATCAGCCATGCGGTCATCGTGCTGTAAAGCTCGGCGGGATGAACGGGCAGTGCGTGCTGCGACCGAGCGAGATTGACCAGATCGGCGCGCTCCTGGCGGGTGAGGGTTCGGTCGGCTTCGATCTGGTCGATGCTCCTGGGATATCCGTTGGCGTCGATCAACTCATGCGGCACCTGGATTTCTCCGCTATAGAACTGCTCCATATAAGCGTCGCTGTGATAGGGAAACTGCACGGCCCAGGGTGCGTTGGTTTCGGCGCCGTAACAGCAGCCGTTCAAGAAGCAGCCAATGCGGCCGAAGCCCAGGCCGATCACGACGCAGGGGGCGACGATGTCCATGCCGAGGCGGATGGGGACTTTTTTGTACCAGCCGTACGCGACGACGGCGGGAAAGGCCAGCAGGAACCCGCCATAATAGGTCAAGCCGCCGCTGCGGATGTTGATGGCGTTCCACAGGTTCTGTGCGAAGCTCAGATCGCTGCGGGTGTATTCCTGGATGTTTTCCAGGACGTGGGACAGGCGTGCGCCGACCACGCCGGCCACCAGCGCGATCAGGGCGGCGTTGGCGAAGATTTCCGGGTCGATTTTCGACCGGCGGGCGAGGAACTTGGCCAGCTCCATGGCCGCAAAGAAGCCGATCACCATCATGAGCCCGTACCCGTAAATCGGCGCGCCGCCGATCTTCGGGAGAAAGTCGGGAAGACGGAAGAGGATTTGATGCATAGGGTCCCTTGCAGCGAGAGACGAATGATTGAATGCATTCACCCTGAACGGCACGTGAAACGTGAAGACGTGAAACGTGATAAAACCTTGGCCGTTTTATCACGTTTCACGTCTTCACGTTTCACGTGCCGTTCAGGACAAACTCTTCGATTCATTACGCATCTTTCACGGCGCCCGTTCAATCGAGCTGGCGTGCTCGACGGTTTCGACGACCTTGTTCTTTGCGTTGACGATGACGACGCGGGAGCGGTGGCCGGCGATTTGGTCCGGCGCCGCGAGCACGAAGCTCATGATGATCACGCGGTTGCCGACCTTGCTGAGCCGGGCGGCGGCGCCGTTGATGCCGATGACCCCGCTGCCGCGCTCGCCGGGAATGACATAGGTTTCAAACCGGTTGCCGTTCTCGCTATCGGCGACGACGACCGCTTCATTGGGCAAGAGCCCGCCGGCCGACAGCAGGTCGGCGTCGATGGTGATGCTCCCGTGGTAGTTCACGTCGGTGAAGGTCACGGTCGCGTTATGGATTTTTGATTTCAGGAGCTTGGTCAACATCACCCGCGGGATTGTAGGAAAGGCGGGGCAAAAAAGCTTCCCGATCGCAGGAGAGTTATCGCCAAGCCGGGTGCGAAGCGCAGCGGAGCCCCGGATATCGCTGGAGAAAATCGGTGGTCAACCGATGATGACGTTGTCAATGAGCCGCGTGTTGCCTACTCGTGCCGCGACTGCCAAGACCGTCGGCCCGCCCACCACATCCACTGGCTTGAGGGTCTGGGGATCGACGGCGGCGATGTAGTCGATCGACAGGTGCTGCTCGAGCATCACCTTCTGCATTGTTGTAATCAGCCGATTGGTCTGCCGAATCCCCTTGGTGTATTCGCCCTTGGCGATGAACAGCGCCCGGCTGATGGACAGGGCCTTCTGGCGGTCGGTCTCAGACAAATATTGATTGCGGCTGCTCATCGCCAGGCCGTCGCCCTCGCGGACGGTCGGGCCGGGGACGATGCGGATCGGCCAATCGAGCGCGTCGACCATGGCCGTGATGATCCGCAGTTGCTGGTAATCCTTCTGGCCGAAGACGGCGACGGTGGGCTGGAGGATGTTGAAGAGCTTGGCGACGACCTGGCAGACGCCGCTGAAGTGGCCGGTGCGGTGCTTGCCTTCGAGCACATCGGCCAGTTGCGGCAGGTCGATGGTGATGTCGGTCAATCCCGGGCGATACATTTCCTGGGCTTCGGGGGCAAAGACCCAGTCGACGCCGGCCTGCTCGCACTTCGCAAGGTCTTCTTCGATCGGCCGGGGGTATTTGGTGTAATCCTCGCGCGGGCCAAACTGGGTGGGATTGACGAAGATGCTGGCCGCGACCTGGGGGGCGTGTTGTTTGGCCAGAGTGAACAGGGACACGTGGCCGGCATGAAGGGCGCCCATGGTGGGTACCAGGGCGAGCGGCGATCCGCCCGCCCGGAGCGCCCGGGCCTGGGCAATGGTGCGGACGACGTTCATGCGGCAAAGGGTAGAGGGGATTAGGGCATTGGTAAATACATGGGGTCGTTTAGCTCGCGGTGGCAGGCACACTCTGGGCGCCGTCCGCCACGGCACGCGGAGCGTGCCTGCTACAGGGACCGCAACAGTTCCGCGATGCTCTTGTTCGTTACGGGATGAATGACATCCGGGGCGATCTGGGCCAGGGGTTGGAGGACGAAGGGACGCTGGTGCATCAGGGGGTGGGGAATCTGAAGGGCGGGCGTCTGAATGATTTCGTCGCCATACAGAAGAATGTCCAGGTCGATTACCCGGGGTTCCCACTTGTGTTTGCGCACTCGACCCAATTGGCGTTCAATCTCGAGCAATCGGTCCAGCAATGGCTCGGGTTCGAGCGACGTTTCGATCTCCGCGACCGCGTTGAGAAACGTTGGCGAGTCGGGAGGGCCGCCGACCGCGGGATTCTCCAGGAGCGGCGATCCCTGAATGACTCGAATGTCAGGGACTGCATCCAGAGCGGCAAGCGCGCGGCGAATGTTGGCCTCGCGATCTCCGAGGTTGGCGCCCAAGGCGATGAAGGCTCGTACGGTCGGCATCTGCTTTCATCACGATGACCGACACCGGAAGGGGATTCAAGTTATTCTTGTGCCAGCGCTTCCCTTTCCGTTTCGCCGCGGAGAAAAATAGCTCCCGACCCTATTTTTCGTACTCGGAGAAAAATAGGGTCGGGAGCTATTTTTCTCCGCGGCGAAACGGAAAGGAAGGTTGCGCGTCAGATCCAGCGCTCGCCGAAGGACAATGAGCTGATCACCTGGCCCGATGCGATGGTGATGCGGAAGGAGCCGGTGATCGGGTTCGTCGGGTGCCAGTGCGACTGCGGGGCGAGGGCACGGAGAGTGTAGGCGCCGGCGGGGACGTTGGTGAAGCTGAAGTTGCCGTAGAAGTCGGTGGTGGTGACGCGGTCGGCGGAGTCGAGGATGCCGTTGTTGTTCAGATCGAGGTAGACAGTCCAGCCGGCCAAGCCGGCTTCGCCATTCTGGTGGATGCCGTCGCCGTTCCAGTCGTTGTAGACGACGCCGGTGATCTGGTTTTGCTGGGTTTCGCCGAAATTGGCGTTGGACAGACTCTGGCCGGCGCCGAGGGTGAGGTGCTGGCCGTAATTGTTGGCCGGGGTGGTTTGGCGCCAGCCGGTCTTGGGCAACGCGCGGATGATGTAGGGACCGGGGGCGAGGTTGGTAAAACGATAGTTGCCCTGGGCATCGGTGAAGGTTGAAGGCTCGCCGGGATCGAGACGGCCATTGCCGTTGAGATCGGCGTAAACCTGCCAACCGCCCAGGCCCACGTCGCCCGAATCGCGGACGCCGTTGGCGTTGAAGTCGTCGAAAACGTTGCCGGAAATAACGTCCTGGGCCTGGGCCGGCGGCGGAGGAGGTAGCGGCGCGGCCGACATCGTCAGCGTGTACGTCGACGTCGCGCCCAGCGCCGGCGGCGCCACCCACAGGTAATACGTTCCGGGCGAAAGGGTCAGCGAGATGGTTTCCGGCGTGGTGCCGGTGCGCCGCGGGTAAGAGAGGATTTCGTTGGATTCGATGATCCCGTCGCTGTTGCGGTCCTGCACGACCAATTCGTCGATCTGTCCGGACAGGCCGGTCAGATGCGCCGTGAATTGTTCTGTACTGGTGACGGTGAACCGGTAGAAGGCCGTGGGATCGTTGGAGTCGATCCAGTTGTTGAAACGGATCGACAGACCGTTCATGACGCCGATGTCGAACGCCGTGGCCGGCCGTGGTCCCGCGCGATCGGGAAGCCGGCTTTGCGGCGCGCCAAGCACGTTGTCGGTTGAGCCGTGGCCATAGATGTCAGTCACGGCGCCGGTCGCGAGGTTGAAGGTATAGGCGGTGGGATCGGTGGTGTAGCCGGCGATGCTCACCTGATAGGCCGCCACGCGCTGGGGTCCGTTGCTGGAAAAGTCGTCGCCGAGGTAGGTGGCGACTTTTGAGAATCCGTTGGGCCCGGTGACGGTGATGTTGCCGGTCTTGAAGCTGGAAACGTTGACGGCGGTGTCGTCAGCGTATTCGATCTTGACCATCAGCGTCTGCTTTGCCGGGTTGACGACGACACCGAGGATGGCGGCGGTCGGTCCGGTCGTGTCGGGGACGACGCTGGGCTCATAATCGGCGACGATCGGGGCAAATTCGCTCATCACCCGCGCGTTGTCGGCGGCCTGGGCGGAGTTGTCGGGGTTGCCCGTGGGGACGCCCTCGAAGCTGACGTTCGGGTTCGAGTAATAGGGGATGCGGTCGGCGCCGGCAACGTTCATGATGTCGCCGACGAAGTAATTGCCCAAATAGAATGTCTTCCCATACGCATAGGGGATCGCGCGCGGCGAAGGATCGCTGCGGTCGTGCCCGGCGCCGAGGTTGTGGCCGACCTCGTGGGCGAAGACATAATTGTTCGTCGCGTATTGCGCCTCGACGACGTTGAACCCGAATTGCGCCTGCGCCGTGGCCGGGCCGTCGGGTTGGAAGGCCTCGCCGGCCTCGGTGCCGGCCTCATTGCCCACCCAGAGGGAGACCAGGTCGGCGCCGTACTGCCGCCGCAGCCCGGCGACTGAGCCCAGGCTGCCGACGCCCTGCTGAAGGTCCAACAGGTCCGTGTTGATGACTCCGCTCTCAGTGTAATTCACCTCACCCTCATGCACCAGCCGGACGCTGGCGTTGACCTGGCTGTTGGCCAGGGCGAGGTTGGTATCGGACATGGCGCGGTTGATCCGGGCGGTGAGGGCGGCGGTTCCGCCCGCCTGCTGCACCGCCTCCGGGGTGTAAAGCACCATCACGTCGATCACCGGATCTGCCGAAAGCAGCCTCCGCAATTCGAGCGTTTCGAGTGTGCAGAAGTGAATTTGGGGGGAGGAAATCCGACGCGAGGGTCGGCCGAGCGGGCATCGAAGAACGGCCATGCGATCCATCTCAAGCTGAGTCCGGCGGCATTTCCGGGAGGATGTTCGGCGACGGTCCCAAGCCGCACGCTTCACCGGAAGCCGTGACGAAACTAACACATTGGCCGTGGCCGGATCAATCAGCCATGACAGAAAATCCGCCGTTTATTTTCGCATCATTCTGAGCAGCGGGCTCGGCCGCAGTGCCCCCCATTGTTTCCTCCTCGGACAAAAAATAGCTCCCGACCCTATTTTTCGTCCCCGGAGAAAAATAGGGTCGGGAGCTATTTTTTTCCGGGGCGAGAAGAATCGCCTGAGATGTCACGCACGCTGTGACATGCGAATCGCTTCGGCAGCGAGTCGCGCCGCCCATCGCGCGTCATCCGCGGAAAGCGGCGGTTGTGGCGCATTCTGATAGATATAGTCCTGATAACACGCCGCGTCATGTACGCGACCGAGGACCTGCTGAAGATCGAGCGTGGCGTCCGCGTCACCCGCACGCAGCGGAATTGGAACCGGCTTGAGCGGGTCGCGCAGGTTCATCGGCCACAATTCAACGCGAGGTCGATCTTCGGGCCGGCTCACCATGGCGTAGTAATCGCACGGCGGCAACCCCTCGACCGGCAGCCGCGGGTTGCCGCGCAGCAAATCAATCTCGACAAAGCTTGCCGTGCTGCGAAGGAACTGCTCCCGCTTGCCGAGGTATTGGTCGCGATCCGCGCCAACACATTTGTTCGACGGGCTGAGAATTTCAACGACCGTCACGATTTCTCGCGTCGCCCGGTCGCGGATTTCGATGTACGGCTGCCGCTCGACATCGACGGCAAGCGGCAGTTGTCCGTAAATCGGCGCCTCGGCGGTTGCGCCGGCCGTCTTCGCAGGCGTCGAGCTTCCGGAGACAAGAAGATCGGGACGGCCGATCAATCGCCGCTGGTCGGACGGGAGCTCATGAATGTATGCGTGCTCGTCGATCTTCACGATGTAGTTGGGGCGCACCTGCGGCCCCAGCGCCTCGGCCAGGGCAGGGATGAACCGCTCGTGGAAGTCGTGCCAGACTTCCTCGTTCTCCAGATATGGGTCCATTCCCGGAAAGGGTGAGGACATAGCGACTCCTGCGCAATCGTGAGACCGAGAGGGCAAGGCTCCTGCCGAGCCGGATCTCCCGTTGCGGGAAGGTTCCGGCTCGGCGGGAGCCTCGCCCTCCCGCGACTGATTATACACGACCGCAGGCGGAGCTATGCCAGCATCTCTCCCACCACATTGCCGCTGACGTCCGTCAGGCGGAAATCGCGGCCCTGGAATTTGTAGGTGAGTTTTTTGTGGTCGACGCCCAGGAGGTGGAGCATGGTGGCGTGGAGGTCGTGGACGCTGGTGACGTCTTGGACGGCGTTGTAGCCGAGATCGTCGGTGGCGCCGAGCTGGACGCCGCCCTGGATGCCGCCGCCAGCGACGAACATGGAAAAGCCCTTGATGTGATGATCGCGGCCGCTCCCCTGGGCCATGGGCGTGCGGCCGAATTCGCCGCCCCAAACCACCAGCGTGTCGTCGAGCATGCCGCGCTGCTTCAGGTCCGTGATGAGGGCGGCGGTCGGCTTGTCGATCTCTTCGGCCTTGAGCTTGATGTCCCTTTTGAGGTTGGTGTGGTGGTCCCAGTCGCGGTGGTACAGTTGGATGAAGCGCACGCCGCGTTCGGCAAGGCGACGGGCCAGCAGACAATTCGCAGCGTACGAGCCGTCGGACCCGTGCGTGCCGTACATCTCCAGGATTTCCTTCGGCTCATCCGAGAGGTCCATCAGCTCGGGAACGCTGGCCTGCATGCGGAAGGCCATCTCGTATTGCGAAATCCGCGTGGCGATGTCGGGATCGTCGACGCTGGCACTTTGAATCTGGTTGAGCTTCTGCACGGCATCGACAACGTCGCGCTGCTGATCGCGCGTCACGCCCTTGGGGTTGCTCAGGTACAAAACCGTGTCGCCCTTGCTGCGGAATTGGACGCCCTGGAAACGGCTGGGCAGGAAGCCGCTGGACCACTGGCGGGCGGCGATGGGCTGATTCTGTCCGCCGCGGCCGTCGCTGGTGAGGACGACAAAGCCGGGGAGATTGTCGGCGTCGCTGCCCAGGCCGTAGGTCGCCCACGATCCCATGCTGGGCCGGCCGGAAATCGTCGTTCCGGTGTTCATGAACGTGTGGGCGGGATCGTGGTTGATCGCATCGGTGGTCATCGAGCGGATGACGCAGATGTCGTCGACGATCGAGCCGATCTGCGGGAACAGCTCGCAGATGAGCGCGCCGTTCTTGCCGAAGCGTTTGAAGCCGTACTGCGGCGCGTAGCAACGAAGCTGCTGTCCCTGAAGCTGGGCGATCGGCTGGCCCCTGGTGAAGGATTCGGGCATGGGTTTGCCGGACATCTCGCCGAGCTTGGGCTTGAAGTCGAAGGTTTCCAGGTGCGAAGGGCCACCGGCCATGCCGAGCCAGATGACCCGGCGGGCCTTGGGGGCAAAGTGCAGTGGGTTCACGACGCCGTCGTAGTGCGATTCCTTCGAGGTTGTTTCGCCAAACATCAGCGACGGATTCAAAAGCGATGCGAGCGCGATCGCGCCCGTCCCGCGCCCGACCCGGCCAAGAAAGCTGCGACGCTGCTGAAAACGAATTTGATCGAGGAAGTTCATGTCGCCCTGTGACACGGGTCTTTAACCCGTGCCGAAAATTTCAAATCCACCGACGGTTCACATCACCAAGCACGGGTTGAAAACCCGTGTCACGGGGAATCACGATCGTGTGATCGTCTCACTCAGGTTGATGATCACGCGCGCCACCGACGTCCACGCCGCCAGCTCGGACACGTCCAAGTCGTTTGGCACGGCGGCCTGTCCGGTGCTCGCAAACCGCTTCGCGTCGTCCTTGTCCTGCGAATACTCCTGCAAATGCTTCTGGTAAAGATCCGAAATAATCCTCGACTCGGCCGGGGTCGGGTCACGGTTTAGCGCCGTCTGGAACGCCCACTTCAGCCGATCGGAAAACTCAGTCCCGCCCTCCTTCATTATCCGGGCGGCAAAGACCCGGGCGGCTTCCACATACGTTGGATCGTTGAGCAGCACCAGCGCCTGCTGGGGAATATTGGACCGCAACCGTTCGCAAGCCGCTTCCTCGCGGGTGGGCTGGTCGAAGGCGGTCTGGCTCGGATGAGGGAACGTGCGCTGCCACCAGGTGTACAGCCCGCGACGGTACTGGCTTTCGCCGGCATCCGCTTCGTATTTCCGCGGCGGGAAGTTCAGCGGGTCCCAGAAACCGCCGGGCTGATACGGCCTGACGCTCGGGCCGCCGATCTTGGGCGACAGCAAGCCACTGAACTGGAGCGCCTCGTCGCGGATCACTTCCGCGTCGAGCCGGAACCGCGCCTGGTGCGAATACAGGCGGTTGAACGGGTCGATCTGCTTGTCTTCCGAGGTCGCGGCGGAACTTTGGCGATACGTGGCGCTCGTGACCATCAGCCGGACCATGTGCTTCATGTCCCATCCGCTGTCCATGAACTCGCCGGCCAGCCAATCGAGCAGTTCCGGATTCGTCGGCGACTCGCCCTGCGAACCCAGGTCGTCCAGACTCTTGGAAATCCCGATGCCGAAATACAGCTTCCACAGCCGGTTGACGACGACGCGGGCGGTCAGCGGGTTTTCGCGAGAGACAAGCCAGTTCGCCAGATCGAGCCGGGTGAGTCGCTTCTGATGCGCCTGCGTTTGGGAGGGGGCGAATCCTGCCGAGGCGAAACCTCCCGATACGGCGTTTCCCGTGACACGGGTTTTTAACCCGTGCCTGGCACCGTGCGGTGAGAGAGACGCGGCAATTGCCGGTTCCTTTACTTCGGACGTCGTCAGCACGGGTTGAAAACCCGTGTCACGGCAAACGTGCGGATCGGCGGGAGCCTCGCCCTCTCGCATCGATAGCCGAGGCTGTGGCAGGAAATGCGGGACAGCCGGCGATTCGACATCGCCCGAATCGTCCATCCAGTCGCCTCGATGGAGGAGCCGAACCACGCGCGGCTCTGTGGAAGCCGAAACCAGGCATTTGGGAACCTGGGCGAGAAAACTTTCCTTGTCTTTTTTCGTCTCGGCAAGCTGGTCGCGCAACGGCCCAAGCGACGGCGCGATCGAGCGATAGTAACGGGCCAGTTCGTTTTTCTGATCCGGATCACGTTGGTCGGCCGCGACGGCAAGGACCTTTCGGATGTTCGCGGGGACGGAGTATTGCCGGGCCGGATCGGAATCGGTCGTAACGGCGAGCCGGAAATGTCCCAGGACATTGTCGCGCGTGGACTGGAAATCGAGAGTGAAGCTGAGCTGCTCTTGCCCCCCGCCGGCGATCGGAATTTCCGGCTCGAAGACGGCCGCGTGCGGCTTGCCGGTCTCGGGCAAGATCGCCCAACCGACCTTCCGGTTTTTTAACACATTTTCGATTGCGTAGCCCGACTGCGAATGGTCCGCCGCGGCGCGGACGAGCGCGACTGGCGATCCGTTCACGCTCGCCGAAAACCCGGTCAAGATAAAATTGCCGTTGGGGGCCGCGCCCGGCCCGCCGGACGGAAAGCTCGGGTCCGGCAGCGCTTCCAGACGGATTCCCGTGATCCCATGAAGATGGGTGGTTGCCGTGACCGTAAACACTTCCTGGCTCGATGTCTTTGACGCCAGCACCGATCGGTCCGGCTTGATCTGAAACGCCGCCCCGTTGCGGCTGCTGACCCGATCGACCGTCAGCACTGTCCAGTTGATGTTGCGATTGACGCGCTGTTGCCGCTGCTCCCATTCCAGTTGCGCCGCGGCAAGTGAGGGCGTGCTTTGGTTGAGCGTTTTGCCCAGTTCCGCGATCCCGCTGTCCAATGCCTTGAGCTCTTTGGCCTGGGCGTTGTCCAGCACCGGCATTCCCGGCTCGCGACGCCCAACCGCGGCCTCCTGCACGTCGGCGAAGAACGCCGCCATGTTGTAAAAGTCCTTCTGGGTGTACGGGTCGAACTTGTGATCGTGGCACTGGCAACACCCCATCGTCGCGGCCATCCAGACGTTTGAGACGTTGCGCACACGATCGCATTCATACTTGACCGCGTATTCCTTCGGCTGGGCGCCGCCCTCCTCGGTGGTCTCGATCAGGCGGTTGTAGCACGACGCCACCCGTGTCTCCTGCGTTGCATCGGGCAGAAGATCGCCGGCAATCTGCTCGCGGGTGAACTGATCGAACGGCTTGTCCTGGTTGAATGCCCGAATCACGTAATCGCGGTACGGCCAGACGTTCATCGGATTGTCACTGTGATACCCGATCGAGTCGGCATAGCGGACCAGATCGAGCCACCACATCGCCATCCGCTCGCCAAAGTGCGGCGAGGACATCAAGCGGTCCACGAGCCGGTCGTAAGCGTCCGGCGTGTCATCGTGGACGAATTGGCGGACTTCCGCTTCGGTCGGCGCCAGCCCGGTCAGGTCGAAGCTCAGCCGTCGGATGAGCGTCACTCGATCCGCCTGCGGGGCCGGATGCAACCCCGCATCCTTCAGCCCGGCCAGGACGAAGCTGTCGATGGGATTCTCCGAAGTCCCCTGCGGCACGGGCGGCCGGACAACCGGCAGATACGCCCAGTGCCCCTTCCACGGCGCGCCTTGCTCGATCCAAAGCTTGATTAATGCGATCTGCCGATCCGCGAGCTTCTTGTTGCTCTTGGGATCGGGCATGCGCTCGTCGGCGTTGGCGGTGGTGATCCGCCGGTACAGTTCGCTCTGCTCGACGTGGCCCGGCGCGACGTTGGGCGCCGCGTCGTGGGTCGAAAAAAGCCCGTCTTTGGTATCCAGCCGCAGGTCGCCCTTGCGTTTGTTTTTGTCGGGCCCATGGCAGAAGTAGCAGTTTTCCGAGAAGATGGGCCGGATGTCGCGATTGAAATCGATGGTCTGCGGCAACGCCTTCTCAGCCGCGTGCGCAAAGGCCGTGATACCCACGGCCATCAACAACAGGAGCAGAGACCTTCGCATGTCCGCCATTGTTTGCACTACCACGTAACGGGGCGCGTCGTTTATTGTAGCAGACACCTTGTGGCACAGCCGCCCCCGGCGGTGTTCCGCCGAAGGCGGAAGACTTTTGACCTACGGTCGAACACAGCCGGGGCGGCTGTGCTACATATAGCGGCTATCGATGACCGAACTCATTCTGATCCGCCACGCTCAGAGTACGGTAAACACCGGGCATTCTACCGACGTGGATTGTTGCCTGACGGACCTGGGCCGGGAGCAGGCCGGGCGACTGGGCGAATTGCTTGCCCAACATGACCTCAGCGGCTTCGTGCCCCTGGTGAGCCCCTACCGCCGCACCCGCGAAACCGCCCATTCCATCGCCAAAGCGACGGGCCTGAGATTTATCCCCGATTTTCGCATCCGCGAGTGGGGCGCCGAATGCCAGCTCGACGGCGTCCGCGTCTACGCCGAAACCGCCGAGCAGCTCATGCAACGGCTGGGTCCATTTTATGAGTGGGCCGAAAATCAGAAGCTACTCATCGTCACCCACGGCGCCTGCGTCGATCTGCTGAAGCGCCTGGCCACCGCCACGCCCATTACCGACCACGCCTTCGGCCCCGGAATCCCGAACGCCTGCTGCTTTCACATTTGCGATGGAGAGCTGACGGATCTGTCGCCGGGCGTCTGAGCGGGCTGCACGAGAACTGACAGGCGGGCAGTGCCCGCCGTACATCGCGCGTAAGGGCGGGCATTGCCCGCCGGCTCCGTTATTCCTGGGCGCACAACCTCATGGCGCTCAGGATGTCTGGTTCTCCTCCTGCACCACCTCAAACCCCAGCCGGCGCTTCTGGCGGCGATCCCGGATGGAATTGAGCATCAGGTAGATCAGCGACGGCGCGCCGATCAGGGCCGCCGGCAGGAACATCGAGAAATTGAACCACTTGGAACCGTAGTACGTGACCCAGATGCCGAACCGGTAAAGCCGAAATCCCACCGGTCCGACGCCGCCAATGTAGATGAACCGTGCCGTCGGGATGAACACGGGCAAAAGAACGGCTGTCACAATCAGCGCGCACATCACCACGATTCCCACGGTGGCGAGAATGGACAAGGGTCGACGCATGAGGTCCTAATCCGCCGAAAATGCCGGCCCGATCCTTCTAATCATAAGGACGCTTTCGGCCCGACGTTCTTTCATCCCAGGCCGGGCCTCGTGGCGGTGGTAGTGTTTGAAAACTAAAATGAATCGCATAAAAACTTTATTTTATTGACAATTCATCCACTGAGAGTTTAGATTTACGCATGAACGAAGAAGCTTCGGCCCGGCCGGTCGGCAGTGATTGCCCCTACTGCTCGGCGCCGATGGTCGTCACCCGCATGGCCTGCGGGCGGTGCGGGGTGGCGATCGAGGCGGATTTTCCCATGTCGCGGCTGGGCACGCTGCCGGTCGAGCACCAGCGGTTTATCGAGATGTTCGTCCTGGCCGGTGGAAATCTCAAGCAGATTGCCGAGCAGGTCGGCGTTTCCTATCCGACGATCCGCTCGCGGCTGGACAAGGTGATCGAATCGCTGCGCGGCGAGATCGCCAAGACGCAGCGGGTGCGCGGCACGGTTCTCGACGCCGTCAGCCCCGACAAGTCCAACGCCGAGCAGGCGGCAAAACTGATCAAGGGGATCGGGAAAGGGGATGCGACGTGAACTTACCAGGCAATCGATTGTCGGACAGACGGCGCGAGGTCGCGACGACGCCGCCGCCGAACGAAGGTTCGCGACTGGAAGCGGCGATGAAGCGCGCAGATGACCTGCTCGTCGAATCGCTCAAAAGCGACGAGCAGGCCAAACGCCGGCGCCGCCGGAGGCGGCTCGTCTGGTTCATCTCTACAGGTGCCATCATGATTGCTTTTACAACAATTCTCATACTCGCATTATCGGGAGGGCCTGCAAAACAAGCCGAACCTCCGAACGCCACGGGCCTGGAGCAGGAAGGGTGGTCCGCCTGGCAGGCGGGCAAGCTCGACGAGGCCAAAGACAAGTTCTCCCGCGCCGTAAAGCAGGATCCAAAGCTGGTCAACGCCTGGAACGGGCTGGGGTGGGCGGAATTCAACAGTGGAAACGCCGATGCCGGCGAAAAGGCGTTCCGCAAGGCGCTGGAGCTCGAGCCGACTTTCCCGGCCGCCCTCAACGGCGTCGGGCAGATCGACTTCTCACGCCGGCAGTACGACAAGGCCGAGAAAGAATTGCTTCAGGCAGCGCCCAGCGCCCCCGCGGCGTGGTGGGCGCTGGCCAAGCTCTACCTGCTGGAAGGCAAGTTTGACGAGGCCCGCAAATGGGCACAGAAAACGGTCGATTCGCCTGGTGGAAAGGAGGCCGAGCCGCTCCTGGCCGCCGCCAAGGCCGGGAAACTCGACGACAATCTCCGCAAGCAGATCGAGCCGCCCAAGCCCGTCTCGCCCGAAGTTCAACGTGGCTGGGACCTGCTCAACGCCGGCAGCGTCGAGGCCAAGGCTGCTTTCGAAGCTGCCCTCAAAAAGAATCCCAACGACGCCGACGCCCACAACGGACTGGGTTTCTACTTCCTCAATAACGGACGACTGGACGATGCCAAGCGCGAGTTCGAGACGACCTTGAAGCTCGACCCTGACGCCGCGGGCGCAATGAATGGGTTGGCCCGCGTACTCGACGCCGATGGCAAGACCGACGAGGCGATCAAGCTCTGGGAGAAGATGGTCGCGCAGAATCCCGCGCCCAACGCCGGTACGTTCGGGCTGGCGCAAGCGTACCTGAAGAAAAAAGACTACGTCAAAGCGCTAAAGCTTTACGAGCAGCTTGCACAGGCTATTCCCGACGATCAGGATGTGCAGGTCGGGTTGAAGGAAGCGCGTCGCGGGGCGGGACAGTAACTCGTCCGGCGCAACCCAAAGGGACGCGGCCGTGTCGATCGCGGCCGCGTCCCGCGCCGGGTTTTCTTCTTGACCAATCTATTAAGACAAGCTAAATAGATAGTCATGTTGCATATCAACGGCGACGCGCTGCGCGGGCACCTCGAGGCGATGGTGCTCTCGGCGCTGCGTCGCGGCGACGCTCACGGGTTTGAGATTCTCAAGCGGCTGGAAGAAGCGGGCTCGGGGGCGCTGAAATTGAAAGAAGGCTCGCTTTACCCGGCGCTCTACCGGCTGGAGGGGGCGGGAATGATCAAGGGGGAGTGGGAATCCAACCAGACGCCCCGTCGCGGGCCGCGACGGCGGGTCTACCGGCTCACCGCCAAAGGCCGCCGCCGGCTCGACGACGCCCGCGCCGAGTTCCGGCAGTTCGCTCAGGTCGTTGGACAAATCCTGGGGGTCACCGCGTGAACGAACCCCGGCTGCGACAGTTCGAGGGGCGGGTGGCGCGGATCGTCGCGCCGCTCGTGGCCCGCGCCGGCCGCAAGCGGATGATCCGGGAAGAATTACTTTCCCACTTCTGGCAGGTCTACGAGGAAGAACGCGATCGGCTCGGTGAGGACGCCGCCGCGGCCGACGCGACCCTTGGCCGCATGGGCGACGCGGATGAACTGTCGTCGCAACTTCAGGCGCCTGTCCCCTTGCTCGAAACCCTGATTTGCCTCTGTCTGGCTCGAAAGGAGCTTTTCATGGGACGCTGGTTATGGCTTCTGCTCGGTTGTCTGGCGGCGTTATTTGGCACAAGCATGATTCTGCCGGTCCTGGCCAAGATGAAGCATTCCGGAAGTCTTCCATCCGATGCCGCGGAAGCTTTGGGAATCGGCATCGCGATTCTGCTTGCCGGCCTTGTCCTTCTCGGCTACGGAATCAAAAGGCTGCGCCGCGCGTCGTAAGCGGGTGTAACTCCTGATTGTGAGTTGGTTGTCCTGCTGATAAGTGCCTCCTTAGAGAAATCTTTGGAAGATGTAATAGGCCCGCTCCGTCATTCTCTGAAAGGTGGAGAGCGTATCAGCGGAGAATCCTCAGGGTGATCGCATTGGGCAAAGGAGCGAGTCATGTCAGGACAAAGTGTCTGGCGTCAGTATGTGGCGGGTCTGGGCGCAATTTTTTTGTTCATCCCGACAGTGCACGCCGCCGCAGAGCAGCAGCGGAATTCGGACAAGCCCGTGATTGCCGTCTTCGATCTGACCGGCGAGCTGACCGAGCAGCCGGCGGACGAGTCGGTCCTGTTCCTGGGCACGCCCGCCCCCTCGCTCCGCGAGGTCGTCGGACGAATGAAGAAAGCCGCGGACGATGCCAATGTGAAGGCTGTCGTCATCAACTGCGACGGCGCGTCCTTCGGCCTGGCACAGGCCGAGGAACTCCGCGAGGCCATGCACAAGCTTCGTCAGGCGGGCAAGGAAGTTTACGCCCATTCCGATTCCATGATGCTTGGGCAATACGTGCTCCTCTCGGGCGCGTCGCGCCTGAGCGTCGTCCCCACCGGCGATCTATGGATTACCGGACTTTACGGCGATCAACCATACTTGCGCGGACTGCTCGACAAGCTGGGGGTCGTGCCCGACATCCTGCACTGCGGCGCATACAAGAGTGCCGGCGAGATGTTCATGCGCGACGGCCCCAGCCCCGAGGCAGACCAGATGACCAACTGGCTGCTCGATTCGATCTACGACACTGCGATCAAGCAAATCGCCGACGGACGCAACGTGAGCGCCGAAAAAGTGCGCCAGTGGATCGACAGCGGTCCCTACACCGCCGAGAAAGCAAAAGCGGCGGGCCTGATCGACGCCGTCGAGCATCACGATGCCTTCGAGGCGATGCTCAAGCATAAATACGGATCGGAGGTGACGTTTGAGAAGCAGTACGGCGCGCCCAAGCCGCCGCAACTCGACGTGTCCAATCCCTTTGCGCTGGTTCGCACGTTTGCGGAGTTGATGGGCGGACCGAAAGCCGCAACCCACAACAAGCCGGCGGTCGGCGTCGTCTATGTCGACGGGATGATCCTGCTGGGAAAGGGTGAGGCGAGCCTTTTCGGCTCGTCGGCGGCCATGAGCACTGACATTTCGCGGGCAATCGACCAGGCCGCGCGGGATGATTCGATCAAAGCAGTCGTGTTGCGCATCGACTCGCCCGGCGGGTCGGCTGTCGCCAGCGAAATCATTCTGGGCGCGACACAGCGGCTGAAGGAGAAAAAGCCGCTCGTCGTTTCGATGGGCGACGTCGCCGGCAGCGGCGGGTATTACGTCACCTGCGCCGCCGACACCATCTTCGCCGACGATTCGACCATCACCGCGTCCATCGGCGTGGTCGGAGGCAAGTTCGTCACCACCGATATGTGGAACAAGATCGGCGTCACCTGGAAAGCCTACCAGCGCGGCGCCCACGCCGGCCTGCTTTCCTCCGATACTGATTTCACCCCCGAAGAGCACCAGCGCCTTCAGGCCTGGCTGGACGACATCTACGGCGTGTTCAAGGGCCACGTGGTCGCCATCCGGGGCGACCGCCTCAAGAAGCCGATCGATGAGCTGGCCGGCGGCCGTGTCTTCACCGGGCGACAGGCCCTCGATCTCGGCCTGGTCGACAAGATCGGCACGCTCCAGGACGCCATCGAATTCGCCGCCGGCAAGGCAGACCTCAAGGATTACGACGTCCGCACCGTTCCTGAGCCCAGGAACATCCTCCAGCGCCTGATGGAACAAGCCGGAGGCGACAACGATCCCAACCACCTGGTCACCCGCGGATCGTTGCTCGACCTCGCGGCGCCATACCTGAAAGATCTCGATCCGCAGCGCGTCCGCGCCATTCGCCGGGCGCTCGGGCAGCTTCAGCTCATGCAGAAGGAAGGCGTGATCCTCATGATGCCGCCAAGCCTGATTCAATGACCGGACCTGCTTCGCCTCGGGGCGGTAGTTAGCGGCCCCCGGCTTGGACGTCGCGACGGGCCTCATGCATCGGTTTCTTCAGCGGACTTGAGTTAGAAATCGGTCTGAAACCGCAATTGTTGCCCGCTGCTGAACGATCCGTAGTTGGTTGCATCCAGGAGATCGGGAGCGCCAATCATGAAAGTGAGCAGCGCACCGTCGCCGGCAATGTGCATGCCGAGGAACTGGGTCTGCTGGCGGCCCAGAACGGGGGAACCGCTGTCGCCGGCAACCGTCGCGCCACCATCGGTAATTTCTGATTGAATGACCCAGGGGTGCGTCACTTGTCCGATGCCTTCGTATTGGATCGGGAACTGTCGCCACCGTTTGGAAAAGCCAACCTGAATCTGGCGGTTTTGTTTACCGTAGATCGTGTAGTTGCCGTAGGAGTCGGTCAGGTCGTGAGCGTCGGCAAGGACACTGTTGCAATTGCGCGTTACGTGCGACTGCAATGCCGGCATTCCCGCCGGGTCAAGTTGTGCAAGAGCGACGTCGAAATTCTCCGCCGCGTTGGGATCGAGCTTTCCGACGTACCGGCTGAGGGTTCCCAAATCAGTACTGCTTGCATCGTCGGAGACCGTCACGTTGTTGGGCATCTGCCCGCCGAAGAATGCTGTCAGGGCAAGGACGTGGAAGCAGCTGAGACCGTACAGATTATCCCCTTGAGGAAGTTTTACGACGGCGGCGAGCACGCCGAAGTCGGTCTGGGGGTTCGAGGCGGCGCCGCCGGTTACCCGGATGCGGATGTTTTGGGCCCGGATCGGTCGTGAAATGACCTTGACCGATTCGACATCGGTGGGAACGGCGACCAGCACCTGCTTGCCGCGACGTTCTGTATAGCAGAGCAGTAAACTGGGCAGGCGGTGTTCGCGCTCGGAGGCGGTGCGAGGCTTGAATTTTCTGGCCACGAGGAATCCGACGCAGGGCTCGGTCCTGTTGACCGTGCGGTTTTTGCGAGACTTACCAGTCGCCCGGTAGCCATAGGATACGGCGATCAAGTCTTTGAACTGGCTCTTGAGTTCCTCGGCATGCTCTTCCACCAGCTGACGGGCGACGTGCAACTTGAGTTTTCGCGGGAGGCGCGTCCAGGCGCGGTGCGCCGCCTCCAGTGCGCTTGCCAGGACGTAGATCTTATTCGTCTGGCCGGGAGGCTTTTTGGCCTTGGGTCGCCGCTTGCTCGACGATTTCATCGCGTGCCTCTCATGTGGGTTTGTCCACAACAAACGCGTACTGGGTATTGTCTGACGGAGCCGGGGCGCCGGCGGGGTATCCACCGGCAGTGGACAATAGCAGCTTCTGGAAGTTTGCGCTGCCCGACGGCGTCAGAGGGGCCGGCGACCCGTGGGCAGTGAGATGGAAGGTCACGACGTTGTCTTTCTGAGAGACGCTGGTCGCTTCATAGTAATTCGCTGAGTTATCGGGATAGTGGGGCTTCGCGGCGACAATGGCGGCGTTCCACTTGACCAGCGGGTCGCCGCCAGCCGGCGCGGCTGGCTTAGCAGCCCGTGGTAAAAGTCGTTTATCCACTGGAATCCGTGATTGAGTTATATATATTGTGACAGTCGCAATCACGGAGGAACTCATGGCGATGGGCAAACGCAGGAAGCACGGGCAGCAACCCCTCTTCGTGGCGGC